>JAJONP010000069.1 GCA_021323555.1 Gammaproteobacteria bacterium | reverse complement strand
AAAATATTCAAAACAAGAAGGAGAATAAATAAAAATTTTTTGTCTGTTGCTATGGAATTTTCTTTGTCCTTAGCTATGGAATTTTCATTGACTTTGACAACTTTTCCATCTGATACTTGCATAGGTGCATTTAACCATCGTTCAATGTATAACAATATCCATTTGCATTTTGTGTGTTTCCTTACCGCTATCATTAATAAATTTCGCGGTATGTTATCAAATAGTCCTTTGATATCGAACTCAATGACCCAATCATACTTCCAACATCGTTGACGAGTGATCCCCACAGCATCCAGTGCCGATTTCTTGGGTCTGTATCCGTAGGAATCTGTTAAAAAGTACGGCTCTACTTGCGGTTCAAAAATGAGTTTTACTACCATTTGCGCTATTCGATCACAGACTGTGGGTACACCCAACAAGCGCGTGCCTCCTGACTTCTTCGGAATTGGCACTCCTTTTACTGGTGGAGGAAAATAACTCCCTGATGACATCCGATTCCAGAGTTTGAATAAATTATCCTTTAAATTTATTTCAAAATCCTCAAGAGATTGTTTATCAACGCCTGCTGCCCCTGCATTAGCTCTTACAAGTTTGTATGCTTGCATAACTAATTGTTTTGGTATTTCAAATGATTTTGTTGGTATCAATATTTCCTCCTGATTTCTATCAGTTGAATATTCATATCGAACAGCCTAATGTAGTCCCTTCGCTCCACAACCATTACAGTTGCTTCATTACTACTACAGACTACTCCGCCCCAGTGTTTTGCATCAGTACTCTCACCCTTGTGAGTTATTCTCACTTGGGTTTCTCCCTTAACATCAAAACGACTGGTTCCCGCAGTTCCATAGAAAAGCCTGAATCAAAGTCACGCCTCTTTTCCGCCGAGCATCGCCTATGCAGCAATCCAGGTTTCTCATAGACTAGTATTCTTGAAGTATGGCTTCGACTTCAATTTTGATGCTTCTATAAAATACATTACGACGTGTCTACAGAGGTTCAGTTTTATTCGTCTTTTTGATTCTCACTTGCAGAATTTTATTTCTGCTTTTGCTTCAACGCTCACGACCCTTGCTCTTAACAAGAGCCGCTTGAAGTAGTTTAAGATCAATTCCTGATAATCGACCCTGGTGGGCCTCCCACCATCTTTTCTATAGCTTCTTGCATTGAAAATGACTGTTATCCTTAACAGTTTATTCTTGCTGCTACGGCACACGAGCCACATGTATTTTTTACTTTGAACGCCTTTGTTAGGTTCTTTTAAAACTTGTAAGGTCGTTTCATCCGAATACGCCACATCGTAGGTCAGAATACGATCCTGCATGAGCTTGAGTAAGGGAACGAACAACTCGGCACACTTGATGACCCACAAACTCAACGTCATCCTCGGTATATCCACACCTATTCGCCTTAAGATGGATTCTTGGCGATATAAAGGAAGATGATCTTGAAACTCCGAAACCAGTACATGACTTAACAAGCCACTCGCTGCAATACTTCTTGGAATAGGCGCAGACGGTTGCGTTGCTAATTTAACCGATGCTTGGCATTGTTTACAGGCGTATTTTTTTCGAATGTGTTCGATCACATAAATTTTAGCAGGAATGATTTCGAGCTGCTCCGATTTCTCATCTTTGATATAGGTGAGCATACAACCGCAAGCACAGATTTTTTCTTCTTCTGTTAAATCATAAATGCGAGGAACACGTAATAATTCTTTCGGCAGTGCTTGACGCCCGACTTTTTTGTGTCGCGCGTAAAGTGATTTGTTCTTCCTCGGCAATCACCTTCTCAGGCAAAGCAGCTTCATCAAAAAAAGAGCTGCCTTGGATCTTTCAGCTTTTCAGATTTGGCAGCAAATTGGCAGAGTTGATAGGCGAGGATTTGTTCTTCTAAAAATCGGATTTGCTTTGCTTGATCCATCACGATTTTAAGAAGATCTTCTCGGCTTGTCTGATGGTATTCTTCATGGGCTATCATGCAACGCATGATACACGAAATTGCTATTATTTCCTAGTATTTTAAGCATAATGGTAATAATCAATTTCTGGAAAATGCCGCATTAAAGAAAAATCTAATCCCGCTAATAAACCATGTAATTGTGTTTCAGTGATTTCAAATGCTGTCATATCATAACGTGTTGGAAAAACAAAACGGTGCTTTTCCATCCGCTTGTAATGCACTACAACCCCGTTGGCATTCCACCATAATAATTTGACTTTGTCTTTTGCTTTATTAAAGAAGACGAATACATTGCCGTCCTGTGGATTCTCAGAAAAATGGTCTAGCACTAAGGCACACAACCCATCAATGCTTTTTCTGGCATCAATCGCTTGTAGGCTCACGTAAATTTTTATCTCTTCACGAAATTTAAGCATGACGCCACCCCGATAATTGAAATAGCTGACTCAGTTCTTCAGCCGACAACGCCGTAGAAAGATAAAGTTTATAGCCGCTCTGGTTTTTCAGGATAATCGGAAATGCAGAAGATAGCTTTTTTGCCTCGACACTCTTTTTGATTGTCACAGGGATGAATTTCGTTGGCGTTTTGTTCCTCGATAACCATTTGCTTCGTGCATGAGAGAAAGTATTAAGATTTAATCCCAAGCGCTGACAATACGCTTTTTGCGATTCGCTGCTCTGGTCCCATCCGTTGATAATTTCTCCCCATTTTTCCATATCCAGCGGTGCGTTTTTTGCAGATCGGTTTTGCATTATTTGATACTCCATTATTAATTAAAAAATGAAGTTTAAAAAACCAAAAATATCTTGTGAAGTGGGTGCTTTAATTTACGCTTACTCTAAGACTTCTTAAGAAACTGAAAGTTAACCTTTCTTAAAGTTTTCATCAAAGCATATTTTACTCTCCATGACTGTCTTTCCAAAGCACCTACATTATACATATTGTTTTCTATCGTTCTTTACTACGAGGGCGGCCCCCATTGCTAGAGATCCGATAGTTAAAACCGATAGCCCTAATTTTTTTTTGTTCCAAAAAGAAGTAACGTCTTTTGATTTTTCTTTTTTTTTGACTCGCGCGCTGATGACTGCCGTTTCTTGTTCTTCTTTAGCCTCTGCGCATACCCCAAAGAAGGATGAGCCTGCTTCTCGATGTTGCGACTGTCTCGGTGTGATAGAACTAAACAACGTAGCAGGTGTTGACATACGATCTACTGCTGCTCGGGGTGAGAGAGAAGGCGCAGAGTGGGCGATCATTTCTAATAGCTTTTCTTTATCATAAGGCTTGGTGAGATAAGCATCCATGCCAACGCCCAGTGCTTCTTCGCGGTGTTCTGAACGTGCATTTCCAGAGAGACCAATAATAGGTATCCGAGTACACAAAGAAGACGCTTGCTCTTTTTGACGGATAGCTTGAGTCGCTTCAAGTCCATTCTTAATGGGCATTTCAATGTCCATAAAAATTAAATCAATGGGAATTTTACCGTGCATCTCAAGGGCTTCTTGGCCATTGTTGGCCACGTGACAGATATGACCGGCTTGTTGTAATTGTCTAGCTAAAATTTTCTGATTAATCAGGCTATCTTCAGCAATTAAAATGTTCAATCCCCTACGCCGGGACAAATTTAATTTCTTAGAACTGACAGGAACGGCAAGAGTAGATTTTTCCTCTTCTTGAAGTCGAGGCGCTGGCGCGAGTTTAATCGTAAAACTAAATTGGGTGCCTTTCCACTTTTTGCTTTCTACTTCAATTTTCCCCTCCATCAACTCAATTAAGTTTTTGCTGATCATTAATCCTAAGCCAGATCCTCCATGCTCCGTTGAAATTTTTGAGCTGGCTTGCGCAAAGCGATTAAACAGTTTATTTTGCTCTTCCTCGCTCATCCCAATCCCCGTATCTTTTACCGTAAATCGAAAGATCGTATGCGTGCGAGTTTCTTCCAAAATAGAGAAGCTAACGGTTACGGTTCCCGTTTCCAATGTAAATTTGAGGGCATTGGATAATAAATTGAGTAATACCTGCATCAGACGGTTCGGATCACCTATCACTCTGATGTGAGAAGAGGGTAAATTTAAATGAAGCCGAATCTGCTTTTGATGAGCTTGTGTCTCCAACATACCGACAGTGTCTCTGACTAACTTGCGGAGATCAAAATCAATGAGATTAAGCTCTACTTTTCCGGCTTCGAGCTTCGACAAATTCAATACATCATCGGTGATCACTTTTTGATAACGCGCACATTTATCAATGGCCTCGAGAGATGCTCTGTCATTTTCCAGCTGGTGAAGAATCGTATCGCGAAGAGTTTCCGTCAGTTCCAGAGGCGATGCGCCTCGGATTATTTTTTCCATTGCATAGCTGCTGGATTGAAGGAGGCCCACATTACCGTAAATACCATTCAAAGGATTACGTAGCTCATGGCACATGGTGTCAATAAATTGTTCTTGGTTTTGGCGGTAATTTTCAGCAGCCTCTGCTAATTTTCTTTGGTACTCTTCTGCTTGCCTGAGGACGGCTATTCGGGTCTCTTCTAACTCTTTGAGTTCTGTAATGTCTGTAATTGAACCTACATAACCTTTGACTTCGTTGTCGACCCATTCAGCCGTGAGTTGAGCCAATACCCAATATTCTTTGCGATGTGCTCCGAAAAAACGGAACTCTACTTGGCAACTGCCTGTCGCTTGGCAATGTTCCCAAGCATTCAAGACCGCGGATTGATCGGCAGGCTGAGATAATGTAAACCATTTTTGCTCTATTGCTTCTTCTCGTTTGATGCCCGTCATCCTCTGCCAGTGCGGATTAACATAAAGACAGCGGCCTTCCAGGTCGGTGTGGAATACGCCCACGGGTAACATAGAGGCTAGTGTGCTATATCGTTTATGGCTTATTTTTAATGCTTCTTCTTTTTTCTGAATATCTCGGCTATGGTTATAAAGCTCAGCCTCCATTTGCTCCGTACGCACCTGCAAGGCTTGTGCGCGCTTCTGTTGTTCAATCTCTTGTTGCTTAAGATGGATGAAATCAGTGACATCTTCTACCCGATGAATAATAAAATTGACTGCGCCCGTCCTCCCCAACACAGGTGTGTTAATGGGGCTCCAATAGCGTTCTTCAAATTCGCTGCCTTCGGCGGCTGGACGACGAATATCATATTTTTGGATAGGCATCGTATCAGCTATCCCTTTTTCTATGACTTGTTGCAATGAATAGCGTAAGTTACGTACCCCATCGGCTTTAGGATCAGAAGGATTATCTGGAAATACTTCAAAGAGACCTCTGCCGAGAATCAGTTCCCGTTGGGTCATAGTGGCTTTTAAATACGCATCATTCACGGCAACAATCGTAAAGTCTGAATTAGGTTTTAAAATAAGGTAAGGACCGGGTGTGGATTCAAATAAAACCTGGAAATCTAGCATGTCTTCGTTCTTAGTCTCATCAACTCTCGCTGCTGATGAATCAGAAGGACCCGCTCCGCCGAAGGCACTAGACACAGTGGCTTTTGCAATCACAAACACTTTAATCTCAAGGGGAAGAGCTTCTCTAGGGTTCTCGCTTGGCCTTGGAGTGAGGGGCGCAACTGGCGTCAATATGCCAAGACGCGCTTCTGCATGTGTGGAAATTGTGTGGATGGCCTCCTCTCCTTCTAGTGAGAAAGCGGGATGATTCGATAAGGAAGGAATTTCATCAGGATCTGTACGTGGCAACATAAGCAACCTCCTGCCTCTCATTATTATGATGCTGCTTTTTATGGATATTCTCCTCTTTTAATTTCTGTTGTTCAAGTAGAGAATTCCGCAAATTTTCTGGATCATATCCGCATCGGGCGCTTGCTTCGCAAGTGTGCTTTTATAGCAATCTCGTCTTGAAGTAAAAGACCTCTCATCAGGGAAACAATAGCACAGAGAAATTGCCGACCCGGGGGGTTAGAAATGCCAGTCTTGTATCAAAAGCCGTTTAGACTAAGGGGCTTTTTAATTCAAGAAAAGGGACAGGCACTATTTTTTACGACTCTCTCATGTTCTTCTAATGCCACAAGCTGTGCGTATATTTCTTCTTTTGAAAAAGGCTTAGCAATATACTTTTCAATTCCTGCTTCACGTCCTTTTTGCTGGTCTTTTTCAAGCGCGTTGGCTGTAATGGCAATAATAGGCGTTCGTCTTAAGTTTTTTTCTTTTTCTCTTTTGCGAATTTCTTGAGTAGCGGTTAGTCCATCCATGTTAGGCATCACAATGTCCATAAAAATAATATCAAACGTAAACTGATCGTACGCGACTAATGCTTCTAAGCCGTCATTAGCAATGCGACACCGATGGCCTGCAGATTTAAGGATACGAAGAAGCATTTTTTGATTTATCACATTGTCCTCAACGATTAATATTCGGCGTTTCCTAATAGACGAGGAACCCGTAGCAGGTGAAGCAGAAGCAGCTCGTACAAGCGGAAAAAAAACGCATGAACGCGCCCCTGCTGGAGAAGGCGAGTCTTCTGCAAATTCCGAGCCAGAGGCACCAGCAGTATCAGCATCGGAAAAAGGCGGCTCTATTTTTGCAAAGGCTTCAGCGAGGCTGGCTGAAGTTAACACGACAGGGCTTAACAAATTCAATGCGGCTGGCGTGTTAGCGGGGACGACTAAGGAGGAAGGAGGAGGAGTCATCTCTTCTTTAAAAGGATCCATAACTCTATTGATTTCACTCTGCAAATCCCTTTTATCTTCTCCGGTCGGGTCCAGAGCGTTAGCCACGGCAATGCGAGTCGCTTTAATACTTGGGATTTCCAGCATACCAAACGCCTCTTCAAGACGGCTTAACTCATCCTCGATGGGCGTTTCCATAAAAAGCACACGAGGATGCGTATTGACAATTACGGTATTAGCGCCGTAGTCCATCAATTTAACTGTTTCTAAACATAAGCCTTGCTTTTTTAAGCGGGGTATTTCATCTTCCGTGTCCGTTATTTCCGCAATATAGCGGCCTACGGCTTGGCTTTCTGCTAACATACGGCGCGCGTCCATAAGGTTTTCAAAAGCCTTCCCTTCTTGAACCATGCTGCTTTTATCATACCCCCCATCAAATAACAATTCGGCGGAAAGCAGTTCATCACTCAGCAGTGTCACAAAGCAACAAGGCGCAGCGTATGCCGTATAATTACCATAAATGGTAGGGGGCTCTAACTTATCTCTCGCAATCTCCTCGATCGTTGCTAATTCAACGCTTACCATAAACTGAGAATTATTCATGACATCACCAGTCTCACCTTGAATAACCAACTGCATAGGCTCGCCGATTTTTTCTTTTACCCGCTTAATTCGGCTCGTGGGCTTGCGTAATAGGTCTAACGAATAATAAATGACATCCTTTTTTGACAAGTGAAGCGGTTGAAAATTATAAATCAGTAAATATTCCGTTTCTTTATTACAAAAGTGCCCTTCATTTATTTTAGCTTGAACAAAGGCAACGATACGACCAACTTTACCTGCAATTTCATCAGGCACACGGTTGATGCTGGACGGCCAAGGCCCAAAATAGGACCGCAGATTTTTTGTCTTATTGGCATTTGCCGCAATTAGTGCAAGAAATTCAGCGCTTTTCATAATGAATTCCTCTCTTAATCAAATAATCAAAACCGGCTGACTTACCAGAAAATAACTTACTAAACAGCTTAGTAAAATTATACCAGTATACGTATGCTAAAGCTCCCGTTTTTAAACGTGTGAATTCTGCGGGTACCTTTCATTGCTCCTCTTTTCTGGCTTTAGCTTCTTTAAAATTTTCCATTTTTATTGGAGAGCCTTCTCCAGATTTCTCAATTAAAGAATAACGCAGCGCTTTTTAAGAGGGCTCGCTCGCCTCGGTTCTATTTCATCAGAAGAAATTAATTCTTTAAGTACGCGTAACCCAGGATAATTTGCATTAAATTCTTCTGAAATTCGGTTGCAACAAGCTTCTGCTTTGTGAGAGCACCCTAAAGCACGCAGCATTTTTGCCTGTACAAGTAGCGTATCGGGGTCAGCCGCTCGCATAATATCAAGGGTTTCGGGTGCTTCTTTTAAAAAAGGCTCGCAATATACCCACGCTAGCTCAATACCGGCCTTTCCTTGAGCGCGTAGCAAGATGGCTAAGTTAGCCGCTGCATCGATATCATCAGGATGGTTAATTAATAATTTTTGATAAATTTCTATTGCTTCCTGTTTTCTGTTAATACTTGCCAGTAAGAGCGCGTGCTGATAAAGAGCGGAACGATGGGTTGGATTAATGTTTAATACCCGCAGATAACTATCAAACGCTTGGCTATAATCCATTAAAATACCCGCGGTGAGGCCGCGTCCCATCAGTGCTTCGATATTAGTCGGATCTTTTGCCAATATAGCGTTATATTGAAGTAGTGCAAGCTGCCACCGTTCTTCTAGCGATAAAAAAACTTTATCATCTGTAATGACATTTTCTTTTAAAATATCATTTTCTCTCCGACCTGTTGATTTTGTAACTCTAAAAAAGGAAGAACCCATCATTGTTGTGTCCTCAGGCACTCATAAGTAGCATTTTAATTTTTTGAGGAGAGAGAAAACATACTGATTTTCATGAGTGAATGCTGGGGATTACCTGAAAGCATAGGTACTCTCCTGAAGTGAAAATCTTTCTTAGGCAAATAGAGGTGTTTCAAAGATTTTGAAATAAGGCTAAAATTTTTGCGCTCAGGTTATGAAAGCGAGAAAGGTATTCCAACTAATGCTGCTCTATAGCTGCTTGAATGCGTTCAATCAGATAGTTATTATCAAATGGCTTCATGATAACATCAAATGCCCCTGCCTGCTTAGCTTGCAGTACGAGTTCTTTATCCGCATGACCACTGATAAAAATGATAGGTAATAGGCTATGACGAGCCTTTAGCTCGGCTTGCAACTCAAGACCATTTATGACCGGCATAAATATATCAATGAGTAGACAGCCCTTACCTGAACTATAGGTAGGGTATTGATCCAAAAATTCTTTCGGATCGTTAAAAGTTTCACAAGCATACCCTTTAACAGAAAACAAGCTTTTTAAAGCTTTGCATACTGCTGGATCATCATCAATTATAAAAATAGTGAATATGTTTTTAGTCATAATTGTTAGATACCGGTTATGAGAGTAGTTATTATCATAAGAAAAATCTGATTTTCACTAAATACGGTTTTTCTATAAGGAAGGTAAGGATATCCTTAAAATAACTAAGAATATCCTTAGAGTCGGGTTAATAAAAGATATTTTTTGATTAATCCAGCAATAGTCTTAGTTTGTAATTTGGCCATAGCATGCGCGCGGTGTAATTCTACAGTAGAAATTGAAACACCTAAATCAGCAGCTACTTGTTTGTTCAGTTTACCTTTCATAAGATGTTCGATGACTTCACGCTCACGGGAAGTCAGCTGATTAAGTTGCTCTCGTTCTTGTTTATCTGGTTTTATCGCCTTCGACTTGCTACCGGCTAGCAAAGCCCGTTGAACAAGCTCTAATAATTCTTGGTTATTAAAAGGTTTTAAAACAAAATGGAACGCGCCCGCTTTCATGGCTCTCACGGCCATGGGAACATCGCCATAACCTGTCATGAGAATAATCGGGAAAGGGTTATTTAAAGCATGCAGCTTCTCCTGCAAATCTAAACCGCTCATATCAGGTAAGCGAACATCAATTAATAGACAGCCTGATTGTTGAGAGACGCTATCATAGTCAGCTAAAAGCGCTTGGGCAGTATGATACGTTTTAACAGGTAACTGTATGGTGGCAAATAATGCTGTGAGCGCCTGACAGATGGCAATATCATCTTCAACCAAAAAGAGTACCGGCTTAATCGAAGACATTGACACCAATCACCTCCTGATCGAGAGGGAGAGTAAACTGGATATGGGTCTTTTCTGACTCCGATTGAGTCACTATCAGTTGGCCCCCATGCGCTTTAATAATGGTACGGCAAATGGTTAACCCCATACCCATGCCATAAGGCTTGGTAGTAAAATAAGGATCTAAGATTTTAGCCACCACTTCTTCGGGTATGCCCGGGCCATTATCTTTAATAGCCATAAGTAGCTGCTTTCCTTCAATAAAACGGGACTCAATAGTAATGTCTGCTGACAGTCGATTAGCATCTCGTACTGCTTCTACACTATTACGCAATAGATTCAATAAAACTTGCTGCAACTGCGTTTTATCAAATAATAAAGGTTGTGTTAGTTCAGCCAGATTAAGCTGGAAGTTAATTTTATAGTCAGGAAATTCATAACGCAGAAGCACCGTACTCTCTTCAACTAATTGATTCATGTGGCATCTTTCTAAATGTAATTTTCTTTTCGACACCAAGTCTTTTATTCTGTGCAGGATATCTCCTGCCCGCTTCGATTGCTTGACGGCTTCTTGAATGCTTTCTAAAAGTTGTTCTTTATGGTAGCGGCCTGTTTCTAAATACTCTAAACACAATTGCGTATAGGTTGAGATAACGGTTAAGGGTTGATTTAGCTCATGCGCAAGAGAGGAAGCCATTTCCGTCATAGAACTGATTCGCGCCACTTGTGCGAGTTCTAATTGATACCTCTGAATCCAATCTTCTGCATGTTTATGTTGGGTAATATCCCAACACACATTTAATAACCGGCTAGACTTACCGGTTTTCTCATCGTAATAAACGCGGCCTCTGGATGATAAAAGATGTATGCTCTTATCAGGCCAGGTGACTCGAAATTCAAGTTCATAAGGAAGATGGTGTTCTATAGCTTTCATGATCTGTTGTTGGAGCTTTATCCTATCTGTCGCATACACATACGCAAACAAATTATCGTAGTTGATAAGGAAAGTAGAAGATTCCAAGCCAAACAGCTCATACGTACGTTTATCCGCATGTAAGGTCTTCTTGGTAAAATCCCATTCCCAGACACCCACCATTTGTGCAATATCTAAGGCTAAGTCTAGCCGCTCTTTGCTGGCCTGTAAGGCGAGTTCTGCCTGCTTACGTTCGGTGAGATCACGTGTTACTTTGCTAAAACCGATAAGTTCGCCTTGGGCATCATGCACAACGCTAATAATGACATTGACCCAAAATTTTGTGCCATCCTTACGTATACGCCAGCCCTCATCTTCAAAGCGGCCTTGCGCTTTAGCAAACACTAACTCTTTTTGAGGATAATGACTTTTTCTAGCTTCCTCATCATAGAAACGTGAAAAATGTTGGCCAATAATCTCTTTCGCCGTGTACCCTTTGATCCGCTGAGCACCTAAATTCCAAGTCATAATATAACCCGCAGGATCTAAAACAAAAATTGCGTAATCCCGAATTAATTCAACGCCTTGAAGTAAGAGCTGGTAATGGTTATCTAAATAGCGCTTTTCCATTGCTACAGGCCTCTTAAATGTTAGCGGCAGCAAGAAACACTTTTTTCTTCTGCCTATTATAATTTTTTTATCAATCACTCATCTTAATTCTTAATACTCCTACTTATATACTTCTATGAAAAATGCAAGTTCTGAAAATGATCGCTCTTTAATCCATGAAATATTTTAATGGTTTCTCCCGTTTCAGGGAATAAATATAATTTTTTTTAACATCTTTTTTTCTTCGTAAGCGCTCCAGTATCCTTTCAATTACCCACAATTTTTAGTGCTAAATTAAATCCTAATTGAATATCTGTCAATGTCGATAGTCCTCTCCACATCATGACATTACCAAGAGGAAGATCTGTAGCCCGCCCTAAATAACCACCTAATTTAGCAATTTGGGTGAGATAATAGAGTAGGTTTTTGTCCTTTAAGGCCATGCTTTTCTTATTTTTCACTAAGCAATCCAATAAATATATTTCAGCGTGGGTAAGTGCCCGCTTTACTGATGAACCAGGATAAGAGCGATTAATCATCGTCATCCAAAATATTCTCCAGCTTATGTCAAAGTCAATGAAAAAAATCGCTAGCAGTTTATTCAGTCTATTTGCCGTTCTTAGATTAGCCTCTTCCGCATGACAGCCCAATTTTAATATTTTATGAAATACTTCGATTTTCCATTGCAGAGCATATCAGTTTAGTTTTCGATAGCCTCTTTGCAGGAGTGAACAGGCAAATCAGTGATAAGCTGCCAATTAATTTTTTCTCGATTGACAACTTTTCTATTTTCTTTTGTGTGAATCACGGTGAGCAGTAAAGGAGAACAAGACTTTTGTCGATAGGCAGTAACACGCGGATTTTTTTATATTTAATCTTTAACGCTGCTTGAGATAACCGGCCTTTTTTATCGGTGATCTTTAAATAATGGGTGCCTTTCATTTTCACTTCCTGCATTTATCCTGGATCGTATGATGACCATCGCCCGTTAAACGATCTATAAAAGTTCTTGCTAGAAAATGGGTGCCTATCTCGTCCGCTGTACAGAACAATTCATAAATATCACTTTCTCTATCTCCTATGTGTGCCTGGGACGCTCATACGCGTTTCCACTTCGGATAATCCGTGTTGACCCGATAAGCACTGGCTTATGACGTTTGTAAGAAAATTCTGTTGTATCGTACAAAATGAGAACTTGCTCTGAGATCCCTTGAAATCGCTTTTTTGTTGACTCGAAATGCTCTTGTAACAGTTCGTATGCAACTTACATTCTTGTTATCAAAAAAACGATAGGTCGCCTTCGTATTGGCTCAATCTTGGCAAGCATACGGCATACTCTTCCCTATGCCATGCCTTAACTTAAGTCAGTTACTAATTTCATAAATCTTTGTTCAAGTGGGATATCTTTCAGTTTAAAATCTTCAAATTTATTTTCTACCCATGGTTTTCTTTCCAGATGACTATTTAATATTTGAAACCTCCTCGTTTAACTAGTAGAGATCTCTTTTACTTAGCAGGAATTATGGGTAATTAAAAGTTTTCTTTCTAGGGTAATCATCATCCTTTCTTTCCATTATTTCTATTTCCCTAAACCTCTATAAGATCCTATTTCCTTTAACGCTTAAGCGCTTGATACGGATAATATACCTAAGCAGTTATTTTGAGTTTTTTAAACATGTTCCTAGTTACAACGATGAAACAGTCTTATATTCTCGCTCGAGAAAATATTCAAACAATCGCCTCTATTTTTGTACCCGCATGCAATTATTGACGATAATCTATTCTCTGTTTGGCTATTCTTTCTTCAACGATATGTAAATACTGCTCATCATTTTTAATCTCATTTAATAATGCATTTAGCAACTCTTCTGCACGAACAGGTAACCGGTTCTCGCTAACAAGAGGATTTTTATCAGCAGAGGGCTGTTTACTATTAAATATAGAAAAAGTAGAAGATTTTTGTTTTTTTTGTGGAGAGGAACTTGTTTCTAAATCTGAATCCGCTTTACGAGCGTTTTTTACAGATGATCTTCTAGCTTTCATCCCTTCCTGTTGTGCTCCAAGAATTAACTCAGATTGATTACCTCCTTCTACTTTTGCTGGGTGTGATGAATCAGCCAAAATATCTGCATATTCGCATGCTCCGTGAACACTGATTCGCATAGTATCGTGAACACCCATTCGCAAGATATCGTGAACGCTGATTCGCATTGAACCGTGAACGCTTTTCGTAGGCATGCGAATCAGTGTTCACGGTATGAGAAACTTTATTGCTAGACACATTATTAATGCATCACAGTGGCCCTTCTTTAATAAAGGGGTCATGCGATGGCAAAACAAAAAGGTGTGTCTATGAATAAAATAAAGAATATTTTTAGATTGTATTTTTCTCTCAAGCTAAGTCAACGCGCTATGGCATTGTTGCGTGGAGGAGTTCAATAAAAAGAAGTAGTTGCAAATCCAAAGAGGATTTAGAATTTGGCATCAAACCTAGCAAGGGAGGAGGCCAAAGATGTCTAAGACTCAAAGAATTT
>JAJONP010000068.1 GCA_021323555.1 Gammaproteobacteria bacterium | reverse complement strand
AGATTGCTGGAGTGGGAGTTAAATTATGCCGTGGAATGAACCCAATGGAAATAGTAACCATAAAGATCCATGGAGTGGAAAAAAAGGGTTCAGTGGTCCGCCAGACATTGATAAATTCTTGCGAGAATTACTGAAAAAATTATCCGTTCTTTTTGCCTTAAAGAAGGGGAATATGCCTTGGCAGCCCTCCATGAATCAAGAAATGGGCTTTATTTTTGGAGTCATTGCAGTTGTGATAGCAATTGCTTGGACGTTATCTGGGTTATTCATTGTAAATCCTGCAGAAGAAGCTGTTATCTTGCGGTTTGGCCAATATTCAAATGTGATGCAACCCGGATTACACTGGTTTGCGCGGTTTATTGATACCAAATACTTGGTGGATGTCCAGAAAATATATTCATTTTCCTTGCAAGGTGACTTCATCACAAAATCGTCCGATCAAAATGATTTGCCTACTGGGATTGGTACCACAAAAAAAATATCGGATATGTCTGATCAATCCAAAAATCTTGTGAATGTTGAGTTAAATGTGCAGTACCGCATTAGCGATCCGCGCGCTTATTTATTTAATATCGTTGAGCCTGATGCAACGATTAAAGCCGTGGCTTCCAGCGCCTTGTCTGATATGGTTGGCCAAATGAAATTGGATGAAGTATTGACGACAGGTCGTGAAACGCTCAGTTCAGGTATCTTGGAGCGAGTTAAACGTGTACTGACTTCATATAACTCAGGCTTGGAAGTGATTACAGTCACATTGCGTAAAGTGCAAGCGCCTGATCAAGTGCGCGCTGCATTCAGTGACGTAAATCGTGCGGACCAGGATAAGGCGACTTATGTGCAACAAGCGGAAGCGTATGCAAGTAAAGTAGTACCTATAGCACAGGGTATGGCGGCGCGTATTTTGGCAGATGCCAACGCTTATCAGCAACAAGTTGTACTTCGCGCACAAGCGAATGTTGCAAAATATCAAGCTGTTTTGCAAGTGTATAAAGGTGCGCCGGATATCACACGTGATCGTATGTATTTAGAAACGATGCAAAGAGTATTACAAAATACGAGTAAAGTATTAGTGGATAGTGAGGCTGGCAATAATCTAATTTACTTACCCTTAGATAAATGGGTGAATCCATCTGCTTTTGCAAGTCGAACAAATGCATTGGAGGTCAAAAATGATGCCAATTAAAAAGAATGCCATACTTGCAGCTATTGTCATTTTGGTGATTGGGTTTTTTAGTTTTTTTACGGTGAATGAAGGGGAAAGCGCGCTTATTTTGCGTTTGGGTAAAATTGTAGGGAGTGGGAAAGATCAACCAACTATTCAAAATCCCGGCTTACATTTCAAAATTCCTTTTATTGATCATGTGCGTTATTTCGATATGCGTATGCAAGAACTTGCAACGCCAGTGTCGCATCCATTAACTGTGGTGACGAAAGAACAGACTTATTTGGAAGTCGAGTATTTTGCAAAATGGCGCATTACTAATTTAACAAAATTTTACACGAGTACGGGCGGTGCTGTAAGCTGGGCGGAGACGTTATTAGAGCAACGTATCAATGATATTGTGCGTGCAGAATACGGTAGACGTACGAGTATTCAAGCTATTTCGACAGATCGTGCCAACATGATGTTAGCCATTCGAGAACAAGCCGATACGATTGGCAAAGATCAAGGCGTCAGCGTGATTGATGTACGTATTCAACAAATTACGTTACCTAAAGATGTGATGGACTCTGTATTTAAACGCATGGCAACCGAACGTAAGCAATTTGCTGAAGCAAAACGTGCAGGCGGTGTGGAGAAATCAGAAGAAATTAGAGCGCTTGCTGATCAAGACGTGACGGTGATTAAAGCAAAAGCGTTAATGCAAGCAGCGACTATCCGTGCTAAAGGCGACCAGCAAGCAGCAGAGATTTATGCAAAAGCCTATGGCAGCGACCCCACATTTTATACTTTCTATCGGAGTTTAGAAGCCTATGAAAATAGCTTCAGAGATAAAAATGATATTTTAGTTTTAAAACCCGAAGGACGGTTTTTTAATTATTTTCATGGTGGATCAAATAACACAGCTAATATAACAAAAAAATGATAGGAATTTTTTGATGGGCAAGCATATTGTAATCCTGGGTGGCCAATGGGGTGATGAGGGTAAAGGTAAAATTGTTGATATGCTGATGAGCAAAGCCTCTGTAGTAGTGCGATTCCAAGGAGGACATAATGCAGGGCATACTTTAATCATTGATGGCCAGAAAACTATTTTACGGCTCATCCCATCCGGTATTCTGCACCCCCATGTCCATTGTTTAATTGGCAATGGCGTTGTGTTGTCACCTATAGCATTGTTGCAGGAAATCAGTGAATTAGAAAAACGCGGTATTCATGTCCCAGACCGGTTACGAATTAGCGAGTCATGTACTTTGATTTTACCCTATCATGTTGCTCTGGATCAGGCGCGAGAAAAAGCCAAAGGTGCCACTGCGATTGGAACAACGGGGCGCGGTATAGGGCCTGCTTATGAAGATAAAATTGCTAGACGTGCCCTGCGATTAGGTGATTTATTTGATGAGAAAAAATTCAGCGCTAAATTAGCCGAGGTGCTTGATTACCATAATTTTATTTTAAAAAATTATTATCAACAAACGCCCATTGATTGTCATCAATTATGTGAGGCGATGTTGACATTAGCGCCGCAGTTAAAACCTATGACAGCAGATGTTGTTGAATTGTTAGCAGACTATCGCGCACAAGGTAAGCCTATTATTTTTGAAGGTGCGCAAGGAACTTTATTAGATGTTGATCATGGAACGTACCCTTATGTGACATCTTCAAATACAGTCGCAGGTGCGGCGAGTACAGGCAGTGGTATAGGTCCCTTATATCTGGATTATGTGTTAGGGGTGATAAAAGCCTATACTACACGCGTAGGCAGTGGCCCCTTTCCAACAGAGTTACATGACGAGACTGGAAAACAGTTGGCAGAACGCGGTAAAGAATTTGGTTCAGTCACAGGACGGCCACGGCGGTGCGGTTGGCTAGATATGGTTATTCTACATCGCTCTATACAACTCAACAGTTTTTCTGGCTTGTGCATTATGAAAATAGATGTTTTAGATGGATTAGAAACTCTACGTATTTGTACGGGATACCAGTTAGATGGACGTACAATAACAGTGTTGCCTATGGATACGGCTGTTCTGGCGTTATGCAAACCCATTTACGAAGAGTTACCGGGGTGGAAAGAGTCTACGGTAGGCATTAAAGTATTTTCCAAGCTTCCAATGAACGCTCAAAAATACTTATTACGTATCCAGGAATTGGCAGGCATCCCGATTGATATTATTTCAACAGGTGCTGACCGTAATGAGACAATTGTGTTGCGGGATTTGTTTGAAGATAAAATGAAATCCAGTCATAGATAAATGCCGTAAGCATACACGAAATTGGCCAAATACGGACTTTGCCTAATTAGCTCGTGAACATTTACTAAATGCCGGGGAGAGGACTCGAACCTCCACAGGGTTTCCCCCACAAGTACCTGAAACTTGCGTGTCTACCAGTTCCACCACCTCGGCATGAGGTTGAAACTGTAATGAGAAATAGTTCTATTGTCAAAAGTATTTTTACCATGATTTTAAGACACAAGGATGGATTAGATGCGCTTTTTGCATCGTAATCCACCCAATAAAATGGCATTATCAAAAAGCTATAAGGTGGATTACGATGCAAAAAGCGCGTCTAGTCCATCCTAAATTACTGCCATTAAGTTAAGAAAAAAATGAATAGCAATGAGGGTGACGTGACATTTAAACAATCCACCATTGATTTAAGCACCTTCCCCTGCCAACACTTAAAAGGGGTTGGGCAGCGTGTTGCCGAGCATCTCGCGCGTTTGGAAATTCATCACGTACAAGACTTATTATTTCATCTACCGTTTCGTTATCAAGATCGCACACGCATTTATCCTATTTCTGATATATCACCAGGCGATATGACAGTTATTGAAGGTGAAGTGATGTCCGTGACTGTGCCTACCGCAGGTCGTACACGATTATTATGTCGACTAGAAGATAAAACGGGACGCGTACATTTACGATTTTTTTATCTGAATAATTTACAAATAAAATCATTAAAAACGGGCATGCGTTTAAGATGTTTTGGCGAAGTGCGATGGGGGAAGTATGGATTAGAAATGATTCACCCCGAGTATAGACTTATATCAGAAGAAATAACGATTCCCATTGAGAAAAATTTAACGCCGATTTATCCCACTACAGAAGGGTTAAGTCAGTTGATGTGGAGAAAATTGACGGCACAAGCATTACACTTACTTACTGAAGGCGGCGTGTTACAAGATATTTTACCTATTTCTATTTTAGAAAAATTTACTTTTCCCTCATTAAAAGAAGCTTTATGTTTTATACATCGGCCACCCGCCGATGCCCCATTGGATTTATTACTAGAAGGCAAACATATTTCGCAAAAGCGTTTAGTGTTTGAAGAATTATTGGCGCACCGTTTAAGTTTACTAAATTTAAAAAATTTATTTCAAATACAGAAAGCGATTTCATTACCCAAAAGTAGTATTCTGATAAGAAAATTTTTATCACTCTTATCTTTTCAATTAACTACAGCTCAAAAAAAGGTAATTGAAGAAATTAGTCAGGATTTGTGTTGTGCAAACCCTATGTTACGTTTAGTACAAGGTGATGTAGGTTCTGGTAAAACAGTCGTGGCAGCATTCGCTATTTTACAAGCTGTTGAGCAAGGTTGTCAGGCAGCGCTATTAGCACCTACGGAATTATTAGTGGAACAGCATCATCAAACATTTCAAAAATGGTTTGAACCATTAGGAATTAAAGTTGTGATGCTGGCAGGTCGTGTTAAAACAGCATTACGTTGCGAAGTATTAAACGATATAGCGACAGGTCAAGCACAGGTAGTTATTGGTACGCAGGCGATTTTTCAAAAAGGCATAGAATTTTCTAAACTTGTCTTAATCATAGTAGATGAACAGCATCGGTTTGGTGTCCAGCAGCGTGCGTTATTGCGAGAGAAAGGTATTTATAATCACTCTTATCCTCATCAATTAATCATGACAGCTACACCTATTCCAAGAACATTAGCGATGAGCGTTTACGCAGATTTAGATTACTCTGTGATTGATGAATTACCTCCAGGGCGCACCCCTGTCATTACGCGTGTCATTTCTAATGATAGACGTGACGATGTGTTAATGCGAATACGCGAAGCATGCAAATCAGGACGACAAGCCTATTGGGTGTGTACGTTAATTGAAGAATCCGAAACATTGCAATGTCAAACAGCAGAAGAAACCGCTACGATGTTGCAAACAGTCTTACCCGAATTAAAAATTGCTTTATTGCATGGCCGAATGAAATCAATGGATAAAGAACAAATTATGCAGGCTTTTAAAAAAGGCGAAATACATTTATTGGTTGCAACCACAGTGATTGAAGTCGGCGTTGATGTACCCAAAGCCAGCTTAATGGTGATTGAAAATGCCGAACGCTTAGGGCTAGCGCAACTCCATCAATTACGCGGTCGCGTTGGACGAGGTGCTATTGAAAGCCATTGTTTATTACTCTATCAGGCACCCATTTCACAATTAGCTAAAGCACGCTTAGCTGTTATGCGAGAGACGACAGACGGGTTCAAGATCGCACAACGCGATTTGGAATTACGAGGCCCTGGCGAAGTATTAGGAACAAAACAAACAGGCGATATTTCAATGCGTATCGCAGATTTAATGCGAGACAGTGATTTATTCCCCGCCGTACAACAAGCCGCGAGTATTTTCTTAGAAGACTATAAAGAATTAGTGACGCCATTAATTAAGCGATGGTTAAGAAACAGCGAGCGATATGGGCAAGTTTGATAATTTTCTTTTTATAATCATTCGATAGAAAGTCAATTAATAATTTGTTGTTTTTATTAAAAATTATATTAATAGAGCTATCGTTTAAAATTATTATTTATAAAATTGTATCATTGAGTAAAGATATTTTTTGCGATAAAATTGTAATTTGTTATATTACGGGCTACAATTAAGAATGATCAAGAGCTGGCATCATAAAGGGTTAAAGCTGTTCTATGAAACAGGTAGCACAGCCAAAATAAATCCAAACCACGCTGACAAGTTGCATGATGTTTTACAAGTGCTTGATTTTGCAACATCACCTCAGCAAATGAGTTTACCTGGGATTGGTTTTCATAAATTAAGTGGGGATTTAAAAGGTTTTTATGCTGTAAAAATTAGCGGAAATTGGCGGTTAACTTTCACATTTGATGGACAGGACGCGGTACTGGTTGATTATCAAGATTATCATTAAGGGGTAAATTTTATGATACATAATCCAAAACATCCAGGCTATCTTATTAAGAGCCTTTGCCTGGAACCACTAGGCATGTCTGTAACACAGGCAGCCAAAGTGCTCAAAGTATCACGTCCTTCACTCTCAAAAGTGTTAAACGGTCATATAAGTATTAGTCCAGAAATGGCGGTGAGGTTATCTATAGTTTTTAATACTTCTGACAAACTATGGGTTGATATGCAAGCGGGATATGATTTGTGGAAAGCACAACAGAAAAAAAGCAAATTACACCTTAAACCTTTTGTCACGACACAAAAGAACATGTGTATTCTTAGCAGTTAAATTTTTTGTAACTGTTCACGGTTTAATAGGCAAAGTCCGTTTCTAAAGAGGGACTGAGCTGTTGCCTCAAACCCGAACTTTTTGCTTAAAGTCAAAAGCCCCGTGGACGCTTACAATTTTTTAATAATTGTGCTTCATTAAAAATAAATAATAAAATATACGCTATTTTCATTCAGCTAGGGATATTTTTCTTCAATCTCGCGCGTTTCAATGCCGCTTGGATATAGGATTTTTTTTCGGATAATAAAGGCTGTTCTATTTTTTCGATAGCCGATTGTTCCAAACGGATTTTACGCGCCTGATAGCGTTTTCTAAAATGCGCGGCGCGTTCTTGCCGAATAGATGACGTAGGAATGATTTCTGTATCAATCATATCAATACAATCAACAGGACAAGGTGCGACACACAAATCACAACCAATACACTCCTCTGCGATAACCGTATGCATCTGGTTTAAACTTCCTAAAATAGCATCTGCAGGACAGGCTTGGATGCACTTCATGCAGCCAATACATTCTGCTTCACGAATCACAGCTAATCGAAGAGGTTTTGAACAAGTTTTTCTATTCATTTCAGCCATTCGCTAAAAATTCTTCGGCTCCAATGAAAGGTAATAATCTATATAAAACTGCTTCATAAATTTTATAAGTTACTTTTTTTATGAATTTCACCTTTCTTTCTTGCCAGGATAAAGTTTGAATGATGCCAGAAGCGATTACCGATGGCTGATCGAGACACTCAATAGGCACTTCAGTTAAATGGCCTCTGATGCTAGTGCTAATCGGGCAGCAAATTAATAACTCTGTTTTTTTATTATATTCTTTAGAAGATAAAACTAACGCTGGTCTATATTTTCCAATTTCTTTTCCTTTTTTAGGTTCAACATCAAGAAAAACAATATCAAGGCGTTCGGGAATATAGGATTTATTCATCATGTTTGAATTCCCAGGGCCTCACATCTGCTATTTCATCGGCATGTATATTTTTTCTTGTTAAATTTTTTAATAATTGCGCTTCACTAAAAAGAAATAATTTCTTTTTTTCGAGAATAGGATGAATAGTTAGCCCTTTTTTATCGACATTTACTTCAACAGGCATATTTTCAGTAAAACGAGGAATTGTTTTCAATGAGCCAGTGATGCGGATAGCTAAACTATTTCCCCATTTTTGAATCGTAGTTTGTACTTTCATAGCAATTTTCCTCAAAATTAACTTTTAAAGTGTATACTATGTAGATACGTCTTGCAAGCTTTTTATTCATTTTCTTGTGCGGTTTTTTTCATAGCATCTATTTGAAGTTTATCTAAGCGCAGTGCCAAAGGTTGAAAGGCTTGAATAGCATGATGAAGTAAAGGCTTATTTTTATCAGCCCATTGGAGTGGGGCTATATTTAGAAAAGTCTCTATTTTTATCGCAATAGCAGGCAATATGGGTTTTAAATAAATCGCTAATACACGAAATAAATTAATGCCCATCGTACAGGTATCAAGCGTTGTATGTTGTAGCGCGGGATCTTTTATGGTGACCCACGGCTTATGCTCATCAATGTATTGATTAGCCCGATCTGCTAAAGTCATGATTTGCCGTATGGCTTGATTAAATTCGCGCTTTTCAAATTTTTCTGCAATGCTATCACCTTCTTTAGAAAATAGATTAAATAATTCAGGGTGAGAAAGTTTTTTTGCGAGCTTCCCGTCAAAATTTTTATGAATAAAACTAGCGCATCGACTGCCAATATTAATAAATTTCCCAATCAAATCTGAATTGACTCGCGTACAAAAATCATCAAAATTAATATCTAAATCTTCAACCTGATCATTCAATTTGCTTGCGAGATAATAACGAAAATATTCAGGATTCAAATGAGAAAGATACGTCTTTGCTTTGATGAAAGTACCACGAGACTTAGACATTTTAAGACCATTAATGGTTAAAAAACCATGACAAAATATGGCTGTTGGCATGCGGTATTCAGCGCCATTTAACACAGCTGGCCAGAAAAGCGTGTGAAAATAAAGAATATCTTTGCCAATAAAATGATAAAGCTCAACTTTGCTATTTTCATCCCAATATTTTTTAAATGAATAGTGCGGATGCGTCAGGCAAAAATTTTCAAAACTGGCGATATAACCCACAGGCGCGTCTAACCAACAATAAAAATATTTATCATTTTCTCCCGGAATTTTAAAACCAAAATAAGGTGAATCACGAGAAATATCCCAATCTTGCAAACCGACTTTAAACCATTCATCCAGCTTATTTGTCACTTGCTCTTGTAAATGCCCCTGGCGAGTCCAATCTTTTAAGAGTGACGTGTAATGGTTGAGTTTAAAGAAATAATGATCTGATTCTTTTTCAATGGGTTTTGTGCCAGACAATGTAGAGTAAGCATTTTTTAATTCCGAAGGTGTATAGGTTGCGCTGCAGACTTCACAGTTATCGCCGTATTGATCTTTGGCATTGCAACGTGGGCAATCGCCTTTAATATAACGATCAGGCAAAAACATTTTTTTCAGAG
>JAJONP010000239.1 GCA_021323555.1 Gammaproteobacteria bacterium | reverse complement strand
AATTAGGAGAGATGGCTGAGCGGTTGAAAGCGGCGGTCTTGAAAACCGTTGAGTCCTTACGGGCTCCGGGGGTTCGAATCCCTCTCTCTCCGCCATAAATAACAATGATAATTAATATCAAAGACTTCCTCAAAACGCTTCCTATGCAGCCTGGTGTTTATCAAATGCTGGGAGAAAAGGGGGAAGTGCTGTATGTGGGAAAAGCCCGTCACTTAAAAAAACGCATTGCCAGCTATTTTTCTAGTAAGCAAAAAGATATAAAGACGAAGGCGTTACTAAGCCATATTAAAGACATTTCCGTGACTGTCACCGCTACTGAAAATGAAGCGCTTTTGCTTGAGTGTCACTTAATCAAAAAACATAAGCCGCACTATAATGTTTTATTTCGTGACGATAAAAGTTATCCCTATATTTTGATTACAGACGAGCGTCCTTATCCCTGTATTAAATTTTATCGTGGAGAGAAAGAACCTAAAGGAAAATATTTTGGCCCTTACCCAAACATTATTGCTGTACGAGAAGCTATTCATTTAGTCCAAAAAATATTTGGTTTGCGTGTCAGCAATGATCGTTATTCTCCTAATCGCACGCGCCCCTGTTTAAAATATCAAATAGGATTATGCTCAGGGTCTTGTGCGGGTTTGATTTCTGAAAAAGAATATAAAATTAACGTACAGAATGCGATTTTATTTTTACAAGGAAAAAAGAAACGGGTATTAAGCCAATTAAATCGCCAGATGCAAGAAGCGTCACGTGCATTGAACTATGAAATGGCTGCAAAAATACGTGATCAAATAGCTCGTTTGCAAGTGATTCAAGAACAATCTGATGCCGGTGTTAGCCATAAGCCAGACTATTTTATTGTGTTGGAACCTCTACTAAACACTTGGGGCGTGACTAAACCTATCAAAAAAATAGAGTGTTTTGATATAAGTCATAGTATGGGCGAGGCAACAGTGGGTTCTTGCGTGGTGTTTAATCCTGAGGGGGCACTCAAAAGGGATTATCGCCGTTTTAATATTAAAGGTATCACACCAGGCAACGATGTGGCGGCGATTCATCAAGCTGTATTTCGGCGGTACCAGCGATTACAAACAGAATTATCTCCCTTACCTGATCTCGTATTGATTGATGGGGGGCTTGGACAATTGGCAGCCGCGCAGAAAGCGCTTGATGAATTAAATATTCATGAAATTATTTTAATAGGGGTGGCAAAAGGGGCAGGGCGAAAACCTGGCCTTGAAACCCTTCATTTTGCTAATAAACCTGCAATCAATTTACCCATAGATTCTCCTGCATTGTTGTTAATCCAAAAAATTCGTGATGAAGCACATCGCTTTGCTATTACCAGTCACAGAAAGCAGCGTGCTAAAAAACGGTTCACTTCATCACTTGAAAAAATACCCGGAATAGGTAAGAAAAGAAGGCGTGAATTATTAACTCACTTTGGTGGTATTCAAGCGATTAATTGTGCTAGTCTTAAAGAGCTGTCTGAGGTGACAGGTATCAGTGAATCTCTTGCAAAACAGATTTTTGAAGCTTTACATGCGAATGGTGAATAATTTAAGCGATTTTTATGACTAATTTACCTAATCTTTTGACGTTTATTCGGATCGCGACTATTCCGTTTTTAGTCTTTATTTTTTATTTGCCTGTCTCTTGGAGCCATACAGCAGCGGCGACTATTTTTGCTTTAGCTGCGCTCACAGATTGGTTAGATGGCTATTTGGCGCGTAGCTTAAAACAATCAACGCGGTTGGGGGCGTTTCTTGACCCAGTGGCGGATAAATTAATGGTTTCTATCGCGCTGGTACTTATTGTGGGAGAACCACAATTTCAATTTATTAGTCTACCTGAGGCAGTTTACTCTATTCCGGTTGCTGTGATTACTATACCTGCAGCTATCATTGTGAGTCGTGAAATTATTGTGTCTGCTTTACGTGAGTGGATGGCGGATATTGGTAAACGTGCGAGTGTAGCAGTATCGCGTTTGGCGAAAATAAAAACATCGGTGCAGATGATCTCACTGGTTATTTTGCTATACTGCGTTCCTAAGAGTAATGTGTTTATAGCCATTACAGGGTATGTGTTGCTGTATGTTGCTGCTGTCTTAACGATATGGTCGATGGTGCTCTATCTGAAAGTTGCTTGGCCAGAGTTAAAAAACCAATAGTAGCTATAAAGAACGTTAAATAAATAGTCTCTGTCATATTGAAGTAGCTTTTTCAGATTCGTAACTGGTTACGGGGCTTTTGACTTTACGCAAAAAGTTCGCATTTGGCCAAGGTCGTGCGAAAATTTTATAAAAATAGCGCAGCATACACTTGTATATGAGTACATTTTTATAAAATTTTTACACGCGCTTATTTTATAAAAAGCGGGAATAGCTCAGTTGGTAGAGCACAACCTTGCCAAGGTTGGGGTCGCGAGTTCGAGTCTCGTTTCCCGCTCCAGATTAATATTTAAGTATGTTGCGATATATTTATGGCTGAGTGGCAGAGTGGTTATGCAGCGGCCTGCAAAGCCGTGGACGCCGGTTCGATTCCGACCTCAGCCTTTGAAAACATGTTTGCCCGGGTGGCGGAACAGGTAGACGCAAGGGACTTAAAATCCCTCGAGGGGTAACCCTCGTGCCGGTTCGATTCCGGCCTCGGGCACCAAAAATAGTAGACAGGAAGATACGCATGACGTTTGTTGTCACAGAACAGTGTATTAAATGCAAATACACAGACTGCGTTGAAGTCTGTCCTGTCGATTGTTTCTATGAAGGGCCTAATTTTCTTGCCATCAATCCTGATGAATGCATTGATTGCGCGCTCTGTGTACCTGAATGTCCAGTGAATGCGATTTATTCTGAAGATGATCTCCCTGGACACTATCAATCTTATTTACAATTAAATAAAGAACTTGCAGAGAAATGGCCTAATATCACACGTATGAAAGCCGCCCCTCCTGATGCTGATGAATGGGCTAATCGCCCAAACAAAATTGAATATTTAGAAAAATAGCTATAAATCAACGCCATAGATTTTAAAGAATTGAATGTGCTTGCATAAAATGAGCAATTTGGATAAATTTATCCCATTTCTTTAAAGAAAGAGGTTTAAGATGTTTATAAGGAAGCCCAAAGTAACGGCAGCACAAGCTCGCATAAAATTAGCAATAGATTATTTGTATTTAGAGAGCTCGGCTGAGAAGTGTACGACAGGAACGGCAAATAATAGCCCTCATGTGACTGTTGCATTCGAAAGTCTAGAAGTATCGCAAAAAGTATTTAAGCAGATCGAAGAAATATATGACCAAGAAATAGAAGAAAGCGAGATAACTGAAGAAGAGGAAATTGAATGGAATGGCTTTAAGAATGCTGGACCCACAACAAATCGTCTCGAAGCCGATAATAAACCTGGATTTCAATTGAGCCTTGCACAACAGGAAGAAATTTATGGGCGCGCTTTAGAGAAGGCAAAAAATATTATACAAAAACCGATGGAAGACTTGTTAAGTAATGCTGAAAATTTATCTGCTAGTCCTTGTAAATTATCCTCTCGAGGAAAAACTTATATACAAAAATGGCATTCTTTACTTTTTCCTGGATCTTCTTCCATTCCTCAAAAAAAAGAAGCTACTCTTGAAAATATGCTGCAATTTCTGGATGAGATAAAAAAATTACCTATGTCGATGGATATAAAAATAGTGTTTATGATTTGGTACATGGCACTTCTTTTTGTTGTCGCTGCCTCTGTCGTAGCGTTAACAGGTGCAGCAGCGCTATTGGGTAGTTTAACAACGCCATTATCGGTATTGGCAGGTGTATATGTGGCCGGTGTTTCGCTATGGAGCCAGACGTATCAACACGAGAGAATTGAAGATCAAGAGTACCTTGCAACGATATTCTCGAGCAAAAAAAGGAGCCCTGTGGGGGGGATGCCTCCTAATCCTGCTTATGATATAGGAGAAGAAGAATATAAAGGGTTCTTTAATCCAACATTTTCGACTAGATCGACACAGGTGTCGCATTGAAACTAGAGAAAAGTACGATTTATTGAGTAGATAGCCAGGCAAAAAACATATCTAATCTATTCTACTTTATGATTAAGCGGATGTTATGAAAATATTGGGTTTTGACACTTCTTCTGCGGCTTGTTCGGTCGCTTTATTGATTGATGATAAGATCAGTGTATTGCATGAAATAATACCGATGCAGCAAGCGCAATCTTTGTTACCTATGATTGAAGAATTATTGTTATCAAATAAAATGAGATTAGACCAACTGGATGCGATTGCTTTTGGTTGTGGCCCTGGAAGTTTCACAGGCGTGCGTATTGCAGCGAGCGTAGCCCAAGGTTTAGCTTATGCCTTGCAGTTACCCGTGATTCCTATTTCATCCTTGGCGGCTTTAGCGCAAGCCGTTTATCAAAACTTACAATGGCAAAAATTATTAGTTGCTGTTGATGCCCGTATGCAAGAAGTTTATTGGGGTGCTTATCACATTAATCAAGAGGGGATTGCTGTATTAATTCATCAAGAAGCCATTTCTACTCCAGAAAAAATTTTTTTTT
>JAJONP010000238.1 GCA_021323555.1 Gammaproteobacteria bacterium | reverse complement strand
AACCTATTTTAATAGATTTTTTAGAAGGAAAAGCTAGTATTGACGATATCTTAACGGAAGTAAAAGATAACGTCTGGTTTGTTAAGTCGAACCTTAATCAAGTATGGATTGATAAGGTATTAAGTAAGCCACAGGATATTAAAAAGGGAATGCTGAATTTTTATGAAAAAATATTTGCTAAGCTTGGTAAAAATACTAAAATTTTTCAAGATCATACGCCTCAGTTATCTAATTTGTTTGCATCAAGTATTTGCGCTTTAAACCAGCTAGATAATTCTATCCTCAAAGCTGTACTTATTCCAATAAGAAGCGATAAGTTTGCAATTCAGGGAGCTGATTATATTTTAAAAGAGATTGACGAATTAACAGAAACTTTTTCGCTTCAAAACACTATCGAAGCACATTGTTTCTTTTCAAGCATAGATAAGAGGGTTTCGACAACTGCGGAGGCATTAAGGATAGCTGGCTCTAAAGAAAATATTGTAAGACACCTGTCCTCGGTTGTTATTCGCTATTGCTCAGAAATTCCAAAAAGCATTATGTTATCAGGAAATGTCTATAGTTCTGGCAAAAATAGTAACGCGGCTGAAGATTATCAAGATCTGCTGCAATACGTCTTCAGTTATAAAAATAATCTGGATAACTAACATGGCTGAGTTAGAGAAAATAGCTGAATCTTTAAATATTAAGTTAACTAATCTACAAAAAAAACAATCGGATCATGCGCTTGATAAAAAATCTATTGGTCAAAAACGTCGAGCCTGGTTAATTGATGAAGAAAAAAATAATGAAAAGGGGTCTATAAACCCCGTTTATAAAACGGATTTATCAACCGGGTTTATAAATAGTATTTATAGACCCCTTTTAGAAAAGGGGTCTATAAAAGAGGTCTATAAACCCCTTTTAATATCTTTACAAAATTTAAGAGGTAACCCGTTTAAAATTATTCAGTATCTGTTTGAGCTATCAAGAAATCAAGATGAAAAAATAACAGAAAAGACTACTCAATCAGAAATAATGAAAAATTTAGAAATATCAAGGGATTCCGCTAAAACAGCTATAAGATTCTTATTAAAAAATAAGCTCATTGAAAGAGTCAATTTTCAAATAGGTAAAATGGGATGGTCAAAATATAGGATAAAAAAAGAGCTATATGATGAAATAGAAAAAGCTTACGTAAAGGGGTCTATAAACCCCATTAATCAAAAGGGGTCTAATAGTAGTAGTAGTTATATAAATACTACTACTATAAAAGATAGACCCCTTTTAACCTGGGATGACATAGACATTTCGCCATTAGAAAACATAGGTCTAACTAAAAAACACTTACTTCAGCTTAAAAAGAATCAACCTGAAATAGTACAAGAATCAATAAACCATTTTTCATACGGTCTTAAATACAATACGAAGACAAAAAAGTACAATGATCCCATTGCAGTTTTAATGGGAGTTCTTCGGAAAGGGGAAGCGTGGGTTGAACCAAGTTATAAATCGGTAAAGGAAATTGCTCAGCAGGAATTTATTGAACGTAAGTTGTCTGAACAAGAAAGACTTAAAAAATTAGAAGAAGAATCATATAAGCTGGCTTTAGATGAGTGGATAAGAAGTTTAACAACAGAAGAAATTGAGCAAATATCTTCAAATAAAATAAGAGGAGAAATAATGCCACAACAAGTAAGATTAAGCATTTATTTTAAGAAAAATATATGGATAAATAAAAAAATGGATTACGTGTTTAGTAATTAAATTTGAATGTAATGCACTCATCATGGAAGCACTTATGCGCCGTGATAACATGCCTTTTCAACTTGGCAAAAAATTATAGGTAAATCATGTGGTGAGAAGAATTTTATAAAAAATAAATTTTTTTGGGGCTTTAAAAAATTATTTTTTAAAAATTATGATGTGTTTTTCGTGAGTCTTGACATTTGATTAAGCAACAAGGATCATAGGGTTGCTAATCTGAGAGAGCTTCTTAGAGGAAGCAATTTAAAACAGCGTAAGCAGCTTGAATGATCAAGCCGCTTAGCTGGCGTTACCAAAGTGGTGATACACCTTGGCGGCGCTAACCATAACAACCTGTTGAGGAGGTCATTAAATGGCTAACGAAAGTGTAACGATTTCAACCTGTGTAATCAATCCAGTTCCCTATCTTTCTCATCGGATCAAAGCGGCTTTAGAAGAGTCTCTTAAGGAGCCTGCTGAGTTTCATGAACATTATCGTGGGCAATTTTCTTTGTTAGTAGGGCTTAGTTTAACCGCTCTGCTAGAGAGAGGAGGCCAAAAGCGCTCTTGCAAGAAGTATTTCGGTGCTTTTTTCAGTTGTAGCGATGATTTCACGCAATGCCCTGATGAGTTTGATCGGGTGTCTTCGCTAGTCGCGGAGATGGTTTACAGTGCTATGAGTGCTTTTCTTTTTCTTGGGTCGCCAAGATATTTTGATGATTTTATACAGGCAGTGGTCAGTGTGATTGATCGTGAGAGTATAGAATCAATTCAGAAAAAAGAAAACGTGAGGGAGTTGCTGAAAAAACTGTTTGAAGCATGGAAGTAATCGCGTA
>JAJONP010000237.1 GCA_021323555.1 Gammaproteobacteria bacterium | reverse complement strand
TTGGGCATTGATAGTTTCTCAGCTGCAAATCTATTTTACCGGACGTTTAAATTTGGAGTTGAGGTAACTGTATGCTGACACAGTTTGATAAACACCCTCTCTTGGCGCCAGAATTGGGGGAAAATAATCCCATTTTTATTTTCCTAAAGAAATCTGGAAAGTCATTTATACCACTTCGATTAACTTCTTTCGTTGTTTTAGCGAGTTTACTCATACCCTGTTATGCGGATTTTCATGATCTTAATAACCAATGGTATTTAAAAGGCAGTTTAGGTTGCAGAGTTACTCTTCGATTACCAACCTCATTTTCAGTATTCTGGGAATGCTAATTTTGTTCGGTCGGGTGATTCTCAACCCGTGAGCGCAGATGTTAATTCTAATTCATTATTTGCAGCAGGGTTTATTGATTTACCCGCCTTATCATCTACAGTATGTCCGTTTATTGGGGCAGGTATCGGTATGGCTTATCAGCATGTCACTGGCGTGCTTTTTAAATTTCCTTTTTTAAGCCCAACACCTACACAAACTGCGATTACAAAAACCGTTGGTGGAAATTATATTGGACTGGCCTATATGGTGAGTGCAGGTGTAGCTTGAGAATTCACAAAAAACATTACGATGGATGTAGCGTATCGTTATACTGATTTAGGGCAAGTGCAGACATCAGCAGGTCCTGCAAATGTTGATTGGCATCCACATGGCAGGCCACCACATTTGCTTACCGTTAATTCGATCACAGCACCTTTAAGAACGCAAAATGTGCTGTTAAGTTTACGCTATTCATTTTAAATGATAGCTTCAAAACAAAGTCAATCCACAATGTTTATAGATTAACAGGTATATGAGCTGTTATCTTTTGAGTTCGTTCATGTATCATGCGCCACCTCTCTTACGTAAAACATACCGTATCAATTTATGTAAATCAAGACTGAGCTGCCCTAACCCCGTTTTGCCATTTCCAGGCCTGATCCCGTTTCTGCCGTTTTCTGTTTCCTCTCTTATTTTTTTTGAGGAATTATTCTTTTTATAAATCCTTCAAATAGTGGAACCGTAAACGCAGTATCACCATGTTTTGGGCTATAAATCATGCCTTTTTTTATAAGATTATTTCTTAAAGGAGCGGCATTTTGGACATCTACTCCTAATTCTTCTGCTACATCACCTGATCGCTGAGGCATTGATCCAAGCTCTGCAAGCGCTCTAAGATACTCTTTTTCTCTAGGAGTGAGGCGGTCGAATCTTACCCGAAAAAAATTTTGATCTAATCTTTGAATGGATAAGTGAGTTGCACTTTTTGCGACAGTAATACTAATAGGAGATCTTTGGGCGATATTCCAAGCCTGATATCCCCATTCTTGTAAAAAATAAGGATAACCTTCTGTTATATTAATAATTTCATTCAAAGCTTCATTGGTAAAAGAAACATTTTCTCTTTTTACAGGAGCTTGTAAGGCTTGTTTTGCATCTTCTTTTTTTAACGGGCCAAGCTCTGGATAATCGAAAAGACGTTCAGCATAAGATTTTGCACGTCCTGCTTTAGCTATTAATTGTGGCAAACCTGCTCCGATAAGAACAACAGGCAGTGATTTTTGTGTAATTCTATGAATAGCCATAATAAGAGAGCTTAACTCTTGCTCAGTCAAATATTGAAGTTCATCAATAATAACCGCCACGGCGGTGTTACGATCTTTTGCGGCTTCACCTAAAGCAATAAAAACCTGGGCAAGGTCAGACTCTAAATCTCCACTATCAGCAATCCCTTTTTCAGGTTCGATACCAATTCCTAAGGCTATGTCTTGAATTTTAATATTTAACTTGATACTTAGTATAAAACTTTTCAATACTCGAAATGCTTGCTTTACTTTTTCACTGACTTTTCCAGTGTCCAACATAAAAAGAATACGTCGTAACTCAGGAAGAAGTAACTCAGGAAGCAACTTTTTTTCATGAGCTTCTATAAATGCAGTTTGATAACCTTCTTTTTCTGCAAGTTTAGAAATTTCATACAACAATACAGTTTTACCCGTACCTCTAAGCCCGATAATCATCAGGCTCTTTTCCGCTCTGCCTCTTTTCACTCGAGCGAGAGTCATCATTGCCTGATTCAAAATATCGCTTCTACCTGCTAATTCAGGAGGTGGGGTACCTGCTCCTGGCGAAAAAGGATTATGCAATGGATCCATATATAAACCTTATCATAGTTTATCTAATTTATATATTATATGTTATAATTTAATAATATTAAATAACTTTGCTATAAAAATCCTGGAATTAGAAGGGCTGTGTCCGTTTAAAACAAAGAGCTGAAGGTTCACTTCTCTTTTATGAAGGGTCGGGAGAGGGCCAAGCGCGTACAGTTGTAGATGGCTCGGTACAAGGTTACGTTATTCATTTTGAATTATTTAGTAACTCCGTCACTGCGTCTTTTTCTAATTCCATCCATCGGCCGCGGCGCAAAGAACGTGGCAGAGTAAGGGAGCCAAAGCGAATGCGAATTAAGCGGCTGACTTTAACACCTTGAGATTCCCATAATTTTCGGACAACTCGGTTACGACCTTCTTT
>JAJONP010000236.1 GCA_021323555.1 Gammaproteobacteria bacterium | reverse complement strand
TTGTTTTTAGATAGCTTTGATTATGCGCGGTATGAAACATGGGTAGAGGGGCTAATTCTACGTGGACAATACCATATTTTTTTAAGTCATTTATTTTAGTATGGTAGGGTGGATTAGACGCGTTTTTTGCGTCGTAATCCACCAAATAAAATGAAATTATCAAAAAGCGATAAGGTAGATTTGATTTGGTGGATTACGACGCCAAAAAACGGCGTCTAATTGTTTTTAGATAGCTTTGATTATGCGCGGTATGAAACATGGGTAGAGGGGCTAATTCTACGTGGACAATACCATATTTTTTTAAGTCATTTATTTTAGCGGGGTTATTTGTTAGTAATTGAATAGAATTAATTTGTCGGTTCCTTAAGATATTGGCGGCAATATAATATTTCCTAGCATCAATCGGTAATCCGAGCTTTTCATTAGCTTCTATCGTATCTAAGCCATTTTCTTGCAGTGCGTAGGCTTTAATTTTGTTAAATAATCCAATCCCGCGGCCTTCTTGGTTGAGATAAATTAAAATACCGCCTTCTTCGCTGATACGTTTTAATGAATAATGTAACTGATGATGGCAGTCACAGCGCAGGGAGCCTAACAAATCACCTGTGAGACAGGCGGAATGAATGCGTACTAAAGGTTTTTCTGGATTTTTAGGTGTTTTTTCAAGTATGACATGTTCAATAGTATTAAATTTTTCTTTGATGACCGTCATTTTAAAACAACCATAATTCTCGAGAGGTAATTCAGTCGAGACTTCATCGGCGATAAGGTTTTCATGAGCGAGCCGATACGCAATAATATCGTCTATAGCGAGCAGAGTAATTTGATGTTTCTCGGCAAATGCAGTGAGTTGATTGCCTTGTGTCATAGTGCCATCTGGATTCATGACTTCACATAATACTGCAGCCGGTTTAAATCCGGCGAGTGTGATTAAATCAATCGAGCCTTCTGTGTGTCCTGCGCGTTCTAATACGCCGCCTGCTTTGGCATATAATGGGAAAATATGGCCGGGTTTTACAAGATCATCCGCTTTCACATCAGGATGGACCACTGTTTGTACGGTTCTCACACGATCTTTTGCTGACACACCTGTTGTAATGCCTTCTTTGGCATCAATAGAGATAGCAAAAGGCGTGCCACGTAAGCTGGTATTATCTTGAGGAGGCACCATAAAAGGTAAATTTAATTTTTTTAAATCCTGTTCAAAGAGAGATAAACACACAATCCCACTGCTGTGACGAATAATAAAATTCATGGATTCGGGCGTAATAGTTTCAGCAGGCATAATCAAATCGCCTTCATTTTCGCGTTCAGGATGGTCAGCTAAAATAATCATTTTGCCTTGACGTAGGTCGTGTATAGCGGTTTCTACCCGCTTGATATAAGATTGCATGGGGAAGCTCCGAGTAGTTTTTCAATATATTTACTTAAAATATCAACTTCGAGATTGATTTTGCTGCCTTGCTGATAATATTTCACAATCGTGTTTTCTTGAGTGTGTGGAATAAATGTCACTGTAAACCAGTCATCTGTAGTATCTATGACAGTAATACTCATCCCATCGAGTGTGATATATCCTTTCGTAACGATATATTTTCCTAATGCTTTTGGAATACTGATTTTAACGAGTACGGCAGCTTTGCCATCGGGTTGTATGTCAAGAATTTCACCCACCGCATCAACATGCCCTTGCACATAATGGCCACCTAATCGGGTACTGGGTGTGATGGATCTTTCTAAATTAACGAAACTATTTTCTGTTAATTGTCCTAGATTAGTAAGGCGTAATGTTTCAGGTACAGCTGTCACATGAAAGATATCATTCTCAAAATAAGTGACTGTTAGACAAACGCCATTCACTGCGATGCTTTCGCCTATTTCTAAATGATTAAAAATAGCAGCCTGACAGGTATCAGTAGTTTGAATAATAAAATCAATGGAATCTATTTTAGGGTAGATTTGTTTGATGATGCCAATTGCACTGACAATGCCGCTAAACATATTATCGCGCCCTGATAAAAAACAAATAATAGTTGCTGCTTCAGGGCGTTAGTTCTTACGTAAACAGCATCCATATGAAAATTTCATACGAAAAATAGCACGGCGATTTACTTATCTATCTTCTTTCATCCGGACTTTAACCGTCGGCTTTGGCATTTCACCAAATCTGCGATTTTTTAATGAAGAAACTTAAAAAAACGCTCGCGGGCTCTTTTACTGATCTTTCCAGTAAAAATACCGCCGGTAGGGACTTGCACCCCGCCCTGAAGATAGTTAATCTTTTGGCAAATTAATGGGAACCAGCGCCTTTGTCAAGGTGTTTATACAAAGATAGATTTGAACGAGGGAAGACGATAACAGTATGATAAGCGATTATTTTTAAAAATTAACAAGCCTGGAAACAGAGTCAGGCTTGCACAGTTATACTTTCATAAGCATTGCTATCCCACTGTTTTTGATATAAGATTTTGCTTTCTTTCAAGCTATTTTTAAGTAAGTGTTCACGGGGCTTTTGACTTTACGCAAAAAGTTCGGATTTGAGCCAAGGTCGTGCGAAAATTTTATAAAAATAGCGCAGCATACATGTGTATGTGAGCAGATTTTTATAAAATTTTCGCACGAGATTGGCCAAATACGGACTTTGCCTATTAAGGCGTGAACGGTTACATTTTTAAGTCTCTAAGAGAGTGTTTAAATCCTATGGCTCGTTATTTAAACCCTAAAATTGATTTGATTTTTAAACGCATCTTTGGCGAACATGAAAGAATCGTGAAAAGTTTTTTGAATGCGATTTTGCCT
>JAJONP010000235.1 GCA_021323555.1 Gammaproteobacteria bacterium | reverse complement strand
GAGTGCAAAAAAATATATGGCTATTACAAAAACTTCTAAAGCCACGGCAACGCGTGATTTACAGCATTTGTTGGCTATTAAAGCCTTGAAACAAACAGGTAGCGGACGTAGTGTTCGTTATGAATTGCATTGGTGTGAAGCTGCTTAAGATCGTCTCCCGGAACGCAGTGAGGGGAGAGGGGACGATCTTAAGCAGCTTCACACTGATTTTTTATTTACTTAAAATCTCAAATTTCAGTGCGATTGCCCTGGATGAGAAGGTTAGAGCAAGGGCCCTGATCTTAATTAAACCTGCTGGATTCCTGCGATTACCCAGTCTTGTGTATTTTCTTTAGTAGTCAAATGCCAGATTTCTTTGATAGCTGTTGGAGCGCTTGTGGCATCTTCACGTACTAGACCTGAGAAAAGTACACTCGCAATTACAGTGTGCCCCTCTGTGACAATGTCTTGTAATTCGGCATTAATGCTAATGACTTCTGTTTGATTAAGAGTATCGCCTCGTTCATGAAGTTGCATTTGAATTTCTGCAAATACTTCAGGTGTTGTGAATCCCTGTATATCAAGGATATTTTTGTTGTCATAATCAGCCTGCAGGCGAATAAAGACAGTTTTAGCGCGCCGTAAAAATGCAGCTTCGTCAAATCCAGCAGGGTATTCTCGTACAGGTTTCGCAACATACTCACCACTACTTGAATCAAAGGCTGCTTGATAGTGAAACGGATCACGGGTACGAGTAGCGGGTTGGCTGACAGGTTGTTTTAATTTGCTGATAAAACGCCACACAAAGAACACGAGGCCGCCGAGTAATAGCCATGATAATAGGCCAGAACCAATGCCATGTCCCATAAAGAGCGAAGTGAGTAAGCTACCTGCAGCGAAACCTGCTAAAGGCCCTAACCATCGATGAGTGGTTGATCCAGACGCTGTCTGGAAAGTGCGCCCTACGCTTCCTGCGTTAAAAGAAGTATGTGGCTGGTATGAACGGCTCATTCCAAAACTACGACCGCCGCCAAAACGCGCGGCATCTGCGTTAGCCATAAAATAACCCATTGTAATTAATACGATGAATAGACAAAAAAATAACTTACGCATGGCATTTTCCTCGTCTTTTATAAGCTAAGGTTATGTAGATTACAGAAAATAGGGTGAAATAACAAGTAAGCGCATCTACTTCATCATTTAGAGTTAATACCCTTTCGCATTTGCATCAAATACACCCATATAATGCGAAGTACGGCAAATATCCGTTTTGAGATCGCCATTAGGGTATAAATCAATCCAACGATACGCAGGAGGTAATTCTTCCAACGCAAAGTCAACGCAATTTCTTTTAAACTGAATGCAAGTAGAAGGCGTTGAATAATACGGGATACCATTCTTTTCGCCTACGTGTGCTTGATGAACATGACCAAACAGGAGGGTATGTACATGAGGATAACGTGCAAGTGTTTCCCATAATTTGTCAGCATTTGTTAAACCAATCTTATCTAGCCAGGTCACTCCCACAGGAACAGGCTGATGATGAAAAACGATAATAGCATGATGGTGAGGATACATTTGCAAGCAATTTTCTAAAAAATTAAATTGGGTATCATCTAAATAACCTTCAACGGCGTGGGGTTTTTGTGAGTTTAATAAAATAAATTGCCATGGCCCTAAGATAATTTGTTTAAGAGAAGAAAAATTTGCAGAGGGTAAAACACGTGTCATTAATGAAATATCATCGTGATTGCCTGGTATATAGTGAATAGGCGTTGAAAAAGAGTTGAATGCGTCTTTAACAGCTTGATAAGCCAATTCGCTATTGTCTTGCGCTAAATCGCCTGTTAATAAAATAAGATCAGGGGGTGTGCTGTCTTTTTTTAATAAATCCAATGTTGCAGAAAAACTTTGATACGTATTAACCCCTAGCAACGTTTTTTCTTGATCAGCGTAAAGATGTAAATCAGAAAGTTGTACTACTCTAAATTTTTTGTTTGTCATCCTGAAACCTTATTGGTTAATTCTGCATGCTTCCATTTTAGATGTATTCATGAAAAAATACAGTATTATGAGCTGTTTCTGCTAAACAAAGTATGGTAGGGTGGATTAGACGCGTTTTTTGCGTCGTAATCCACCAAATAAAATAAAATTATCAAAAAGCGATAAGGTAGATTTGATTCGGTGGATTACGACGCCAAAAAACGGCGTCTAATCCACCCTACGACTGGACAAGCAGGTATCCGATTCCTCCATCAAAAGAAATAAAAAATAAATACGATGTATTTTTAGATCAAACAATATTTTTGCCACCAGAACATAAGAAACTACGTGGTAGAGAATTTAACCCTGATTTAATCTTAAATTTAGAAAATTACCTAAAAATTTGGAAGATTACAGATCGTCACTACACAGAGACATTAACAAGAAAGGTTTTATTAAGTTGAAAGTAAAAATTCCTAGCACTGACCTTCTATACCGCTTCTACATGGAAATTTCTATTTGTCGGCGAATTCTATAACTCTTTGATTCTACTATGCCGGTGAGACGAATCGAACGCCCGACCTACTGATTACGAATCAGTTGCTCTACCGACTGAGCTACACCGGCTT
>JAJONP010000234.1 GCA_021323555.1 Gammaproteobacteria bacterium | reverse complement strand
ATCATACGACCTGGTTAGCCTTAAATAAAGACGGGTTGCAAATTTTTTCACAGTGAAGTCGACTTCTGACATGAGTGAAGAGCACTTCTGAATTTGACACTAGATATTTATGAAAAATTTAATAGAGAAAAAGACATCGAGCGTATGAAAGCACATTTAAGAGATTTAAAATTTAATTATTATAATTACATGGCAGATCATAGGGATATTGTTTTTATTGGGCATAGGCAAGAGCTTACTATCAGTTCTGTAACTACTATCATAGGAAGATCAAGTTTATCTTCTTCCAGTGTTTTTCGCACTGGTTCTCCTAACAGAGTTGCATTGTCGTCATAAGTTAATCGAGAAGAAGCTACAGCAACAGCCAGTGATGAAAGACAGTTGTTTCGACGGTCACCCAGTCCTAGCAGTGATTCAGATGCGATCGAATAAACACTGCTTAAAATGGCTCTTTTTGGCAAATGAGTCGAAAAATAAATTAAAATTCCCCTACAAAAATAGGGGAATTTGATAAAAAAGAAAAAATGCCAATGGTTGAATTAGGCAAAGCCACTTCACCTCAAAATCGCGCATACTTTATTTTAAAGCGTTTCCCCCAGAACGCTAATCCTATTTTTAAAATATGGGTGCTGCCACGTTGTTTTGCTTCTGCTACATAGTGTTTTTGGTCAATTTGGTTTAACGCTTCTTGAGCGGCTTTTTCGAGTTGTATTTCTATATTTTCAGACGATTGTAGAGCATTGATTTTTTTAAATTCCAGTACAAGGGTTGGCTTGCTCTTGTCACGAGAAAAAATGAGATAATCATATCTGCCATAACCGCTTTCTTTGTTCGATTGAATTTCATAATGTTCGTTATAATATAAACTGGCTGTCAGACCGATCATGAGTCCATGATAAAAGGCTTCGGGATTGCGGCCTGTATCATGACTGCTGACGGCTTGCTCCATCACGTTTCGTAGTTCTTTCTCAAAAAGATCAATATTCCCTGTCAATAAATGGGTGAGAAACTGGTTATACCAGGCAATACCATGTCCGTTGGAAAGCCATTGTTCAATGATCTGCCTGTAAAGGTTTCGTACCTCTTTGTTTGGAATTTCGAGAAAGCACCACAGTCCTTGTTCTGTATGGCGTTGTGAGAGGACTTTAAGATACCCCGCCATTAATAATAAACTCCACGCGGCAGGTTCATTCTTTTTTAAATCACCAAATACTGTATTTTCATCAATAAGTTGTTCCACGGGATTATTTTGTAATAAAAGTTCAAATTGTTCCTTAAATCCTGTGCTGGAATTGAGAAGGATAGTACGGATGAGTTGATTATCACTGGTATTGACCCAATAAGGGATTAGCTTTCCTTTTTCCTGAATACAATTGACAATCGACCACGGATTATAAAGAACAGTACCACCTATCTGGTATCCGTTATACCACTCTTTAATAGGGGATAACTGGTTTTCTAAAGAATATTTCTTCGTTAGCCTGCTCACTTCTTCTTCGGTGAACCCAAAATGCGTACTATAAGCAGAATGAAGCGATGAATAAACTTTAAGATTGTTAATACCGGAAAATAAGCTTTCTTTAGCCACACGCAAAATACCCGTAATCACCGCTCGATAAAGATAGGGATTTGTTTTAAGCACAGAACCAAACAGAGACCGCATTAAACGAATCATTTGATCATAATAACCATGCACGTAACTGGCTTGAATAGGAGTATCGTATTCATCCATGAGTAACCAAGGGCTAACGCCGTGATGAAGATACAATGCTTCTGTTAAATTTAATAATGCAGAACCGATATGTGCCTCACTGGCTTTTTCTTCTAAAACCGATTCAAATATCTTTTTTTGAGGTGGGATGAGTTTTGAACTAGAAAGCAAATAATAATGAACGCGATAAATGCGACTCATCAATTCACATAACTTTTCATAGGCTTCTTTATAACTTTCATTTTTGATATCTTTAAACGTCACAAAAATAACAGGGTATTGTCCTTGATGCTTTGCACAGATTTCTTTATTCTTGGAAATTTTTAAGTGGTCAAATAAATGTTTCGTAGGCTTTCTATTCACCTCGGCACTCAAGAAATGATGCAGCATGGATAAATTCAATGTCTTACCAAAACGACGTGGCCGCGTAATCACGGCTGCTTCGACCGAAATATCCTGGATGATTTCTTCAATCAATAAACTCTTATCAACAAATTCTAATTGATTCTCAATGACTTTTTGAAAATTATCGTAACCAATCGGTAATGGCATAGTCAGTGTTCTCTACTCAATAGATAAAAAGTTGTGAGTGATTCAACTCACAGAAAATTCATATCGAAATTTTTTTAGCATTTTTCTACAAAAGTCCATATTTTTTTAATTTTTGTCGCAACGTGCCCCGACTCAAACCTAACCATTTCGCCATTTTGACCTGATTGTTTTTTGTGTGATGGATCACACATTCCAATAAAGGCATTTCGACTTCAGACAATACCATGTGGTAAACGTCTTTGGGTTCTTCACCCTTTAAGCGACTAAAATAATTTTTCAGCGAATTTTTGACGCTCTCATGTAAGCGTTCACCTTGTTGAACCACTGCCGC
>JAJONP010000233.1 GCA_021323555.1 Gammaproteobacteria bacterium | reverse complement strand
AAGGTTGCGAGGTGATCAGGATGTCGAACAGCTGATGATCATAAACAAGCAGCGTAGGTGTTGGCTCTGAGAGACTACAAAAATTGGAGCCAACACCTAGAACAAAAATCATAAAATTTTGACTCGGCTCTAGTGAAACATTCCACCTAATTTTTCCCTGACGGATACTGGTTTTCTTTCGATGGGCAAAGGATGCGTCGCTTGCGACAAAGCGATGTTGCGAAGCAACGTATAAGCGCGCACTCGGAAAATTCCGTCGTGAACGCTCGATTTTGGTTTTCAAAACCGGTCACTCAACCATCATCAAATTTTGTTGGGGTATGCAGAAGGAGGAACCTACATCCCCTTTCGTTGGGAGACAGCACAAAATATTTTTACCCGTGCCACGCAGTTAGAGCATTGGCAAGAAAGGCCGATCCCCTAGCCGTTATCCGAAGTCACTGGCTAGGACAGTGCGCACTTACGCGCCTTTTGCGCTTTGCTGGTCTAGCCGACGGCTGTAAGGTAGAATGCCATATATTTTTTATCATTTTATCGATATTTCTTTCCTTGCCATTTGCACTCAAAACGCGCCGCCAAGGTTGAAAAAATTTATTGTCTACCTTGCAACATGCCATACACAACCTAATCAAATTAAACCGCCGGTCAGGCTTGCAAAGCACAATCGTGCGTTAGTGCGCCATTACGGATTTTGGATTTTTTTGTTGTGGATCCCATTTATGTTTTTTTCACCCTAACGTTTTTTGTGGAGAGGAGGGAGTGACGAGAGGGGAAAAGTTTCCCCTCTCGTCACTCCCTCCTCCGCCAAAATTTTTATAAGCATGATGATTGGAATTGAAAAAATAAATCGACCGTTCACGACAGTTGCCGCAAGCGGCGTATCTTTCAAAGCATCGAGAATTCTGTGTAAAATCCGGGGTAAATTTCTTCTGTGAATGAAAAAATTTTCCCTTCAACACCCAAATTTGATCAAAAAGTCTGAACAAAAAACGGCTAACAAGGCGTGCTAAGTGCGCGTTGTCAAAAAGAATTTATACCGATCACGAGATCAATTTTCATCAATAATCCTAAAACTTACTCAAAAAAATTGCGACAAAAAAGATAGGTGACTTTCTGTTAAATTTACTATAAATTCTTTTATTTTTAAGAGGTGAGATATGAAAAAATTAAAACTATTGTTTTCATTAATTATTTTTATTTTCTATACAAACCCCTTGTTTTCTTCTGATTCAGATGAGGAAGAAAAAGAGGAAAATTCATTATCACATACGAATATAGAATCACAAATTAAAGAAAATAATCTTCTAGTCATTAATGAACATGAAGGAAGTAAAAAAATATATATATATGGTTTAAAAAGTAAAATTGCATGTGGGGATGAATTGTATTCATCAATAATAGAAGAAATGTCAGAAAAAATCAGGAAAATTGTATCAAAATCATGGTATAGAGATAAAGGAGGAAATGAATATAGTAAATATGAATCATTTTCTTTTTCAGGTATTGATTTTGATAGAGAATTATTAGAAGACGTTGGGAGAATATTAGAAATTTATTCACACATACATCCAAAAAGTAAGCCGGGTATATTTTTCGATAGATGCTATTTTAATAAATCAGATCTAGCTAATGATAAAAGAAAAATAAGAAAAATTAAAATTAATAATATATTTAAAAATGCAAGTTTTAAAAATTGCTATGAAGATAGAAAAGAAATCAATTAAAAAATAGATATAATAATATAAAACCATTTTAAATATTAAATTATAAATGAGGTATGTAGTTATGAAAATTAAAAATATTTTTTTATTATTTATTTTTTGTTTTACATTTATATTTTGTAATAGTGTTTTTTGTTCTGATGATGACAAGGAACAAGAATGCCAAGGACATAAAATTAACATTAACTTTACCGGGGAAGTAATAAGCTTAGTTGATGATTCTGGTAAAATTATTGAACCATATAGAGAACCCCTTATATTATCTACAAGGTCTAACCAAAATATAACTAAATGGGATACATTCATTGGCCAACAAACAAAAAGAAAAGAAAAAGGTTTTGTTGGGGAAATCGTTACAAGGGTTTTCTTTGAACAAAGAGGATATAATGTTTTAGAAGAATCTTACACTTCTAAAATTAAAAAGCTTTTTGGAGAAAAAGTTAATAATGATATGTACGAAGACGAATCTTGTACAAGTAAGAAAGGCCCAGACAATGGAATTGATGGTATATTTATTCCAGCAGGTGAAACAATTAAAGATTCTCAGGTTATTATCATTAATGAAGCAAAATTTAGGAGTGGTATTAATAACCTTACAAAGGACGCTTTCGGTTTTGTTAAGAAAGGTAGAAAGTATGATTATAACGTTCAACAGTCACATTCTTACTGGAACCGAGACCGTTTCGATAATATCCCATGCGTAGGAGAATTAAAATATAAAGATAGAATTGTTATTAGAACAGCAACTTTTTTGAATGATACAGGGCAATTCAAATTATATGAGATAGAAGATGAGTGTGATAATGAACTAGATAGAGGATATCCTTCAAGCTGGCATGGAAACTCTACTGGAAGAAAAGCTTTCAATCTATTATTTCAATAATT
>JAJONP010000067.1 GCA_021323555.1 Gammaproteobacteria bacterium | reverse complement strand
TATCAAGAATACTGGGATATTGTCAGTACAGAGAAAACGATTTTCGCAAGTAAATTCAGAGCAGGAAAAGCCGAAGGAAAAGCGGAAGGAAAAGCCGAAAGAAATATTGAAATTGCTCGTGCTATGTTACAAGAAGGGATTGCATTAGAGATAATTAAAAAGGTTACAGGGTTATCAACAGATGACATCTAAAGTTAAACCGTAACTGTTCATGTCTTAATAGGCAAAGTCCGTATTTGGCTAATCTGGTGCGAAAATTTTATAAAAATGTGCTCACATACAAGTGTAGGCTGCGCTATTTTTATAAAATTTTCGCACGACCTTGGCTCAAATCCGAACTTTTTGCGTAAAGTCAAAAGCTCCACGAACGCTTACGTTAAACCAAACTGGTTAAATAAATCATTAGTGCGTATTACAAAGGAAAGAATATTTTTTATTTCTTTGCTGTTATGCTTTGATACATATAAAACAGTGCTACTGGAAGAATAAGGATAACTAGCCCTGCTATACAAAGCTGTAGATATTTGAATGAATCCATGTGAATTTTATAAGGTAAAATAAATCCTACAATGAATGTTATACAACAACCTACAAGTCCGCAGGATGCAACTATACAGGTTCCTTTTGCCCCGCCAGGTATAGAGAAAATATTATTATTATATTTATATTTATATTTTAAATAAATGGCTGCAAGAAATAATATAGCATACATCGTCATATATAATTGGGTGCTTAATACCGTCAATATCCAGTAAGAAGAATTAATGCTAGGCATAAAAATATAGACCAAACAGATAACGCTCACAATACTTGCTTGTAATATAAGAAAACGAGTAGGGACACCATATTTATTTTGGCGAACTAAATAAGAAGGAAAATAGCCTAACTCGCTTGCACACAATAGTCCTTTAAGAGGTGATATTATCCAGCTTAACATTCCTCCTAAAGCCCCTGCTACTACAGCGCAACTAAATAAGGAGACTAAATAGGGCAAATGATAGAAGTTGAAAATTTTACTAAAGCTTTGAATAACGCCTGCTACAAGGCTTATATGGCTTTTAGGTAAAAGGATTGCTATTGCAAGTGAACCACTCAGCATAGTAAATATTATTAAAAATACAGAAAATAAAAGAGCTTTAGGAAATGTTTTTTGAGGGTCAATGACATTTTGGATATGTACCGAAGCGAGTTCAAGCCCTACAAATGCTGCTATAATCCCTGTCAGCACCGTCCAGTTTTCACCCGATTTGACAGAAGTGGATAGCGTAAGAGTTTGTAAATGAAGCTGATTGGGATATCCTTTAATAAGACAAAATAAAGAGAGAATAATCAAAGTAAAGATAGGAATAATGATACCAATCACTGTGCAAAACGCAGAAAATTTAACAGAGAGTTTAATGCCACGAAAATTAACGAATGTTAATAACCAAAAAGTAATAATAATATTTGCAATAAGAATAAATTTATTTTTTGCTAATAAAGGGTCAATGGCATAAAGTGCGGTAGTGGTTATAAAAGATAAAATAGTGGGAAACCATACGAGCGTATTGATCCATTGTAGCCAAGCCGCAAAAAAACCCATTTTTGATCCAAAAGCCTCTTGGACCCAATAGAAAACACCGCTTTTTTTGACGAAACTAGCCGATAATTCCGCCGAGACTAAAGCCGCTGGAATAAGAAAAAACATAGCAGCAAGCGACAAATAAATTACTAATTGGTAACCATAAAGAGCAGTAACTGGAAGGTTACGTAACGTGTCAATAGCACCGGTAATAAACATCGTTAACGCAAAGGTGCCTATATTTTTATTAATTTTAATAGCCACTTATAAACCCTTCTATTAAATTAAAGCGATGGACATGTTCTGGATTATTTCTCCTCGCATACAAATTGCATGTTGGATAATACGCTATAAAGCGAACTAAGTATATAATCAGCTGGAATATTCATTTTCATCAAATATGTTTTTGTAATAAATCCCATTTTCATAAGCTACACAAACTCACGAGAGAGTTTAGCTTGGAAGGCCATGGAGTATTTTTATTGTAGGTGAGGGGGCGAGTAAACACTTTACGAGTATTTTATAGATATCGAAATCAAAGTAGTGGTGAGAAGGAGTTTCTATATGGCTGAGTCCTTTTTTATTTTTGCTTGACGATAAATGGCACCATCGATCTATCTTATGATAATTTACTTTTAATGTTGTCAGTGATTTTTCTTTAATGATAATGCTAGAGCTGTATGGCCAGCTTTCAATACGTAGTTTTCTAAACGCTGTAATCACGCGCGCATTGTAGACAGTTGGATCTTCCAAATTTAGGCAAGCACCGTTACAACGTTTTATTTGAAAATAAAAGCAAGGCCCTGTTCCTTTTTCAAGTAAGGTCAATTTAGCACATAAATTCCATTGTTTTGTGTAATCCAGCACTTTTTGCATGAGTTGCCGCTTGCTCCGTGATAATCCATAGAGCAAATGAATTTCATCTTGTTGAATTGAGTTCAGCCGTACTAACTCAATACGGGTATAATGATTTTCAGCTTCGTGTAATTTTAACCCGTATAAAACACGGCTTTTTCGTAATCGCTGATTATAAATAGGTTGATATTGTTTAATAAGAGCAGCCTCTCGCAGCAAAGCACCCAGCTCTCCTGCTGTCTCTTCCCATTCAATACGGCTTGTCTGTCGCATCAACCGCTCTTCTTTGCTTGAATGCTTTGCTGCTAAAATATGAGCGTAGATTCGACTGCGTAGCGAAATACTTTTTCCAATATAAAGTAAATGGCCTTCATCACTATAGAATAAATAAACTCCAGGTGTTTGAGGCATCATCTTAACTGCATTTAAGCTTGTTGTTTTTCTCATGGCGCTGAATGTAATTAAAAAAATTCAATAGATTATATTATAGTATGAGAGATATTTTGAACTCCAATTAATCTAACAGGCGCTTCAGTACCATCTTTGATCTTCATGGGCAATGCAATAATAGATGCTCCGATAGGTGGCAACTGATTGCAATTGGCGATGTTTTCAATAATATATTTTCCTGCATTTAATAAAAGCTGATGAACAGGGAAGCCATCTTCTTGACGGTCAGGGGATAGAGTATCAATGCCAAGTCCAACAATATCACGCATAAGAAGTAACTCCGCCGCTTCTTTTGATACGCTTGGAAAGATAAGATTATTTCTGTATTTATCTGGTTGAGTCCAGAATCGCTCCCATCCTGTATAAATAATCACAAAGATGCTTTTAGGAATTTCCCCATATTTCTTTTCAAAGTCATGAATATCATTACAAGTGACACTGTAGTTTGCGTTAGCTTTTTGAGAAACATCAATGACAATACAAGAAGTGATTAATTTTTTCAATGGTATATCTTCAATCGTAAGAGTGCCCGGAATACAATGTGCTGGCGCATCTATATGTGTGCCAATACCCGCGTGCATTTTAATTTTCTGAACGCGGAATTTTACGTCTGTGTTGCAATCAATATAATCAAGAACAGTGTTTTGTTGAAATCCACAATCGTTGTCCCAGCAAGGAATCATAGACGATAAAGAATGTGTTAAGTCAGTGAAGATAAATTCATTTATTTTCACTATAATATGCCTCTTTTAAATGTTCTGGCTCATTCAGTTCATTATAATTTAGAAGAATTTCTTCTCCCGCTTGAATATCACAGATTGAAATAAGGCTATCAGAATTTTTCCCAATATTAGGCTCACTAGAATGATTGATATACCATCCTATATTCATGCGATCAAATCTTTCTGGGCACAAACATTCCTCATCACTGATAAAAATACAATACTTTATGAAGTCGGCAGGAATATTTTTTGGGTTCATTCTTCTCGGAGAAGGGCTACCAGAAAAAAAAGACGTTCCTTTGGGAATGTCATGCGTTGCAAACACACCAACACCACCTAGTGTGGAAGGTTTTAAGATAAATGAAAATTCCGTGCACCTTATTTGATTTTTCTTGAGATTTAAAATCATATTTATCCTGTTCAACTATAGCCTAGTTGTAATTTTAAAATGAAAATAAATAAAAGACCATTGCTTCTGCTTCTCAATAAAATGGTATTTGCATCTGCTTCAGAATGAGGGTTGGCGTCACTTCAGCAGTGCTAAATATATAACCTGTATCATCGTATACAATATCATCCTTATTAAAAGAAATATAGAAACGACCTCCTGCATCAAAAATTTGATGAGGGATGAAGATTCCTTTGAGGAAGCAAGGCTAAAAGTGTTTTAGGCATAGGGTTTTATCTCTAAGTTTAGAGTAGCTAGCTTGAAGGCTTGTGCTCGGAGTGTCCAAGCTATGCACCTTATTCAGTTGAACTGATGGAGCAATTTAAGAACGATAGCTCTTTTAGTCAGCTTGCACTATCATACGTTATTTTTTATGAATATATTAAAAAAATTTATACGGGGAAATATGGAGTTAAACGATTTCAAGCCAGCCTGGTGGCTGAGAAACCCCCACTGCCAAACGCTTTGGTCGGTTTTATTTCGCCGCCGTATTAAAAATTTGCCTCTGAAACGAGAGCGCATTGAATTAGCTGATGGTGATTTTATTGATCTGGATTGGGTAGGGCATGGAAATGTTCCTATTGTTTTTATTTTGCATGGCTTAGAAGGGTCAACGCAATCCCCTTATATCCAAGGAATGTTACAAACTATTTTGCAACAAGGCTGGCAGGGTGTTTGTATGAATTTCCGCAGTTGCAGTGGCGAGCGTAATCGTTTGCCACGTATTTATCATTCGGGTGAGACGCAAGACATTGCTGAAGTGATTAATCAATTACAGAAACGTGAGCCTGGAATACCCATTGCTGCAATGGGTTTTTCGCTTGGGGGAAATGTATTACTGAAATGGCTAGGTGAAAGAGGTGAACATAGTCCGGTGGTAGCCGCAATTGCTATTTCTGTTCCTTTCGAGTTGAATAAAGCAGTTGTACGTATTAATCATGGATTTTCTCGCATCTATCAATGGCGTTTATTGTATTCTCTTCGCAAGAAAATAAAATGGAAGTTTCAGACACAACCTCCACCTTTTATCCTCCCATCTTTAAAAAAGATGCGAACACTACGTGATTTTGATGATCGAGTGACTGCGCCTTTGCATGGATTTTCTGATGGAGCAGATTACTATACCCAATCGAGCTGCCGTCAATATCTTCAGAAGATTAAAGTCCCTACCTTGTTAATACAAGCAAAGGATGATCCTTTAGTGGGAGATAATGCTTTGCCCGGGCCCCATGAAATGTCAGCACATGTTCAGCTTGAACTTTCTCAAAAAGGCGGTCATGTCGGTTTTGTGAGCGGGAATTTTCCGTGGCGGATTGGCTATTGGTTAGAACAAAGAGCGCCACTCTTTTTGCAGAATTATTTTAAACATTAAACCGGAAATGAATCACATCGCCATCTTGCACAATATATTCTTTGCCTTCGAGTCGCCATTTACCTGCATCTTTAGCACCTTGCTCACCGCGATAGCGAAGATAATCCTCATAAGAAATAATTTCTGCGCGAATAAACCCTTTTTCAAAATCTGTATGAATAATACCTGCGGCTTGAGGAGCAGTAGAACCTTTATGAATCGTCCATGCGCGTACTTCCTGTATGCCAGCCGTAAAATACGTTTCTAATCCGAGCAATTTATAGCTTGCATGAATGACGCGATCAAGCCCAGGCTCTGTTAAATGAAGTTCATTTAAAAATTCTTTTTTTTCTGTATCGTCTAATTCAGCGATGTCTGCTTCGAGCGAAGCACAAACTGCAACGAGGCTTGCATTTTCTTTGTTTGCCAATTGTTGGACCTGGTTGAGTAATGGATTATTCGTAAAACCATTTTCTGCGACATTAGTCATATAAAGTGTTGGTTTTAGAGTAAGTAACTGTAATGGCTTTAAGCGTTCTTTTTCTTCTTTTGTGAGAGATAAAGCCCTCGCTGCCTGTCCTTCGTTTAATTGGACGCGGATTTTTTCAAATAAAGTGACATCAAGAAGCGCTATTTTATCGCCGCTTTTTGCCTGTTTATTAACGCGTAATAAAGCACGTTCGATTGTTTCTAAATCTGCTAATGCGAGTTCTGTATTAATGATTGCAATATCATCGAGGGGTGAAATTTTTCCATTGACATGAATGACATCATCGTTTTCAAAACAACGTACCACATGCACTGTCGCATCTGTTTCACGAATGTTAGCTAAAAATTTATTGCCAAGCCCTTCGCCTTGCGATGCGCCTTTCACTAATCCCGCGATATCTACGAATTCGATAGTCGTAGGTAAAATGCGCTGTGGGTTAACAATCTTAGCCAACTCTTCTAAACGCGGATCGGGCACAGCAACTACACCGACATTCGGTTCAATAGTGCAGAATGGATAATTGGATGCATCAACGCCTGCTTTTGTTAGACAATTAAAGAGGGTTGATTTGCCTACATTGGGCAAGCCAACGATGCCACATTTGATACCCATGGTATTTTATCCAGCGTATTTTTTAAAAAAAGCGATTATACTAGGTTGCATGCCTATTCTAAAACTTTATTTTTTGCTATTGATAATAGCTTGGTTATCAGGTTGTGCGACCGCGCCTCCTGAACATTACCAGACTATGCGCTGGCAGGAACGCATAAAAAAGCTGTCTCATTTTCAAAATTGGAATATGAATGCAGTCGTGGCAGTTCGGACTTATCCAGGAAATGAAGGCGGCAGTGCGAATATGCAATGGCATCAACAGAATAAAGATTACACAATTTTATTATTTGGTTCTTTGGGCTTGGATTTAATTAAATTATCAAATCAACAAGGCCATATTCTACTAGAGACAGCCAATGGTAAGAAAATAACCGCGCCCACAGTAGAACAACTCTTGGCGCAACAAACAGGCTGGCAGTTACCTGTTTCAAATTTATATTATTGGATACGTGGATTACCTGTGCCTTACCAGCCTGCGCACCAGCAATTTGATCAGTACTTTCATCTCACACAACTCAATCAACAAGGTTGGATGGTCACGTTCTTGCGTTATACGACAGTAAACCATATTGATCTACCTACTAAGATTTTGTTAGAAAACTCGCGAATAAAAGTGAAAATCAACATTAGCCAATGGCAATAAGATAAGTTTTCGTTGACACTCGTTGTTTCAATCATCAAAATAACGGCCTATTGGGGTGTAGCCAAGCGGTAAGGCACCGGGTTTTGATCTCGGCATTCCTAGGTTCGATCCCTAGCACCCCAGCCATACTGAGTATAAGGATACTTTGTGCCTGAAATAATGATTTTTAGCGGCAACGCGAGTCAAGCCTTAGCAACACGTGTTGTTGAGCATCTGGGCCTTCCATTAGGCAAAGCCTTGGTAGGACGGTTCAGCGATGGCGAGATAATGGTAGAAATTCAAGAAAACGTGCGTGGCCGTGACATTTTTCTTATTCAATCCACCTCTGCACCTTCCAATGATAATTTAATGGAACTCATTATTATGGCTGATGCGCTGCGACGTGCTTCGGCTGCCAGGATTACAGCTGTGGTTCCTTATTTTGGGTATGCACGTCAAGATCGACGTGTACGTTCTGCGCGCGTACCTATTACCGCAAAAATAGTCGCCGATATGATGGCATCCGTTGGTATTAGTCGCTTAGTCACAGTTGATTTGCATGCAGATCAAATTCAAGGGTTTTTTTATATGCCCGTTGATAACTTATATAGCACGCCAATCATGCTAGATGATATTGATGGTAAACAGTATAAAAATATCATGGTTGTCTCGCCTGATGTTGGCGGTGTGATTCGCGCGCGTGCGATTGCCAAGCGTTTAACAGGCGCTGATTTAGCTATTATTGATAAACGTCGTCCACAACCGAATGAAGCACAAGTGATGCATATCATCGGCGATGTGAAAGACCGTGAATGTATTATTGTCGATGATATTGTTGATACAGCAAGCACACTTTCTAAAGCAGTTGATGCTTTAAAAGAACATGGTGCATCTAAAGTAGTTGCTTATATCACGCATCCTGTTTTATCAGGCAAAGCAATTGCAAATATCGAAGCCTCATCACTGGATGAATTAATTGTGACAGATACGATTGCGTTGCAGGGTAGTGCGCTTCACTCTAAACGTATTCGCCAAATTACATTAAGCCACATGATCGCAGAAGCGATTCGCCGAATTAGCGGTGCAGGTTCGCTGAGTCGGATGTTTCTGGATTAAAAGTCAGTATCCCACATATTGTACTAATTTAGTCTATTTTGGAAAATCTTAAAAAGACGCCTAAAATTTTTATTATTATTAACGAGATGCCCAGTTATGATGGCTCTTGATGTGTGGAAATTACAGTCAATTACAAGCTTTTTGATAGTGATTTTGTAATGGAATGCCCCTATAGCATCTTCCAAAGAGGAAGAGGAAAATAAGCTATACCTAAAACACAAGACGCAACAACCAAAGGAACCCATCCCATGAAGCCAGTTAATTTTTTGTTAGTCTATATAAAAACAATCAATATGCTATTTTTAAGTATGATTTTAGTGTCTCCTGCGCATGCTTTTAAAACAGAAGAAGATCCTAATAGTGCGATTGCCACACAAGATAAAGTAGATTCATTACAAAAAGAAGATATTGATCGCTTTACCAATGCTATCGCGCAAATTAAAGATTTTTATGTACAAAAAACCAGTGATAAAAAATTATTAGAAAACGCTATCCGTGGTATGTTAAGCGGCTTAGATCCACATTCTGAATATTTAGATGAAAATTCTTATAAAACATTATTAATGACGACCACGGGCGCGTTTGGTGGATTAGGGGTTGAAGTCACAGGTGAGTATGGCGTATTGAAAGTGATTAGCCCTATTGATGATACGCCTGCAGCAAGAGCAGGTATGAAGTCGGGAGATTATATTGTTGCGATTAATAATAAATTAGTGAGCGAAATGTCATTGAACGAAGCAGTCGAAAGTATGCGTGGAGAAAAAGGTACGTCAGTAAGGCTGACTGTGATTCGGAAAGGAGATAAAGCCCCTCTTACCTATAAACTGACGCGTGAAATGATCCATATTTCGAGTGTAAAAAGCAATATGCTTGGAAATGGTTTTGGTTATGTGCGCATTAGCGAGTTCCAAGAACCGACCGCTGAGTTGATGATGACAGCAATCAAGAAATTGAAAAAAGAAGCAGGCGGGTCGCTTGCAGGATTAGTGCTGGATTTACGTAATAATCCAGGCGGATTATTAGAAGTCGCTGTGCAAGTGTCTGATCTATTTTTAAATAATGCGAAAACACATCACTACCATGACTTGATTGTTTACGCAGAAGGTCGTTTTCCTAATGCAAAATACAGTGCGAAAACAACACGTGTGGAAGATATATTGAATGGCGCACCTTTAGTTGTTTTAGTGAACGCAGGTTCTGCTTCCGCGTCTGAAATTGTTGCGGGCGCATTGCAAGATTATCATCGGGCGCTTATTGTTGGCATGAATAGTTTTGGTAAGGGCTCTGTGCAAACAATATTACCCCTCGATGATAAGCATGCCATTAAATTAACGACAGCGCTTTATCACACGCCTTCAGGTCGTATTATTCAAAATAAAGGAATTATACCTGATGTGGTGGTTGACGATTTGAAAGTAGAAGGCAATAAAATTGATACAGCAATGCTGGTACCGATTAGAGAATTTGAATTAAAAGGTCATCTTGCA
>JAJONP010000066.1 GCA_021323555.1 Gammaproteobacteria bacterium | reverse complement strand
AGGTTCGATATTCACACAACGCTTATGCAGCGAGCCTTTTTTTCCAAATACCACTTTACCTGCTTTCAATGCATATAAAGTATGGTCTCGACCTATACCTACATGACGCCCGGGGTGAAAAGGTGTACCACGTTGACGCACGAGAATCTCACCCGCGTTTACTACTTGTCCGCCATACCGTTTAATGCCTAAATATTTGGGCTTAGAGTCGCGACCATTATTCGTACTACCGCCCGCTTTTTTGTGTGCCATGGTTGTAAATCCTCTTAAGCGTGAATTTTTTCAATTTTCACTTCTGTGAAATATTGTCTATGTCCCATTTGTTTTTGGTGATGTTTGCGGCGTCTAAATTTCATAATATGAATTTTTTCATGTCGACCTTGCCCAATCACTGAGGCAACCACTTTACACCCATCAATATGAGGCTTTCCAATTTGTATGGCCTCGCCGTTTGTTAGCATTAAAACCTTATCAAAATCAACGGTAGAACCCACTTCAACGTCTAACTTTTCTAGTTTAAGTGTTTGTCCTTCTACCACGCGGTACTGTCTTGCCCCGCTCTGAATCACTGCATGCATATCTTTGTACTCCAAACCCTACACCCGAAAAGGGATGCATTATAGGCACTCCCCGAAGAAAACGCAAGAACCAATAGCCCCTCTTTAAAAGTACCTCACCTCAATTCGGAAATATCACTCTTAAATCTAGGGGAGTGGCAGATTTTGTATATTTTTATAACAAATTTAAACTATCTGCCCAATATTGTAGAATATTTTAGTTAATAATAATACAATATATTATAATTTGTAAAATACGTAAACAAAATTAAAAATAAATTCAATAACGAGGAGCGATCCAACATGCCAGGCACCATGATTTCAGAAGAAGCTAATTTAAATCTTTATCCACAGGAAAAATGTGAATTTCCTATCAGCCCAGAAAACCAGCTCACGATCGGCGACCTTCACGGCAACGCCCTTAAATTACTGCATTTGCTCATTCGTCACCATATTCTCGACATAAGCTGCGGACACTACCAAGCAATAGTAAATATTTATTATAAAGAGCCTGAAGATATAACCAGAGACGAGTTAGACATATTTAACCTTATTATCTCGGCGGCAACAGTCACTCCTGATGCGGGCATGGTTAGACTGATTGGCGATATTCTCGCTGACAGAGGCCAAAATGATTATTTCACCTTAATAATCTTAAAAACCGTCACGCAAAAAGGGATACGGGTAGAAATATTGCTTTCAAACCATGATTACGAATTTATAAAAAACTATGAAAATGGACAACGGTTCGATCAATCGGAAATACTTAAAGAACAATCTACATCGATGTATAATTTACACATGTTGATTAAGAGATATCTTGTTGAAAGAGAAGCAGTTGATGATATCGTAAAAACTTTTTACATCCCTTGCTTAAAAGCAGTGAGCTACGGTCTTAATGACGATGAATCCTGCATTAGCATTTATAGTCATGCCCCCATTGGGTTATCTACTATCCTCGATATGGCGACCAAACTTGGCATTGCCTATGATGATAGTACCCCCGCCGCATTGGCTTCCACTATTGATCAAATTAATCTGTTCGTTGCAAAGAATAAAATCACTACCTTATTCATAAAAAAAGAGAGTTTTATATTAATAGATGGCGAGAAATACATTCGTCCAAAAATCGATCCTTTCCAAGTCGCAATCTGGAGCCGTAATCATGCAATCGACCGCCCTCCCCTCCATCCCCAGCACGGATATGGCCTTAACTTTATTCATGGCCATGATGGCCAGGGGCCAGATGAAATGCATATTGCTAAGCTCGAGGCGCGTAATAAGTTAGGAAGACCATGCTTTGAGAATAAAGCATATTATTCTATTTTTATTTCACAAAACAAAATTAGACCTCATAGTAAAGCAATAAAAGAAGCAGCAAAACAAGACATTCTAGCAGAAGAAAAATCCGAAGGACCTATACCCTACCCTCTGCCTGCCCCTACAAAACGCCACAGCAAATTTTTCCAAAAATCTTCTTCGCGGCTGCAAAAAACCAAGAAATCAGTCATAGAAAAACCAAAGAGAGCGCCACGGGCAGGATGGGGATGTAACCCTCTGTGCGGCACTACAGCTCAATTTTAAAACTTAACAGATTCACGGGGTATTTTTATACAGTTTTTACGCCAAGAAAGACATTTCTATTTTGATACGACCTATAATAAAAATTTTCTAGTCAATAATAATACTATATGTTATTATTTGTAAGATTTAAAAACAAAATTAAAGATTTATCCATACAATCGAGGAGTTATATACATGGCTATAAACCGTACATCAATGATGTTAATGAATGAAGAAGTCAATCTTGACTTATGCCCAGCCGGAGATGCAGCAATCCTTTGCGATCCAGAAAACCAATATACGATAGGTGACCTTCATGGAAATGCTATTAAGTTACTTTATCTTCTTATTCGTCAGAATTTCTTAAAAATGAGCCCAGAAAATTATCAAGAAATACTGAATATTTATTACAAGAACCCCTCTACATTAACAGCAGAAGACATCTTAAGATTTAAAGAAATTATTTCTCAAGCAAAAATAAACCCTAATGCGGGTAAAATCAGACTTATAGGGGATGTGTTAGCTGACAGAGGAGAAGGCGACTGTTACACATTAATAATATTAAACGCTTTAAAAGGCCAGGTACGGATAGAGATATTATTTTCCAATCATGATCTTGAATTTCTTCTCAAATGCGAATGGGGAATAAGATTCGATGAAGGAAACAGCTTACTTGACAGTAGCGTCACACAATCAATGCATACCGTTCAACATCTTATTGATAGAAATATTATTACACGTCAAGAGATAATGGAGATGATGGACACTGCTTATAAACCTTATTTAAAAGCCCTCAGTTATAGTTATAGTATGCAGGAGCCTCGAATCAATATCTATAGTCATGCTTATATTGGTAAAACCCCTCTTGAACTTGTAAATGTTATTGCTGCTATCAGTAAAAAACTTGGCATTCCTTACGATTGCAGGACAAACGTTGCGTTAATGCATAGTATTGATGCGATTAACAAGGCTTTTAATGCTCACGTACAAAATAATACTTTGTATACACTATGCCATCAAATTCAAGATGTTTATAGGTTTAATCTAGAAAATAAGCCTATAGTATATATTGATCTAGAAAATAACCCTATCGTGTATATAGCATGGAATCGTTGGTATGAAGATGTGCTGTACTTTGGCAAAAACCCCTTTATATTTTTTCATGGACACGATGATAAAGGGCCAAAAATTAAAAATGTTTGCTGTTTGGATACTATATTGGGGAAATTATCTGCAGCAGAATTTCGCATTGGGTTCCTTAGGGTTCTCTTTTCACAGGACAAAACTGCACTTAAAGTAAAAGAGAAACCAAAACACTCTGAAGAAGAGAACGCTAAGGCAAAAGAAAAACCAAAATCTTCTGAAAAAGAGAACGCTAAGGAAAAAGAAAAACCCGAACAAGCGGAAGAAGAGAACGCTAGGGCACAAGGAAAACCAGAACACGCTGAAGAAAAAAGTTTTGGGAAAGAAGAGAACCCTAATACTTATCATAATCCTTATGCAGAGTACATAGCATCACTCGTTGGAAGAGGCGTTATTCGCCCTACCTCCGTGAGGCCAGCGAAGCCGCAGCAGGGTATTCCCGCTCCTGTTCCTGCCCCGCAACCAGAAGAAAAACATGCTCCTTCGCCTTAAACTCGTGAAACTCTTCGAGAAAAAAGCGAAACAAGAAAGGGATTTATTTTTGTAAAAACTTGACAGTGGGTCAGGCTCCCTACTACGATTCAGCTACTTGCCAAATCATTAATAGAGAGAACTGACCTACATGCCTTTGGAATCCATACGTTCCCTCGTGCAAACTGACCTCGTCCAAATAGATCAGTTTATTTCCAGCGAATTAAAATCTGAAATTCCTCTGATTAACCAATTAGTCGAATATATTTTAACCTGTGGTGGAAAGCGTATACGGCCATTATTAGTGCTACTTGCAGCGCATGCGATGGACTATAAAGGAGAACAACAAATTAAACTCGCTTCTGCAATAGAACTGATCCATACAGCCACCTTATTACACGATGATGTTGTTGATAACGCTACCTTACGCCGTGGCCGCCAAACCGCAAACGCATTGTGGGGCAATGAAGCCAGTGTATTAGTCGGAGATTTTCTTTATTCACGCGCCTTCCAGCTCATTATTCAATTAAATAATCCGGTTATCTTAACTACTTTTTCTAATGCCACTCATTTAATTGCCGAAGGTGAAGTTTTACAGCTTATTAATTGTCATGATCCTGATACTTCTGAAAAATCTTATTTTGAAGTGATTACTCGTAAAACAGCTAAATTATTTGAAGTTGCCGCTCAAACAGGCGCAGCGCTTGCAACTGATCAAGCAGATCACATAGCAGCAATGCAGCGTTATGGCTTACACCTTGGTATTGCTTATCAACTCATTGATGATGCTCTCGATTACAGCGCACCCCCAGAGCAAACAGGTAAAAATATGGGGAATGATTTAGCCGAAGGAAAGCCAACCCTCCCCCTGCTCTACGCGCTATCTCAAAGTAAACCCACTGACGCAAACTTGCTTCGTGGCGCTATCGAAACAGGCTCCACAACAGAGCTCCCCACCATCATCAAAATTATTGAATCCACAGGCGCCATCGAGTACACTGCCAATGCTGCAAAACAACATGCAAGCCAAGCGCGCGATGCATTGATTCACATTCCCGAATCACCTTATTGTCAAGCATTGCTGATGCTGGCGGATTTTATTGTCACACGCACTTGTTAACGAATAGGAGGTATCATCGACCTGCTTAAACAGGAGAAACTATTATGAAAGATTTAATGCAATATAATGGTTACTATGGTTCTGTGCATCTGAATAATGAAGATTTAATTCTTCATGGTAAAGTTGAATTTATCCGTGCATTTATCAGCTATGAGGCAACAGATGCTAAAGGTTTGCGTAAAGCATTTGAAGAAGCAGTGGATGATTATCTTGATGTGTGTGCCAAACAAAACATACAGGCTGAAAAACCATTTAAAGGTAGTTTAAATATTCGGCTTGGCTCTCAATTGCATCGCCGTATAGCCATCGCAGCAGAACAGAAACATATCACTATTAATAAATTTATTACAGAAACGCTAGACTATTATGTCGGGCAATAAAAATTTTCCGTTATAAAATTAAGCTAATTTTCTATCATTCTTTTATCACTAAAGCAGTTTTAGAAAAGGCTTTCATTGAATCTACAGGCGCCATCGAGTACACTGCCAATACTGCAAGCGCGTGATACTGATTTACACTCCCGACATTCTTATACTGGCGGATTTTATTGTCACACGCACTTGTTAGCGGGGTGTAGCTCAGCCTGGTAGAGCACTGCTTTCGGGAAGCAGGGGCCGCTGGTTCGAATCCAGTCACCCCGAATTGGTTAATATCGTATGTACCTTTTCTTTAATTAGAAGGCTGCAATTGCAAAGTCATAAAGAATGCCAAGGCACAGCAAATACTCTATCGCTTACGGCATACCGTTCATTACCCGCATAGATAATTAATCCAGGCATAATCTTTAAGTGAGGAAATGTTTCATAAAACATGTGAATACCCCGCGCATCATGTTTATTGATCAGTGATTTACATTTTATTTCAACGGGGTAAAAGCAGCCGTCACGTTCCATGATGATATCCACCTCAGCTCCACCATTTGTACGCCAATGATAAAATTGTGGAGCAGCATATAGGCTTTGAGCCATACGTATTAAATTATTAACTATGTAAGTTTCAAATAATGCACCTAGTGAAGGGTGTCGAGCAAGTGCTTCTGGAGAGCCAATACGTTGCAAATAACAAGCAAGACCTGTGTCCATCATATAACCTTTGCATCGTTTACTTAATCGCTTGATTGTATTGCCGCAATAAGGAGAAATTTCCTGCCACTGATAAGAGTACATTAGAAGCGCCATCCAGTGTTTGGCAACTTGCGGCGTTAAACCAATTTCGCGGCCTAATTGCGAATAATTTATTTCTTGACTCGTGAGCGCGCTGGCCAAGCTAATATAACGATCAAATTGATGTAAATCCTTAATGTTGTCAATAAGACGAATATCTCGCTCTAGATAAGTTTGTACATACGAAGAAAAATAATTAGGTAGAAGCTCATTTGGCATTTCAAGAATACCAGGCAGCCCTCCCCGCCAAATCATTTCAAATAAACTTTGTTGAGTAGACAGCAGCTTATTTTCACTTCGCAGCCACTGTTCTGCATTAAGCAAATAAGAAAATAACCAAGGCGTATTTTCTTGGTTAATGATTTCAGAAGGTGTCATACTACCCAACTGTAAAATAGCAACACGTCCTGCAAGGCTTTCAGAGACTTGTTGCATCATACTTAAATTTTGTGAACCCGTTAAATAATACTGTCCGACTTGATTAGATTGATCAACACGTCGTTTTAACGCGGGAAGTAATTCCGTAACAAATTGAATTTCATCAAGTATAAGCGGCGCGGAAAAATTATTTAAAAATAAATCAGGGTCATCTTTGACATTATAAAAATCTTGGACAGGATCAAATAAGATACGTTTTACATGCGGAAATAGATGCTGTAATAGCGTACTTTTCCCTACTTGACGCGCTCCTACCAGGAGTACGATTTTATTAAATTTAGCTATTTCAGCTAATTTTTGCTCCATGAAACGATTATGATACATAATTACCTCACAATTTATAAGATATTATACCAAATTGTGAGGTTTTTTGTAGTAAATGTTCACGAAGCAGTATTTACAACACTATAAATCAATAGACGTCCAAAGATTTTGCAGCCGTCTTTCTAGTTCCTACACTTGCCTAAAAAGCTAGTCTCGTGGTCGTTCACAAGTCAACACGCAGTGATTAGCATCCACACTGCCATAGCATGGAATAAATGTATTCTCTTCCTCTTTCGTTATGAATATACCATCCAACATACAATCGGAATAATAACGATCATCGGGTAAAAAACCTGTAATCCCGAACCCACCTACTGTACAATAAATAGAAGCTTTATCAGGCTTGTTGTTTAACCAATTTGAGTCGTGCTCATACCGAACTTTTGCATCATCCCATCTACGAGAGTCTGATAATAATTGAATTTTATCAAGGCTTGGACTGTCTGGGTTCTCTACAGACCACCGGTTACCATTCTCCTCAGTCCAATTTTTTAATGGAGCCATTTTTTTAATTGTCTCAATGCTGGGACACAATATAGTTACAGAATCAGCCACACACCTAAGTGAGAAAATGGAAGTACCTAACAAACACATTGTTATTAAAAAAGTTAATTTCAGTATTTTTTTCATATCTTCTCCTAAAAATTTCAAAATGAAATCGATGTAATTTTACAGCATTGCTTAAAATTAATGACGATCATCAGACTCATCAAGCTGCTTACAACACTGCATACCAAAAAACACCTCATGAAAATGTAAGGCGCGAAGCTTATATTTATTTTTGATCCTGTGCAAGCAGGTATTGAGGCTACTTCTTCTTTAACCGATTTATTTTCTACGCATCCTAGCCTAAAAGACCGATTGGCAGCGCTAGGTGTTAAAATAAAATAAGGTATAAGCCAGCGAGATGCTTTCAAGCAATCTTAATTATCCACAAATAGAAATATGATGTTGTCGCTACCTGCATGTTAATCAATGCTAGTGTCGCGCCAGCAACTAAATAGAAAAGCGTTATATCAATTTTCTCGCTAACGTCAGCCCATCGCTGATAGGCACCAGGCTGATTGATACCCGCTCATCACGTAACACTCTTTCATTTAACAAACGAATAGCCTCTGTGTTTTGATCCGTCACAGACGAGTCTGCGACTTTGCCGCCAAATAAAACATTATCAATCGCAATAAGTCCCCCAGGTCGTAATAAACTTAGCGACAATTCATAATAAGCAGGATAATTCACTTTATCTGCATCAATAAAAATAAAATCATAAGTTTCTGCCTCTCCTTCATCCAATAATCGCTGCAATGTTTCTAACGCAGGGGCTAATCGTAAATCAATTTTCGAGGCAACACCTGCCTTTTCCCAAAAATCACGTGCGATTTTAGTCCACTCATCATTAATATCACAAGCTACGACTCGTCCATCTGGCGGTAATGCTAAAGCGACAGACAATGCGCTATAGCCTGTAAAAACACCAATATCTAATGTCTTACGAGCCCCTAGCAACTCAATCAGCAAGCGCATAAACTGCCCTTGTTCAGGCGAAATCTGCATCTGTCTCATGCTCATTTTGTATGTCTGAACACGCAAAGCTTGCAGGATATCTGGCTCACGCAATGATTTTTTTAGTAAATAATCATACAGTGCTGGCGTTAAATTAATGGTATCATTCGACATTAAATTTTTTCTCCTTTACTAAATTGGCAAGGAAGTTTTAGCCTTGTGTTAAGGAAAACACATGATAGTATTTCGTTTACTTATTTTATTAGCGATTGGATTATACAATAATATAACGTATGCACAAACTGGGATTGCATTCACTTATCCGCTCATCGCTAAAGATCCTGGTCATTTAAAAGGTTATAGAACAGCAGTGTGGTATCAACCTTCCCAACTGATTTGGCCACAGATCAAAATTTATTTTGATGTGAGTTTCGGCCATTGGTGGGTGAGCCATGCCACAGCTAATCGCGAAATTAATATTTATTCTCTTACGCCTACGTTACGTTATTATTTTACTCAAGGTTCTTTTGTTTCTCCTTTTATTGATTTAAGTATTGGCGCATCTTATTTAACTTGCACACGAATCGATGACCGCAATTTGGGTATTTATTTCGCATTTCAAGATCAAATTGGACTGGGTGCAACCTTCGGCAAGACGCAACAACTTTCAATCAGCCTAAGTGCAATGCACTACTCGAATAGCAGCATGGCAAGCGCAAACGCAGGTATTACCATACCGTTACTCATCACAATAGGATATGGTTTTTAGGTGTCTAAATATCTGGTAAACTTCTGCCATGAAAGAACGCATCGCACTTAAAAATCATCTTCAAGAAATCCGACTCATCAGGCAGCGTTGTGCTGCTGTATTCGTTTTAATGGCTATTTTAATTTTACTTTTAATCATTCGGCTGGGTTTCCTGCAATGGATTAAACATGATCTTTATACCACTCTTTCAAAAAAAAATTGGCTTGATCTTGTGCCTATTGAGCCCACCCGTGGACTCATCTATGACCGTAATGGGATTTTATTGGCCGAAAATCTTCCCATATTCAGCTTGGATATTACCCCTGATAAAATAAAGAACTTGCCTCAATTACTTACAACCATCGGAAAAATTATTTCACTGACTGAGACTGATATTACTCAATTCCAAAAAGCCCTTAGACAACACCGTCGTTTTGATGAAGTTCCCTTAAAATTTCGTTTATCAGAAGCAGAAGTCGCTCGATATTATGAAAATCAGTACCGTTTTCCAGGCACATTGGTTAAAGCTCGCTTAATTCGACATTATCCTTTGAATAATATATTAAGTCACGTAGTAGGCTATGTGGGACGTATTAATTCCCAGGAACTCGCAAACATTGATGCAAGCAACTACAGCGCAACTCACTATATTGGTAAATTAGGCATTGAAAAATTTTACGAAGATGATTTACATGGCACAGTGGGTTATGAACAAGCAGAAAATGATGCCAGCGGGCATCCTATACGCGTACTT
>JAJONP010000065.1 GCA_021323555.1 Gammaproteobacteria bacterium | reverse complement strand
GGTAGAAAAAACATTAAAACAAGGCATTGACGTTATTTTAGAAATTGACTGGCAAGGCTGCCAACAAATTCAACGCCTCTTTCCTGAATGTCTTAGCATCTTTATTTTGCCTCCGTCATTGGCCGATCTCGCGGAGCGCTTAAAAAACCGCGCGCAAGACAGCCCTGACATTATTCAACAACGCCTTGCCGATGCGCACGAAACAGTATCTCGTATCCATGAATTCCGATATGTGATTATCAATGCGGACTTTGATCATGCACTCTCTGATCTGAAAGCTGTTATTACAGCTAATCGCTTGTTGCAAACAAAACAAATATTAAAATTAGATAAATTATTAGCGGATTTGACAGGCAAATAAACAATCTGTAAGATACCCTGTTCTTGTCAAGACTCTTAAATAAATCATAGAGGTATGTAATAAGATGGCACGTATTACCGTTGAAGACTGCTTGAAACACGTTAAAAACCGCTTTGTATTAGTCATATTGGCTGCAAGACGCGCACGTCAATTAATGCGGGGCAGTGTCGACCCTAAAGTTCCATGGAAAAATCATAAAGCCACTGTGGTCGCTTTACAAGAAATTGCAACAGGGCATACTGATTTTAGCGATGCCCATGAAGTAGATAAAATTGATAAAGCCTCCGATGTTTTTATTAGCACCCCTGACGAGGTTTCAGCAACACCTCCACCACAAGAAGCAGAAATAAATGATCACTCAATAGATTCAGAATAAATCTGGATATAAACTGAAAATTTTATAAAAATAGCGCAGCATACACGTGTATGTGAGCAGATTTTTATAAAATTTTCGCACGAGATTGGCCAAATACGGACTTTGCCTATTAAGGCGTGAACGGTTACTAAAAAGACACTCTAGTTTATTAATCTATAGCCTCTAAGGACGTATCATTTGGACGAGCTTGAATCACTACGCCATGCGTTAAAGAATTACTTCGATGCAACCCAAATAAAATTCATCGAAGGTGCCTACACGCTTGCGGAAAAAGCCCATGAAGGACAAAAGCGGCATACAGGCGAACCTTACATCACTCACCCACTCGCAGTCGCAAAAATCCTGGCTGAAATGCACATGGATGCCCCGACCATCATCGCTGCTATTTTACATGATGCGCTCGAAGATACACATTTAAAGAAACAAGATATTGCGCATCAATTCGGACCAGAAATAGCAAATCTTGTTGATGGCGTCACCAAACTAACTCAAATAGAATTTGAAACACGCGCACAAGCACAAGCTGAAAATTTTCGAAAAATGATCATGGCAATGGCACGCGATATTCGCGTTATCCTTATTAAATTAGCCGACCGCTTACATAATATGCGAACTATCGATAGCTTGCCACGCGAAAAACGTCATCGCATCGCGAAAGAAACATTAGAAATTTTTGCGCCGATTGCGAATCGCCTTGGCATGCATGCTTTTCGCGTTGAATTTGAAGATCTAGGTTTTGCAGCGCTCTACCCCGTACGCTATCGCATTTTACACGAGGCCGTCACAAAAGCCCGTGGTAATCGGCGTGAAATACTAGAGCTGATTAACACCCAAATAGAAAAAAGTTTTCAAAGACATAATTTACGCGCACGCTCGATCAGCAGTCGTGAAAAACATCTTTACAGTATTTATAAAAAAATGCGCGATAAGCATTTATCTTTTTCTGAAGTCATGGATGTCTATGGATTTCGTGTCATTGTTGATAAAGTCGATACTTGCTATCGTGTGCTTGGACTGTTGCATAATCTCTATAAGCCGATCACACAACGCTTTAAAGATTATATTGCGATTCCCAAAGCGAATAGTTATCAGTCTTTACACACTACTCTTTTTGGCCCTTACGGTGTGCCCATCGAAGTACAAATTCGCACGGAAGAAATGAATAAAATGGCTGAATATGGCATCTCAGCGCATTGGCTTTATAAAACAGAAAAATCAGTATTAGGCGAAGCTCAACAACATGCAAAAGAATGGTTAAAAAATGTTTTAGAAATGCATAAAAGCTCTAAGAATTCTTTAGAATTTATCGAAAATGTCAAAACAGATTTATTTCCTGATGAAGTATACGTCTTCACGCCTAAAGGGAGCATTTTAGAATTGCCTGCAGGATCCACCGCCGTGGATTTTGCCTACGCCATTCACTCTGACATTGGGAATACATGCGTTGCTGCAAAATTGGATCGACGTCTTGCACCCTTGAGCACACCTTTAATCAATGGTCAACAAGTTGAAATTATTACTTCCTTAAGCACACGGCCCAATCCTGCATGGCTTGATTTTGTAGTGACAGGCAAAGCACGCAGCACAATTAAACATTTCCTCAAAAAACAACAACGCGAAGAATCCATCGAGCTCGGGAAACGTCTTGTTGAAAAATCATTACATACATTTGGTTTAACACTGTCACAACTACAATCCGATCACTTAGAAACGTTTGTTAAAACAGCACAATTGGATTCGATCAATCATCTTTATGAAGAAGTCGGCATAGGCAATCGCGCTGCATCACTTGCTGCAAAGCAATTAGCTAAATTAGATGAATCAGCAAGCATAACGACACTTACTGAAACAACAGAAATTCACCCACTTACTATTAAAGGCACTGAAGGTATTGTCGTTATTTTTGCGACATGCTGCCGGCCTATTCCTGGCGACCCGATTGGCGGCTATATAGAATCTGGACATGGATTGATGGTACATATCGAACACTGTCCGATATTACTTAAATACCAACATAATTTAGATAAATATATTTCACTGCATTGGGAAAAAAATGTAGTGGGTGATTTTGCGGTTGATCTAAACGTCCATATTTTAAATCAACGAAGTAGTTTGGCAAGCCTGGCACTGACCATTGCAGAATCGGATTCTAATATCGCACATATCAATGCTAAAGAATTTGATGGGCATTATTTTTCTGTCAATCTCACTATCACTGTCCACGACCGTATTCATCTTGCGCGCATCTTACGTAAAATACGCAATAAAAATAATGTGATTAAAGTCGTCCGTCAAAAACCCAAGATACTGAAAAGAAAAAAGTAAAATGATCGTTTACAGATGCGTAAAGCGTCTATTAATAATTATAAGGCAGAAACTTCCTCGCTGATTCAACCGCATTACAAAACACTAACCCTTTGTCCAAGGCGCTTTTAAACATGCCCAACTGAGAAGTACTTCGATAAGTATAAGCATGATACGCTAACAAAAGCACACAGGCTATCGCACTACCTGCCAAAGCACCCACCATCCAAGGAGCTAGCGGAACGCTCGCTGCTGCTGCACCCAGATATTGCGTACCTATGACCCCTCCCACCACAGCACCACAAAATACATAAAAAGCCCTTGCCAACTGACTATTAGGATATTTTAGATCAATCAGATGCTGAAGGTCCTCTAACTGCGTATCGACTTCATTCCAGTTAACATCTCCTCTATTGTTTTTCAATAACACGTTTTTCAAATTTTTTAATTTTTCTGACAAATTATTATCCTGAGAAATAACATAATGATTAAAGATAGCAATTTCAAAATCAGATAAAGAATTCTTAATTTTCTCTCGCTTACTTGAATCTAAACGCTCAAACAAATCGTCTATAACTTTATCATCTTCTTTAAAAAACCCTAAGTAGCTATGAAATAAATAGTTATAAATCTCATCTGGAAAAAGAGCGCTTCGTATTTTCGAGTTGGTTGGGTCTAATTTATAAGACTCTAATAGGTGCCAAAGAGCATCATTTTCCTTAAGATTTACCCAATCTTTCGTTAAAAGCGACTGATAGTCATATGGCCATTTACAACTTATTGCCATCTCCATCTTACCATCTTGCTTAACCCATCTGATGACATAGCAAACACCTTCTAGCCGCGCGTGCCAATTACAGCTATTAATAATGTCCTCAATCGAATCATCCGTTGCTTCCCAGATATGAATATCTGTTATTTTATCTAGTCTGATTGTGCCTCTCGTTTTATCTACTTTGATTTTTTCTCTTGTCTTCATTGCATCACCCTACTTTCTATTTGAACAGCATGTTAACATAGCCAGAATCATTGAACAATTGCGCTTCTGTGCGCTCTAAATTACCCGATGATTTTATTCAACAAATGAAGGTAAAAATCCACAATGCCCAACCTCAAGCAACCCATTGGTATCCTCGGCGGCACATTCGACCCTATACACCTTGGACATTTGCAAATTGCACGTTCAGTAGCCCAAGCATTTCACCTAGCAGAAGTACGGCTCATGCCTTGCTACCAACCCGCCCATCGTATATTACCAATTGCAACACCCGAACAGCGGCTCAATATGGTACGTTGTGCTATTTACCAGGATCCCTTATTAAAAATCGAAGATACTGAAATACAGCGCCAAGGTGTATCTTATATGGCAGATACACTTGAAATCTTGCATCAACAATTACCTCAAACACCATTGTGTTTAATCTTAGGATTAGATGCTTTTTTAGGGTTCCCTACCTGGCATCGCTATTCTAAAATTTTAGAACTCGCTCATCTTATTATTATTCCGCGCCCAGATTACTCATCCCCTCAAACAGGTATCGTAGCTGAGCTACTCAGAAAACATGTCGCAAAAAATAAAACAGCCCTTCACCAAACTATCGCGGGTCATATTATCCTGCATGATCTATCCCCTATTGATATTTCAGCAACAGCGATTCGCCAACAAATAGCGATGGGGAATCATCCCCTCGCATGCCTGCCCCCGCCTGTCTATGAATACATCGTCAAAAATAATATTTATTTAAAGAGAAGAGCTAAATGAGATATGTGTCCTGGAATCGGTGCTTTTGCCCCCAATAATACATAGGTAAAAGGCAAGCATACTAATAAAATCCCCAGCACCAATAATACAATCACACTGCCAATCGGCACAGCCAGTGGATTTACACGATGCTGCATATATCGCACAAAAGCGCCGAACATAGCCATCACACCTAGAATAATTGCCCCATCACTGAAAAAATCGGCCAAAACACCTGTAGGTTCTAAAAGTTCCCCTGCCGCTCCTCCTATCCCCACTATATGGTTAGCCATTGCTGCACAAGGCAGAAGTAACATAAGTATTGCGATCATATAAGTTTTCATAGCAATTTCACTCTCCTCTTTTATAATAAATCTATCATAGCTTATCACTCGTGGTAGCATACCGTATGCGTAAAATTCAGTCAAAATTATTTACCGATCCTGATATACATTATCCTATTGATAACCTTAATTTAAGTTTTGATGACTATATAAAAGAATCTACAAAACTTATTACTCAATGTCGTGTTGATCTTTATTCACCTCATGCCCAAGACATCATTGCAGCAAACGCACCTTTTGAATTCCGCCCTGAAAAACTTGGTTCCTGCGGCGCACTCTTGATCCATGGATTATTGGATTCACCCTTCTCCATGAAAGAGATTGGATTACATTTACAATCTCAAGGGATTTTAAGTCGAGCCATCGTTTTACCAGGCCACACCACTGTACCAGGTGCTTTGTTAAATACCGATTATCATCAATGGCTACAAGCCGTGCATTATGGAATAACTTCACTTGCGAAAGAAGTGAAACATATTTTTCTAATAGGTTTTTCGACAGGGGCAAGTGTGGCGTTATTACATACTCTGCAAAATCAAGTAGACATTGCAGGTATTATACTCCTCTCACCTGTTTTAAAAATTTATTCTCCATTCGCAGCTTTAAGTCAAATTTTTCCAAGAAACGGATGGTTTTATCGAGATAAAAATGAAACATCAGATTATGCAAGGTATCGTTCTATCCCCTTTAATGCCATCTATCAAGTTTATCGTCTCACCCAAGCAATTAAAAAAGAAAAACCTTCCCCATTGCCATTATTATTTGCACTTAGCCAAGAAGATAATACTGTTTGTAGTCGTACAACACTTAGTTATTTTAAACAGCAGCTTCATCCTAAAAATCATTTGATTTTATATAGCAATACTCAAACTAAAAACAATAATCCATGTATTACCTTACGTTCTTCTATTTACCCTGAAAAATATATTCGCGGTTTTTCACATCTTGCTTTACCGATCTCACCCAACAATTTGCATTATGGCGAAAAAAATAATTCTGATCACACCGCCTATGGAGAATTTAATCCTTTACAAATTTCTTTTAATGCGTTTTTATTTAAACTTAAATTATCACAGTATTATTATCGGCGATTAATGTTTAACCCTGATTTTGATTTTCTATTACAATCTATCGACCAATTTATAAGGACTGTCCTCGACGCTCGGCAATAGCTTCCGCAGCATTAAGAAGCGGCGGCAGTCTATTACAATAATTTAATACAGCCAACAGCAAACATGCCACCATACAACCTATTAAAGCACCTAACATCCAGGCTGGTATTGTCACACCTACAGATGCAATAGTAACTGCTTTTAAAGCAGCACTCTGAGCAAAAAGGCCACCTTCAACAGCACCCAGCGCCATACATGAAAACCTCATATTGTCTGCTGGTGCATATACTAAGTTATAGAGTACCTTTTTTCGTATTTCCTTCTGTTCTTTAAATTCATCCAGGGCACGTTGCTGTCCTCTAATTAAAGAATCTGTGACTCGCAGAAGTTGATCATCTCTTGCCATCATTATCCTGCTCCTGTTTGGAATGATTATTTAATGAACAAAATACTAGCACAATCAAAATAAAAAAGCCATAAATTGTATATATTTTAGCTTTTTTTATTTAAGCGCATGATTTAAAAAAGTATTAAAAATTAAAGCAACTGATGGCCGCGCTGGTGCGATTACATGGAAAATCCTAAGGCTTCATTTTGCTGATTTTCTGCAGGCGAAGCATCATAGCAACAGCGACCCCAGCAATAGACCACTAAAAGAAAACAGACGGTCAAACAACCGGCCAAACAACCTGCTAATATACCTATTTTGCAACCTGCCACTAGGCTTATGCTCGCACCAAAAGAGCAAGAGAAAATACCACTCACACCTATTGCAGCTAGGACAACCCCTCCATTTTTTTTCCATGAAGAAGATGACTTATATTCCTCATGCTCCGATTGTTCTTTTAGCTCTGATGGTTTTTTTCTTAATGAATCCGTCCTGCTTGACTCCGGTGCCCTCTCTAGTCTTTCTTCCTTCCCACATACAACGCAGCTTTGGTACTTCAAATGATTCATCGACTCACACTTCGAACATGTCCAACTCTCTTCTTCCTCTTTTTTTCCCTTATCTCTCCGAAGCATCGCTATCTACCTCTTAACTACGATTATTGAATGGACAGCAATTTAACATTTTTAAAATGAATGCACAATGAAAATTAATTAACTTCATGATTTTTAAAATAAAATATATAAAAATAATGACAGGATGTTTAGAAACAACCGACTGTGAGTGCACGATAAAGCTGCGTGTCTAAAGAAACTTGCTGTTGTGTTATTTCATTCAGATTCAGAGTCACAGGATTAGTCACTGCTGCTATATCACTGGATGTAGTTGCGCTATCTCCATTAGAAGAATCTGAACCCGAATCTGAATCTGAGTCTGAAGCTGAACCTGAATCTGAAGAAACAGAGATAGAGGTAGAATTAGACATAGAGTTAGAAACAGAGGCAGATGCGAAAGTAGTTGGTGATGCAACCCCTACCATCGCTGCAAATTCCTCTGAGTCCACAACGGGTGCAGGAGAAGAAGGCGGTGTGGGTGGTGTATATTCCACTACTGTATTCGAAAAATAAAATGGATCATTGATATAACCCGATGTCTGGGCTAGATTGGTATAAGTAATCACTACATCTACTTTATTAGGAACAGCCAAGACACTTTGTCCTGTGGTAGATCCTACAACACTGCCGATTTGCGCGAATGAATTGATAATGGGAGCACCGGCGCCATCCACAACAACGCCTGCTCTAAATTCATTCCCGCTCGAGGGAACTGATAGGCTGATTCTCATAGGTGCCAAGTAACCACTGAAATCTAATGTATTATTTGCACCGCTACCACCGCCTATGATATCTCCGCTAATCGCTGCACCATTATTAAAGATGAAATTATTAATAGCAGTACCACCCATCAGATTTTGAATATTGCTAAATCCTCCGTTAGCAATATTGGTTGCAGCAATCGTACCATTGCTACCACCACTGCCGCCATTATTGGTTACTGTCCATGTAGTCGTTCCATTACCTGTTAGTAATGCCAGTGTATTGGTCACTGCAGAGTTTCCATTCACAGTCAGTGTGCCAAGTGATGTAATGTCATTCAATGTAAATAGGTGATCACCGCTAACACCGCCAACCAATGTCAATGACTGTGTACCGCCAACCAGCGCGCCATTTAACGTAATATTATCAGCGTTTGAGGTTAATACGGGGGAAGCACCTAAGGTGATGTTATCGTTATAAGTTTGTTCTCCACTCGTTGTCACTGCACCGCCATTAATAGCAGTTGTACCGCTCACATCCGTTGTTAAGCTTGTCAACGCAATACTACCGCCAATGATACCGCCCAATGTGGTTGTTCCTGAGGTATTCAGGTTTAAACCAAATGCACCATTGACTGTATTGAGTAAATTAATATTTCCACCACCATTTGAAGTCAATACGGTTTCTGCGCCTAATGTCACGGCATCATTGTAAGTTTGTGTACCGCTTGTTATCACACTGCCGCCATTCATAACTGTGGTACCGCCTGTATCTGTTATCAAGCTGGCTATATTCAGCGTATTACCAAGCGTTGTCATACCACTTGTATTCAGCGTTAAAGCATACGAGCCATTGACAGTATTCGCTAAGTTAATATTTCCACTGCCAGTGGATGTTAAGTGTGTAATCGCACCTAATGTCAGTGCATCGTTATAGGTTTGTGCGCCGCTTGTCGTGACACTGCCACCGTTGATCACTAGAGTACCGCCTGCATTTGTCGTCAAACTAGCTGCATTCAATAGATTACCGAGCGTTGTTGTGCCTATGCTATTTAACGTAATTGCATCTAAGGCCATGCCGCTACCAACCGCACCACCCAAGGTGATCGCACCACTCCCCGCGTTAATCGTCAAAGCATGTGCAGCAGCATTTGTGATACTGGATGCGAAACTCACATCACTATTTGTGGTAGTGAACAGGGTATCAGCGCCAAGTGCCACAGGATTACTATAACTTTGTACACCGCTCGTTGTTACACTTCCACCCGCAATCGTTGCTGTGCCTGTGCCATTCAGCTCAAAGGTACCTAATGCCGAGATATTTCCCACTGCCCCGTTTAATGTAATCGCACCACTACCTGTATCAATCCTTAAACCACTTAGCCCTCCTCCATTATTAATGGTTGAGGCAAAACTTACTGGACTATTCATTGTCGTCAATACAACGGGGTTCGAATGGAGTGTAATCGCGCCATTGTAATTTTGCGCACCGCTTGTCGTTATATTTTGTGTCAGACTAATATCCCCTCCTCCTCCCAGCGTGAGACTCGTCAAGGGCATAGTCGTGCCAACCGCATTAGGACGCATGGTACCTGCCGTATTCAACGTCAAGTCATGCGCTCCATTTATTGTCGATAAGAAAGTAATGTTTCCACCATTGGTCGAAGTCAATGTGGCTCCTGCTCCTAATGTCGCAACTGTATTCTGATAGAATTGCGTACCTGTCGTCTTGATCGCACTGGTGTTAATGGCAAGAGTACCGAATAGACTTGTTGTGAGGCTCTTCAATGGATCAATACCGCCTACCACACCACCAAAGGTAGTTGTGCCTGGGGCTTGTAAACTTAAATCAAATGGCCCATTTAAAGTATCAGCAAAGGTAATATTTCCAAAACTGTTAGACGTTAATGTGGTGGCTACACCGAGCGTCACAGCATCATTGTAAATTTGGGAACCATTGGTCGTCACATTCCCACCATTGATGATTGTTGTGCCACCTGCATCTGTTGTTAAACTTGTGAGAGGTGTGCTACTGCCAATCAACCCGCCCAGCGTGGTTGTTCCGCTCGTATTTAATGTTAAAGCATACCCGCCATTGATGGTGTTCGCTAAATTAATATTTCCACTGCCAGTGGATGTTAAGTTTGTAATCGCACCTAATGTCACTGCATCGTTATAGGTTTGCGCACCGCTCGTTATAATATTGCCACCGTTGATCGCGATTGTGCCACCTACGTTTGTTATCAAACTGGCCGCATTTAGCGTATTGCCCAGTGTCGTGGTGCTTGTGCTATTTAATGCAATGTCGCCTAAGGCGGTGCCGCTACCGACAGTGCCACCCAAAGTAATCGCACCACTGCCGGCGTTGATCGTTAAGTTCCGTGCAGTGCCTGTGTTTCCAATGCTGGATGCAAAATTCAAGGCACTGTTCGTTGTAGTGAATACCGTGTCTGCCCCCAGCATCACAGGATTATTGTAAGTTTGCAGGCCGCTTGTCTTCACGCTCCCGCCATTGATCGTTGCCGTGCCCGTGCCATTTAGCACAAGGAAACCCAATGGCGAGAGATTGCCCACCGCGTCATTGAATGTCACAGCACCGCTGCCTGCATTAATGGTTAAATTACTATTGGTTCCTCCA
>JAJONP010000232.1 GCA_021323555.1 Gammaproteobacteria bacterium | reverse complement strand
ATTTTTTCAAAGACCCTATCAAAAGCGCGACTTTATTAATTGGTTTTGCAATGGTTGTTGTATTTTTCCCATCCGTTGCGGAGTTCACCGCATTGACTGCCGTTTTTGTATTTCTATATGCTTACACACGAAAATTTAGATTACCCTTTCGTATGCCCCTACGTTCAGGCGCACCTGACTATAATGACCCGCTGCCTGGGGATCAATCTAAACCACGTAAAGCACGCGGCATCAGTTTTTTTGGAAACCGTAAAAATAATAATGAAGAGTTATGGTTTAACAATGATGACATGCGTACCCATGTTCTTATTTTTGGCTCTACAGGTTCTGGTAAAACAGAAGCATTAGTTTCTTTAGCATTTAATTCTTTGGTTCAGAGCAGCGGTTTTCTGTATGTCGATGGTAAAGGTGATAATAGCTTATTTGCAAAAATCTTTTCGATGGCCCGGTATATGGGGCGTGAAGATGATCTGTTATTAATTAATTTTATGACAGGCGCGCGAGACGTGGTAGGCGCGCAAGAAAAACGCTTATCTAATACGATGAATCCATTTTGCAGTGGCTCATCCAGCATGTTATCGCAGCTGGTTATTAGTTTGATGGATTCAGGCGGTCAAGGCTCGGATGGCGATATGTGGAAAGGCCGTGCGATGGTGTTTGTAGAAGCTTTGATGAAAGTTTTAGTTTTTATGCGCGATGCAGGAAAAATTTTATTAGATGCGAATACTATTCGTAATTATTTTGAATTGACTCGCATAGAAGCGATTGCAATGGATCGCATGTTTATTCGTGATAATCAAGAACCTGTGAGTCTAGCAGATACCCCTGATATGGTGCTGGAGCCTATCACCAATTACGTGATTAACTTACCGGGCTATGACCGCTCGAAAAAAGGTAAGCAAGGTTCGCAAGTGCTTGAGCAGCATGGGTTTATTACTATGCAATTAACGCGTGTGTTTGGTTCGTTAGCCGATACGTATGGGCATATTATCCGTACTAATTTAGCAGAAGTTGATTTAAAAGACGTAGTACTGAATCGCCGTATTCTCGTAGTGTTATTGCCAGCTTTGGAAAAAGCGCCTGAAGAATTAGCAAGCTTAGGTAAAGTGATTATTGCGTCATTAAAAGCGATGATGGCAGCCGGCTTAGGAGATGCGGTTGAAGGGACTTTCAAGGAAGTGGTATTGCGTAAACCAACGAACTCAGCAACACCGTATATGTGTATTTTAGATGAGTATGGTTATTACGCAGTGAAAGGGTTCGCTGTCGTGCCTGCGCAAGCCCGTTCATTAGGGTTCTCTGTGGTTTTTGCAGGACAGGATTTGCCAGCGTTTGAAAAAGCCTCTAAAGAAGAAGCCGCCTCTATTGGTGCAAATACCAATATTAAAATTTGTATGAAATTAGAAGATCCGCAAGCGACTTGGGAATTTTTCTCAAAAACGGCAGGTGAATCTTATGTAACGAAAGTAGACTCATTCCAAACCAATTCGAGTAGTTTATTAAATAATTATATGGATAGCCGCAGCGCGTCTTCAGAAAAACGCGCTCGTCTTGATTTGCAAGACTTGAAAGAGCAGCGTGAAGGTGAAGCGACTATCTTCTTCAAATCAAAGATCATACGTGCGCGCATGTTTTTCGCTAATCCCAAGCCTGTTGAGCGCATGAGATTAAACCACTTTTTAAAAGTAGAACCGCCTTTGGGTCGTGTCTTAATGGATTTTGAAAATCGACTTGAGCAGTTTAATATCTTGCTAGAAAATCATAATGAATCATTTGAGCAAGTATTAGATGAATCAGAAGATATCCAATTGATTGCAAAGGTGATACATGAAAAGACAGATGTTAATTTAATAGAGCGTGGCGTATCGGCGCTATTAGCATTCCATAATCGTACATCAGCGACAGAAGAAGAGAATGCTATTGCTGAAGAAGAGGAAGATCCCAGCCGTATTAACATATTTAGTAAACCAGTATTGGGAGAAGATGTTAAATCATTATTAACGGGTAAAGGAGAACTTGAGCGATTTAGTCAGCCCTTGATTAATAAACATTATGTTAAAGATAAAATTGAATTATTAGAACGTGTATTGGGGCGTTCAGGTTCTGCAGCAAATGTAATGACAGCTGAGGTGATTAAGGATATGCTATTTTCAACAGATTATCCTCCGTATGCACAAAGTTTGTTTCTCGATAGAGAAGACCTTTATAAGGTTGTTCACGAGTTGGCTGATTATATAATTAGTCAGAATAAAGAAGGGGGGTCTGAATGAAACACAAATCAACCAACGGCCATCAATCAGCAATTTGTCGTAAAAAAATTCCTCAAAATGCTACTCACATACTGCCATCAATGACCGCTTTAGATTTATTCAAACAGGTGACGAGCTACTATTTACCATTTCTTTTTTTATTTGTTTTTATTGCAGGTTGCGCCTCATCTGATTTTTCAAGGGGAAGCGCAAGTGAAGTAGATAAAGCCTATTTATCTGCAGATTATGCATGGAATCACTCGGATGGCAGCCTAACCGATTCTTATCAGAATTCCAGTCAAACAGCGAAAAGCGCTGTAATTGGTGCGGTCGCGGGATTAGGCGCAAGTAGTTTGAGTTCTGGCATTAATATTGTTCCGGGCATTGCAGTAGGAGCTATCGTTGGGAGTGC
>JAJONP010000231.1 GCA_021323555.1 Gammaproteobacteria bacterium | reverse complement strand
TACGCGGGAAATTACCACGCAAGTATTAGTCAAAGACCAACAAACGATTGTGTTAGGCGGTATTTATGAAGAAGCGGATGACCATCAAATTGAACGGGTGCCTTTCATCAGCGATATTCCTGTCCTGGGTAAATTATTTGAGCATCAACATGAACAAAAAGAAAAGCGAGAGTTATTAATTTTTGTACGGCCAAAAATCCAAAAGGATACTCTGCCTGAGTAGCTGATTAATTCGAAGTTTTTTAGGAATAATTTTTATGCAAAGCTTTGCATAAGATTATTGTGGAAAGTAATCGTTTGGAAAGTTTGATAATCAAGAAGGCATAGCTTTAAAACTTTACCTAAAATTCTCGAGATAGAAGTTATAGCAGACTGAGTAGAAAAATACTAAAGCCTTGCCTGAGGAATTGATTGTAAATCAGGCGGAGCAATTTCCGAACCAGACCAATTTCTTGTTCTTCCTCCATCGACAGTCACAGTTGTGCCTGTCGTCCAGGCACTGTTTGCAAGCCAAACAACTGCTTGGGCAATTTCATTTGGCAATCCAGGACGAAAAAGTGGAATAGCTCCTACACGTTTTTTCCATATCGTACTACCTGTTTCCCATTGATCGCGATTGATGTCAGTTGGAATTAAACCTGGCGCAACCTCATTGACGCGAATACGATTTTCTCGAAAATCTTTATCCATTGCCGCGGATTTTGTCATTTGAGAAGTTGCTGCTTTGCTGGTTTCATAATGTGACAAACCTGCAGTAATAACTTTGCGGCTTAATGAGGTAATATTAATAATCGATCGATCTTCTAACGCTTTATCTTGCTCTTTTAATGCTGTTTGTTTTTCCGTCATATAATGCCCAACAGTTTGCATTAATCGAAATGGTGCAATAGTATTTACCTTTAGAACACGTAAGAGCTCTGGTTCAGGAATATCTAAAAATGAATGTCGAGATAACGTTCCTGCATTATTTACTAAAATGTGTATATCGCCAAGAAATTCACTGCTCTCTTTAACTAGACGCATTTCGGCACCTTCCGTATTTGCATCAAACTGAATGGATTTTACATGAATATGATATTTTTCGAGTTCTTTAACGGTTTGCTCGGCTTCTTTTTGCCCGGTATTATAAGTAATAACAATGTCGCAACCCTCTTCAGCGAAGGCTAAGGCAATTGCTTTCCCAATGCCGCGATTTCCACCTGTGACAATAACTTTTTTGCCTTTTAAATTTGTTTTCATGGAGACACCTCTTATTATTTATCAATGGCATATTCTTTGCTTTTAGCTTATCACAAGAAAAACTTAAGGAGCAACTATGTTTTCTATTCCCAAAACAGTAAGGCCAGAGCCTAGTCCGGGTTTTAATGTGGCAAGTACGGCAAGCACAGTTGTTGCTATGAAGCATGCAGGAAAAGAGGCAGAATTTTTTAAAAGACAAGTCAGAAAATTTGTAGGCAGAGAAAAGCCGCTTTTTAAAGATGAGATAATGCCCAAAATAATTGATCCTGCAACCTTAGAGCGAGTCACCAAGATGGGGCACCAACCTGTAACGACAGCGATAAGAGAACGATATTTCCGTAAAGCATTATCAAGATTAATTAAATCTTCAGAACCAATTACGCAAGTTATTATTTTAGGGAGTGGATATGATACGTTGCCTGCGCGTAAAGAAAAATACACACGTCAGAAGGGTATAAACTTTTATGAGGTTGATCAAGCTGAGGTATTAGGAAGAAAGGCTGACAAATATCAAGCCCAAGGAATATATCCTAACGCACAATATGTTGCGGTTGATTATGTGAAAGAAAATTTAATTGAGAGGCTTAAAGAAAATGGTGTTGACTTTGATAGCCCAACTCACATCATTTGGGAAGGGAATATTATGTATTTGGAAGCTGAAGATGCCGAAAGAGTTTTAAGCTTGCTAAAAGAAAACTTTAAGCATTTTACGATTTCTTTTGATTATGTTCATATGGCTTTCTTAGAAAATACTACTGGCAATACGGAAGTCGAAGCTGCCTTTGAGCGATTTCAGAAGGCGGGTTTAAGCTGGATCACAGGAGTAAAAAGCTTAGCAGAGCTTGCCCAAAAATTTGGATTAATTATTATCGATGATAAAACTTCTGCAGAGTTAGCCAAAGAATATGAAGTGGACGAAGATCCTGTCGCAACAATGCAATATTATTCAGTTTGTACTTTACGAAGTTAAGTTTCTGTATGGGCCTTTTCTTTCCCTCAGTAGAAAATAGGAAGTGAAGCCCCATTTTTTAAAAAACATCTTCACCTTGTTAAGAAATTTTATGAAAAGTTTTAAAGCAAGTGGCCGTGATTTTACCAGGTTCTAGCAAAAAACTTTTTATGATTTTCTACTTTCCACAATACGTGTCGTTACCCACCCTAGGCGTGTGCTCACCATTGCTATTCAATGCAGGGGAGCATTTTCATTGCAGGAAGAAAAAATTCTCACGCTAGCGGCGCAAAAGAACGCAGCTTCGAGGAGCTTATTGGTAAAAATAGCAGCTTTTGGCATATTAATTGCTAAAGAAAAAGAACAATAAAAAATTGAGCAATAATGATGAAAACTTTAAATTCACAGCACCTTATTGTGATTAAAAGCTTTTTTGAGCGGGCAGTAGCTATTTTAGAAGAAGAATATTTATTACGGGATCGACCA
>JAJONP010000230.1 GCA_021323555.1 Gammaproteobacteria bacterium | reverse complement strand
ACCATTTTCAAAAATAAAGAAGATTTCCTAAATGATTTGGAAAAATAATGCTAATCCCAAGCCATAAAAATAGCTTTAAAAAAGATGTCAAGCTAATGAAGAAAAGAGGAAAAGATATAAAAAAATTGTATAGCATCATTTCTGATTTAATTAGGCAAAAACCACTATCGAAAAAAACCATGGACCATCCATTAATAGGTGAGTACAGTGATTGTAGAGAATGTCACATAGAACCAGATTGGCTACTCATATATCTTATAAAAAATAAAATGATCACATTCATTAGAACAGGAACGCATGCTGATTTATTTAGGTAAGACATTCCAATATAACGCATGGGAGTATCATTTTATGTAAGTGTTCGCGAGGCTTTTGACTTTACGAAAAAGTTCGGATTTGAGCCAATCTCGTGCTAAAATTTTAAAAATAGCGCAGCATGCACTTGTATGCGAGCAGATTTTTATAAAATTTTCGCACGAGATTGGCCAAAAACGGACTTTGCCTATTAAGGCGTGAACGTTACCATTTTATCAAAAACTCTTTTATAGCCCGTGCATAATCCTCTGGAACCCCAATATCAATAAAATAATCATCCACAATAAATGCTTCAGGATATAATTTATTAACATAGTGAAATAAAAAATCCTTTTCAAATGAAAATACAGGCGCAGGCGGAGGTAATTCTTGAAAGAGTGATGGCTGCATTAAATAAACGCCTGCATTGATTAACCCTGGGGAATCACTCCCTTGTTCGCCAAACGCTGTGACTCTATTCTCTTCTGTCAGTACAACACCATAGCGATTGCAATTAGCCATTTTACGTAATGCCATTGTCATCCGTGGCGATGTCTTTTGGTGTTGCGCAAACATCGCTTGATAATCAAGCTGTAAAAATGTATCGCCATTGATGACAAAAACAGGCTCTCTGGTATTGATAGAGTGAAACGCATTCAGAATAGCCCCGCCTGTTCCTAATGGTTGCTCTTCTATGGCATAGCAAATATCAACGCCCTTATAATTTTCCTTAAAAAAATCTTGGATTTGTTCTCGCAAATAATGCACGGATAAAATGACGTGCGTCACTTGATGAGATTTTAAATAATCCAATAGATAGGCAAGAAAGGGTTTACCTTGAATCAGTGCCATTGGCTTAGGAGTGTTTTTTACAACGGATTGTAATCGCGTTCCAAAGCCACCTGCCAAGATAATTGCTTGCATTGTAACCCTTAAGAGACAATCTCACTTTCAGGATGACGAATTTGAAGAACTTTAGGATTGTAATCTACTCCATAGATATCTTCTTCAATGAGTGCGCAGATAATATGCCCTAACACAATATGCCCTTCTTGAATTTTGGGTGTTTCACCCGAGGGGACTGTTAAGAGTAAGTCACACTGTTCTGCCATCAAAGGAGCCGCTTTTCCTGTAAAGCCAATCGTCACTATTTTTTTTGTGCGCGCTGTTTCTAATGCTTTTAAAATATTCTTTGATTTTCCAGACGTAGAAATTGCAATCAGTACATCGCCTGGTTGTCCTAATGCTTCAATTTGACGTGAAAAAATCGTTTCAAACGCATAATCATTACCAATCGCTGTTAACGCAGAGGTATCTGTCGTCAATGCGATTGCCGCCATTGCAGGTCGATCATATCCTAGACGGCTTACCAATTCTGCTGCTAAATGCTGTGAATCTGCGGCACTACCGCCATTACCTACGAATAAAACTTTATGGCCTGAACGTAATGCTGTCACGCAAGTACGTGCTATTTTCTCAACGTTACTTAACAATAATTCATCTTCTAAAATTTTTTGTATAACTGTTTGGGTTTTCTGAATATGTTTTTGAATCGCATTCTGCATAAAATTCCTCCCTTTTAACGTGTCAAAAAATCTGCGGATAAACGAACGCGCTCACGCCAATAATCCAATAAATCTTGCATCGTTTGTTCAAAGGTGATCAACGGCTTCCAACCTGTGTGTTGAGCAAATTTTCGCGTGTCAGGTATTTGTAAATCTGCATCAATAGGCCGTAGTCGTTCGGGATCTGTTTCAATTTTTATTTTATCCTTCGCACTTGAAAGCGAAATTAAATAATCCAATAACTCACCTACTGTACAGGTATAGCTACCTCCAATATTATAATATTCACCCGGAATAGGATTATGTGTAACCAATAAGTAATAGGCATGTACTGCATCACGCACATCTGCAAATGTGCGTAAAGATTGTAAATTACCTACTTTAACTACGGGTGAAATTAAATCTCTTTCAATCATGGCAATTTGTTTTGCAAAGGTAGATTCTGCAAATACATCCCCTCGCCGTGGGCCTGTGTGTGTAAACATACGCGTTGTCATTACTGTCATTTGATAAGCTTCTGCGTAATAACGCCCTATTAAATCTGTTCCTACTTTAGAAATGGCATAAGGCGATGCAGGATGAAAAGTACAATCTTCACCAATAGGCAACTTTTCTTTAGGCACTCGGCCAAAGACTTCAGACGATGCACAAACATGAATCACAGCTTCTTTATTATATTTACGCAAGGCTTCTAAAACACGCGATGTTCCTTGGATATTCGTTTCATACGTATCTAACGGCGCGGTAAAACTGGTTTGAGGGTAACTCTGCGCTGCCAGATGAAAAACATAATCAGGATTAGCAAGTCTTACTGCATTATCAATGGAATCTGAATCTCGCAAATCACCATAAATTAAATGAACGCG
>JAJONP010000229.1 GCA_021323555.1 Gammaproteobacteria bacterium | reverse complement strand
TTTAATTGGGGGAATTGTGTCGATCTTAATAATAGATTTTAATAAAATTGTCACTCAATTCGTGGGGATAACTCAGCTCGCAATGACGGTGCGGGGATTCCATGCTCTTCAAAAACATAAGACTGATTCTTTATTTAGCTAAAACCTCAACTCCCAGTACGATTGCCCTGCTTATCCACGCAACAATGCCGCCTCGCAATGACGGTTCGGGGATTGCATGCCTCTTCAAAAATATAAGACTGATTTTTTATTTAGCTGAAACCTAAAATTTCAGTGCGATTGCCCTGGCACCCTGCCCTCACCCTCACCCCTCGCAAAAAACGCTCCGGGAGAGGGGACGATTTTAAGCAGCCTTCCGTTCGTAAAATTGCCGTATGCGTTCATGTTCTCACACGCAAAGTCCGTATTTGGCCAATCTCATGCGAAAATTTTATAAAAATGTACTCACATGCGACTTGTATGCTGCGCTATTTTTATAAAATTTCCGCATGACTTTGGCTCAAATCTGCACTTTTGCCTCTTGCTCTTGGTATTGATTAACATCTTTAATAATTGCTTGATACAAATTAGCTGTACTTTCTTCCCGATAACCCGGCAGTTTCCAGCAGAAAAAACGGTACTTTGTGGTTTCCTTTGTTTTATTTTTTAATTCAGCTTGAATTTCTCTAAGCACTTCCTCAGCCCTGTTGTTTGGTTTGTCATCACGCAGCACGTTTTGAATTTTTTCATAAATATTTGCTGCACTTTTAGAAAATAACTGGCGAGGGAAATCTGTTACTTTTACTCCACCACCATGTAGCTCAAATCCTGTTTGAGCATGCGTGGTAATTCTATGACGTATATTTTCTAAAAGTTCCTTGGTATCGGAAGGATGTCTATAATAAGGATATTGCTCAATCGTAATACCCGTAGTCCTCGTCAATTCATCTGAATAGGGTTTATTTTCAGTAACGTAGTTATCAAATGATTCTTTTAAATAGGCTTTTATTTCAGGCTTATGAGAGCTGCAAGCTTTGTAAGCGGCTGCGAGTAATGGGAGTGCAAATGGATATACCGTAGTGTTTAAAAGATGGTATTGGTTAAAAAAAACCTCCATTTCTTCTCGGGTTCTTTTAGCATGTACAGCCTGAAGGATTTTTCTTTTGAGTCCGAAATAATCGTTTAGGTATCCTATCTCCCTGTAATCTAGTTCTTTATTTTTGGATAGAAGCGAATCACTCTCTGCTATTTGACTGCCTGCATTATAGGCTAATAAAAAATTTAGTGTTTCGGGTGTTCGAAGTGCAATTGCCTGAGAAAGCATTTCGCGGGTAGGAAGAATGCCTTGTTGCAACAGCGCTTTTACTGTTGTTAGCCGTAATCGGTTCTCTACTGCTTGCCTTAGCCATCTTTGACGTTCTTCGCTAGTCGAGCTTTGTATATTTTGCAGCCAATCGGCTAATTGAGCTTCCATTTTTTGGGTTGCGAGTAAATGTTTCTGAGCTTCAAAAAGATTAAGAGTTTTTTCGCAGGCAGGATTGTTTTTGTCGAAATTATTGTTAACATAGTTAACGTTTACTTGATATTCACGCTCAAAATTAAGCCTTTCTTGAGACAGGAAGAATTCAATTATATGGATCGCGCTCCTAAGTCTTTGGTAATTTCCGCGCATCGCCAAAGGCACCTCTTCCCAGGATGGGAAGGCTCCTTCCTTGTGATGGTGAAAGTCTGGGGCAAGATTCGCAAAGTCAAGAGAGTGGTTGTAAGAAAATACAGCCAATTGAAGCAATGTCTGACCATTTTCATTAGGCTCATTAATATCCAAATCTTTTTGCTTTTGGACAAGCTCCTTTACTTGTTCTAAATGATGTTCTTCAATTGCATTTACTAATAATTTTGGGATTGGCATGAATTTCTCCTCCTATTCTCCCTTACTAAGCTAAGTACCTTGCCTTTACAAAATTTATTTTATATTGATTGTAATCTATATTAATGCTGAATCTAACGCTTTTCTTTTTTAAAAAAGAAAAAGTTTATTATTTAGCCTAAAAAATTTCGTTACTCTCTGCCTTGACTGCTGAAATTTTTCTCTATAGAATAGCGCGGTTATTGCGGGGTGGAGCAGCCTGGTAGCTCGTCGGGCTCATAACCCGAAGGTCGTTGGTTCAAATCCAGCCCCCGCTACCAAACAAACAGGTGAAAATAATTAAAGACCCCAGTTGGGGTTTTTTTGTATTTAGTGATTAAAACTATTAATAAAGCAAGATATTAGCGGCAAAGATGATGACAAAGATAGCGATAACCTTGCGTGATCGTTTGGCGCCTCTCGTGAATACGATGGGTTATGAGTTTGTGGGCTGTGAGTACCATGGACAAGGTCGCTATAGCGTATTACGAATTTATATTGATAATCAAAACGGGGTTACGCTTGATGATTGCTCGAAAGTCAGTCAGCAAGTGAGCGCGGTACTGGATGTAGAAGATCCTATCCATGGGCGTTACTCCTTGGAAGTTTCTTCTCCTGGATTGGATAGGCCTTTATTTGAAATAACGCATTACCAGAAACAAATCGGTAATCGTATAAAATTACGCTTATTTACACCTGTCCAGAATCAGCGTAATTTTGTCGGAGTTTTGTTGCGTGTAGAAGAAAATACGATTTATCTTCTGGTGAATGGAGAAGAGAAAAAGCTGTCCTTTTTTGATATAGAAAAAGCGAATGTAGTTGCGGATATCGGCTAGAAGAGGAGGTTCCTGATGAATAAAGAAATTTTGTTAGTTGCAGAAGC
>JAJONP010000228.1 GCA_021323555.1 Gammaproteobacteria bacterium | reverse complement strand
CTGATTCATCTAATAATGAATCATTTTTACCCTCACCCTAGCCCTCTCCCCTCACTGCGTTCCGGGAGAGGGGACGATCTTAAGCAACAATGCCGCCTCGCAATGACGGCGCGGGGATGCATGCCTCTTCAAAAAGATCAGACTGATTTTTTATTGACTTCAAACCTCAAATTTCAGTGCGATTGCCCTGAGCTTAGCCCTTACCCTCTTATTAGCGTCTACAAATTTCGGATGATGTCTAATGGATTGCTTACCATATCAATTTATGTTAATTTCTTCGCCTAGAAAATTTATTAATATATTTTAATGATTAGGCATCTAAGTATTTTTTAAAATTTGAAATTAATAATAGGAGATATCGTTTTATGACGCAAGCGCGGCTTTTATCATGCAGCAGCTTTTTTTCCAAGGCAGCTAATTTTACTGGAACGAAAGTCGTTCCACGCGTAGAGCCTTTGGCAGCAGGTACAGCTTTAGCAGCCGCTGCCACGAGCCCCCTCAACCTACTCCATGCAGCCATGCAAGGGTTTAATACAACCAGCTCTACAATGACTAACCTAATAGGAATTGCAGCACAAGCCCTGCCTATCACAGGACTGGTAGAAGGTGCGATTACGGGAATACGTGGGGGAATTAACCTGGGATTAAATCTGGTTTCTCTCATGTCTAGTAGAAAAAAAACTTATGAAGAGGGTTTTCTACCAAAATTTGCCTTAAATATTTTTGAAACCGCTCAAGGTACTATTTTGGTGCATTATGGCCGTCTCGCACTCCAAACTGGCAGCTCTGTAACGATGTTCCAGGGATTTTTAATAGCTCGCGCTATTAGTTTACTCGGTGATATTGTTTCTCTTATTCAGGAGATGAACAAGTTAGAATCTAACCGGACTGACCTTTACCAAAGACAGCAAACTGAGAAAAAATGTTTGGATGTTTTATTCAAAGCTATCGAAGTCGCTGGATGGGGTTTGCTAATGGCAGGTGCGCCTATCGGAGGCATCTTCTTGGCCGCTGCTCTGATGTATCAAGCGTATAAAGCAATGACTTTTAAAACTGATAAAGCGGCAGGTGGGAGGGATGTGCGATTGCAATCATCATACAGAGGGCCCAGCCACAATAGTACCGATAGTAGTAGTCACCACGAAGATGGATCCAAATATGATGAAGGTGAAGGTGAAGGTGAAGGTGAAGACCAACCAAACAATAACCAATATACGTTGGATAACAACAGTAGGGATAGGCAAGGCAGCAGGTTACACAGCCCTACTAGGCACTCCTTAGTAGGATCAGGAGAAGGAGACCAAAGACAACGTCTATCATCATCAGAGCAGTATGATGCTCCTATTACCGGTATGAGACATGGATCCTATTAACTAACTGGCGTCATTTACTTATGTCCGTATATTATCCGGAGTTAAGAGCGTAAAAAATGCGCTTTTAACTCTGGTTTCATTGACAATCTTTGCTCTTACCCTTTTATTACCGTCTACAAATTTGGGACGAATAATCAGCTTACTTTATTGGGTTACTTATACAATCATTCTAAAATAGAAATTTTTAACGCATGGATATCCTCACGCATCAAATCCTGCAGGACTTGATAAATTTCGCGATGCGCAGCGACCCTCGATTTGTGTTTAAAACAATCCGCCGCAATGATAACAGTGTAATGCCCAGCCCCTTGTTGACTGCCCAAATGACCTATATGCTGTGGACTATCATCCTGCACTTCAAGGTGTGTAGGAGCAAAAGCGTCTTGCAAGCGCTGGCGAATCACTTCAATACGATTTTCTATGCTCATAAATAACGCGCCAAAACAAAAGCCTGCCCAAACCCGAATATCAACATAGCGCTAAAAATACCATAAAATTTAAAATTCACCCAAGCCTCCGTAGAAAAATGATAAGCAATAAAAATATTCACTGCACCTAAAACAAAAAAGAACAAAGCCCATGCGAAATTAAGCCTGCTCCAGACTATCGCGGGTACACCCTGTTTCTTTTCCACCATATGTCCCATCATGCGTTGCGCCATCGGTTGCTTGCCAAAAAAATGGCTGATAAAAAATACGGTGCCAAAAATACTAAAAATAATGGTGGGCTTCCATTTCACGAAAATAGGATTATGAAAATAAAGCGTCATGCCGCCAAAAAGCAAAAAGATAACCATCATTAAAAGCTGTTTATTATCGAATTTTTTTAGCCACAGACGCGTCACTATCACTTGCAAAACACTACCTATAATACCGATGGTAGTTGCTGCATAAATTCCATAAAATTTAAAAGTGGCAAAAAATAATAAGACAACAAAAAAATCATAAAAAAGATTTAACATAAAATACTATAATTACCTAATTAATATTAAAAAGGAGAGCTGCTTAAGATCGTCCCCTCTTCCGGAACGCAGTGAGGGGAGAGGGGACAATCTTAAGCAGCTCTCCTTTCACAAAAAACGCTCCAGAAAAGGGACAATCTTAAGCAGCTTACACCCATTCTGCCATGTAGCTAAATTAGCCTTAGTCAACAATTTACATTGACTAACGTAGTCTAGCTGCACGATAGTATCAGAAATAACAATATGGCCACAAGATGAAAAATGACCAGTAAATTTACCAATGAAGATAAAGCTGCTTTTGAAGCCGCAATGAAAGGGGTGAAGCGTCTAAACTATCTGTCAAAGTCAATGAAAATTCCATAGCTAAGGACAAAGAAAATTCCATAGCAACAGACAAAAAATTTTTATTTATTCTCCTTCTTGTTTTGAATATTTT
>JAJONP010000227.1 GCA_021323555.1 Gammaproteobacteria bacterium | reverse complement strand
TTATAAAAATAGCGCAGCATACACGTGTATGTGAGCACATTTTTATAAAATTTTCGCACGAGATTGGCCAAATACGGACTTTGCCTATTAAAGCGTGAATACTTACGAGACTTCAACTCGAACTCGTTGAGTAATACGTGTCAGTAATTCATACGCGCTGCTGTGATTGCCTTCAGCCACTGCTTCAACGGGCAATCCATTGCCCCATAAAGTGACAGGATCACCGACTTTTGCATGGGGTTGCGTTCGTAAATCCACTGTGAGCATGTCCATAGAGACGCGTCCTACGAGAGGGCATAGAGAGTGATTGACTAAGATAGGCGTACCATTTTTAGCAAATTGCGGATAACCATCTCCATAACCCATTGCAACGACACCAATACGCATTTCTTCTGGGCTTTTCCATGTACTCCCATAACCTACACATTCATCTTTCGTCAGGGTGTGAATAGCAATTAATTTTGATTGTAATGACATGGCTGGGCGCAGTCCATATTCTATTCCGTGATGTCCTGGAAAAGGTGAAGCGCCGTATAACATAAGCCCTGGACGGACCCAATTTCGTTGTGCAGACGGATATGTAATAATGCCGGCAGAATTACATAGACTCTGTAAACCTTCGAATCCTGCAATTGTTTTATCAAAAAGATCTATTTGCTGTTGCGTTTGAGAAAGATCAGAGCTATCTGCTGTGGCGAAATGTGTCATAAAACAGAGAGGTTTTTTGACGTTTGGGCAGGCCATTAATCGCTGAACTATTTTTTTAACGTGAGCGGGTTTAAACCCTAATCTATTCATACCCGTATTGATTTTTAACCAAACGGACAGTGGGTTTCCACCACAGGAATTTTTTTCAAGCATGTCTACTTGTGATTCGTGATGGATGACGGGTGTAAAATTTTCTATTTCTGCGAGTTTCAATTCATCCGATGTAAATAAACCTTCGATTAATATAATAGGGTGACGCACACCTGCTTTCCGCAGTAAAAGCCCTTCTTCTGAGCAGGCAACACCGAATGCATCTGCATTTGATAAAGCTAAAGCGACACGCTCAATACCATGCCCATATCCATTTGATTTAACCATTGCCAAAATAGAAGAATGGGGTGCACGTTTTTTAATTTGCTGCATATTATGCTGCAAGGCGTCTAAGTGGATAACAATTTTAGTCGGTCTACTCATCAGTAAGGATTGCGTATGCAGTTTTCAAAACAAGTGAACTGTCCTAAGAAAGTTAAACGTACTTTGCCAATAGGACCATTCCTTTGTTTTGCGATAATAATTTCGGCTGTGCCTTTGTCGGGAGAGTTTTCATTATAAACTTCATCACGATAAATAAACACAATGAGATCGGCATCTTGTTCAATAGCGCCTGATTCACGTAAATCTGACATGACAGGGCGTTTATCTGCGCGTTGCTCTAAGCTGCGATTTAACTGAGAAATAGCAATCACTGGCACTTGTAATTCTTTCGCTAAACTTTTTAAAGAACGAGATACTTCAGAAATTTCTGCAGTGCGGTTTTCATTCGAACCGGGTACTTGCATTAATTGTAAATAATCCACAATAATTAAGCCTAATTGTCCTTGTTCTTTTGCTAACCGTCTCGCGCGTGCGCGTAATTCAGCAGGACTGAGTGCAGGGGTGTCGTCAATAAAGAATGGTGCATCGGATAGCATACTGACTGTGGAAGTCATGCGTGGCCAATCTTCATCTAATAATTTTCCAGTACGAATGCGTAATTGGTCAATGCGGCAGAGAGAAGAGAGTAAACGCATGACGATAGCTTCACCTGGCATTTCCATACTGAAAATCAAGACGGGCATGCGCATTTTAATGGCAACATGTTCTGCAATATTCGTTGCCAACATGGTTTTGCCCATGGAGGGACGACCAGCGATAATCACGAGATCAGAGGGCTGTAGCCCTGATGTCATGTCATCAAAATCATGATAGCCTGTGGAAACACCTGTAATAGGATCGTTTGATTGAAAAAGCGTGTCAATCCTATCCATGGTTTTAGTGAGGAATTCTTTAATATTTGCAGGGCCGCCCACGCGGGCACCTTGCTCGCTGATGGCAAATACGCGTTGTTCTGCGGCATCGAGCAATTCTGTGCTATTACGACCTTGTGGATTAAATGCGCTGCCTGCAATATCATTGGCTGTTGCGATTAATTGACGTAAAACAGAACGCTCTCGGACAATATCCGCATAAGCTGCGATATTAGCGACACTGGGGGTGTTATTAGCCAATTCATATAAATAAATTTCACCGCCCGCATTTTCAAGTTCGCGTAATTCTTTTAAAAGTTCTGTGACTGTTAAGCAATCAACGGGTTTATTTTGTTTAGATAATGTTGCGATCACACTATAAATAAGTCTGTGATCATGTCTATAAAAATCGTTTTCTCGTATGCGATCAGCGATAATATCCCACGCGCGATTATCGAGCATTAAGCCGCCTAACACAGACTGCTCTGCTTCAATCGAATGAGGAGGGAGTTTAACAGTGTCTGTATTGGCAGGGCGTGTGCTAACGTAACGGTTGGGGGAGGGGGTATATGTTTCTATTTCCATAAAAATACATCGCTGATAAATAAGAGCCTGAGATAAATTCTCGCATTATCGCGTTGGATTGTCTAAGGGATTGTGACGTTGAAATAATTGTTCAACGGGCTTTTGACTTTACGCAAAAAGTTCGGATTTGAGCCAAGGTCGTGCGAAAATTTTATAAAAATAGCGCAGCATACACGTGTATGTGAGCACATTTTT
>JAJONP010000004.1 GCA_021323555.1 Gammaproteobacteria bacterium | reverse complement strand
GGAGGAGATTGAAAAGAGTAACGAGGAGATTAAAATCAAGAACGCTAGGATCAACGATCTTTATAAGCAGGTTGAAAGCAACAAAACTACAATCCAACAGAGTATGGAGCAAATTAAAATGCTTCGGAATGAAGTTGAAAAGCTAAAAGAAGAACAGGGGCAAGGGTTTGATAATTCGTATAGTCAATGGTTTCCCTAGACGACTGTAGAAATAGAATATTAAGTGTGTGAATTCATTGAATCCTACCAAGGAAACCGAAGTACAAAGAGAGCCGTATTCTGAAAAGAAAAATAGATTTTCTCATTCTTACTTCCTAAATAAATACCGACAAGCAGTTGCGTCGCACCCTAAAAGGAAATAACAAAGAATATTTATTTACTTGATGAAAATGATTGCCAGCCAAGAAAAATTTATATATTGAGTCAGTAGATTAAGTATTTTTAAGGAGACAAAGTAATACTGAATTAGCCAACGTCATAGAAATATATTTATCAGGATATTTTTGCGGCTTGATGTTCTGATATATATTAAATCTGCTCTTGTGGTTTTAATTGAAATGCGATAAATACTGCATAATTTGGTCTTCTTCTAGAAGGGGAAGATCTAAAGACTTTATTTATTTTTAAGATGCTAGAAGTGGCTTTAAGCCAATATCTATGTTTTGGGAGAGGTTATGAAACTAAGTGTACTTAACTACTTGCACGGTGTTCTTTCGTCAATTAACCAACTTTTCTCTGAAATTGCATATGGAGATAACCCAGAATCTCTCCAAGCATTAATGGATACAATTGAGAGCGTCAATTTTTCTGAGACTAATTCTGATGGACTAAATTTGATCGAGTTAGCACATCTTCATCGACGCTACTACTCTTTGATTATTTTGCTCGAATCAGCAAGAAAAACTACTATACTCGGATCATCTAGCCAGATAGATGCTTTTTGTAGAAATCTATTTATGGATAGTACTGATAGGTTCTCTCTAATCCGTATATATCTACACTTGTATGCTTTCGATACTGAGTCTATCGTGGAAAGCCGGAATATTTTTACAAAAGACACTTGGGAAATAGCTGAAAATATCCAAAAACATGTTTTTAATATCCAACGCGTTTATAAGGAAGGCGCTAATTTTAATGTTTACATGAAATTATCTAAACTATATTTAGAGGATATAAATGCAGAGAATCTACCTGTATTTAGAGCATATTATGCTGTACGGGTATTTCAGTTATTGTGTTTTGCATTTTTACATACGTTAACTTCTGCAGAAAAAGAAGAAGTTATTGATATAATGGAAGAAATAAGTAAGATAAAAGGAGATGAAAATCATTCTTTATTGCAATTTTTAAGCAAAAGTCCCTTTTTTCGTCCCAAGTTAGAGACTTTTCTAGAAAGTGTTGAGTATCGTTTTTTCGCAGGAAGAGCAGAGGAAAAGCACAAAGCTCTGAAAGAAGATCTATTAGCTACTTATAAATTCTTGGCGCTTTTATACAAATTCACTGACCAAAGAGATAAAGAATTAGTTTTCTCAAATAAAGTAATAGAGATATTAAAAAGAATGTCTGTTCAACTTCAAACTCTTAGTGAACAGGAAGCTACTTTCAAGAAAGAAGAACAGATTGTCTACGCAGATGCAGAAAAAGAGTGGTTATTATCGAAAACTATGGAATTGTCAGTTGTTGATGAACTTGAATATGCCTTAACTTCTCTTACCGAAAAACCAAGTGGAATGCCAATTAAAATGCCAAAGGAAGGGCTATATATTCGACATAGCCGGTTTTCAGAAACAGAAGCTAAAAACACTAATACAATCTATAAAAAAAATTTTTATTTAAACTTATTTAACGCAATAGCTCAAAAAAAACCGCTAGCGAATGATACTCGTGAGGAATTGCTAGAATGCCTTAAAAGCAAAGAATTTACAACTCTCAATTTGGCGAGAGTAGATTTACAAAAATATTGGAATGCTTATGTATCTACGCCCATGCCAAATGATTTTGAACAAATTTTCCAAGAGCTTGTTTTGTCTTTATTGTCAAGTAATATGGTTGTTAAAAAAATTTTTTTAGGCGAACACAAGAAAATATCCAGAAGTTTAGCCTATATGATAGTTCATGTCTTCAAAGACATACAATTAAAAAATTTGGAGATCAATAAAATTAATTTTGTTTCTGTTTCTGAACAGTTCCTAAACAATATTGTTAATCTTAACAGTTTTCGGCTAACAGAGACAGAAGTTATAATTATACTTGCATTTATTAAGCAAACCCCTAATATCAGTAAAATAAATTTATCTAACAATTTCCTTAAGGATAAAGGTATAAGTGATCTTTTAACAGGCATAAAAAAACTTGGACTCAGATGTACCATCGACTTGCGGAACACAGGGTTAACAAAAGATGGGATTCAAGATATTTTACGCTATCGATCAGACTTTAGATTAATCATCGACTGTATGCTTGATAACGGTAATGGACCCGTCTCTGCCTCTGAAGAAAAGGAGTTTGATATACGTAAAGATCAGGAAAATAATTCTACTATTTCATGGGAAATACTAGCATTGCGTTTATCTCATATTTCTGGCAATACAACGTTTTCTTACCTACAAAATGATGTAACTAAAAGCCCAACTTATATGTCATCTTTTATTAATACCGGTGGTAATACTGCAATTATTCGGCTACAAGATGGTAGAATAGTTACAGGAACTACGTCAGGCGAGATTCATTTGCATGACAAGCAAATGAATCTCTTATCTTCTTGGATGGGACACAAAAAGGGAGTATCTGTTCTTACGGAACTTAATACTGCCTATTTTATAAGCAGTTCGGGTCGTACTCTTGTAGTTTGGAATCTACTATTGAATCCCAACTCATTTACAAAATGCCATCATGAACAAGCATGCGAAGGTATCATTCGCGCTTGTATAAAATTGATGGATGGCCGTATAGCTATTGCTGAGGATAGTGTTGGTATAAAAGTTGGTTGCTTGACATACAATGGAAATATATTAGAAAAAACTTTTATTAGATGTGCTAATACTCTGATAGATGGCGGAATAAAAATACACACTATCTTGCAGTTAAGTAATGGATATATCGTTGGTGGATTACAGAATGGATTGGTTGTGTTTTGGAATCCTGATACAGGGGAACAAGTGGCTTCGTGCTCTCTTACGCAACAGGGCAAACGTTGTAATATTTATGCATTTGCTGAATTAGAAGGCCGTTATTTAGCAGTTGGTACTCAGTCAGGAAAAATATTTTTATTGAATCTTGAGAGAAATTATCAGCAAATGCCAGAAACAGGTGAGCATAAGGGACCTATTTATGCTCTTATTGAGCTTTATGATGGATCATTAGCAAGTGGAGCAACAGATGGCATTGTTAAAATTTGGGGAGTCCAATTAGGGAGACTTTATCTTCGATGGATGTTGAAGTCGCAGCAATCGCCGATTAATGGACTTACTCAGCTTCAAGATGGGAAGATAGTAGGGATATACAAAAATGGACTTATCCTAGTTTGGAACTATCCTTCTATTTCGAAGTTGGAAGAAATAGATTTTAGGCAAGAGTTTCGATACCGAGCCGAGATAGGAGAAAATTTTGTAACTCCAAAAATATTTCTTGAGAGAATTAGTCATACCCCATTTAATAGAGTTGAATCTTTCATTAAAAATATCGTAGCAATTTGTGATATAAAACATACCGCCAAATATCAATACCAACGAAACAAGGAAGATGGAACACTAATGATTACCCCGCCAACGCAAGATGGATTCATTGGATTGCTTCAATTATTAGAAGGATTATTTAAAAATCAGCAACATACATCTATAGGTATAGAATCAAAGGCATTTTTGAATGATCTGCTTATGATCGTTAAAACGAAGCTGCTTTGGCATTATAAAGACAATTCCTTCATTGAACGGGTTTCAGATAAATGTAAAATACATATTTATCAACAGTTTGTGAATCTAGCTATTGTACAGGAATCAGAGATGCGAGAAAAAGAATCTCGGCTTGAAAATAAAAAAACAAAAGTCGCTATCAATTGTTTACCCTCTAGCTTTGAGGAACTACGTCAACCCAAAGAACCTATTAATCTAGCTGATTTATATGGACAAAATACTTTATATAAACCTAATGGCCAAGTGCAAACTCAGCATCTCCTCTTAGGTTCTGCAGGCATGGGAAAAACAACAAGTTGTCAACACATTCTTGCTCAATGGGCAAAAGGAGAGTTATGGAATACGCAATTCAACTGGATATTTTGGATACCCTTGAGATTATTTCGTCGCTACACAGATGGTGATAAACCTAAATTATGGGAAGCATTATATGAAATATCCTGGAAAGCATTAGGATTAGCTCGAGAAGACTCAGAATTCTTCTGGAAATTATTACAAAAAGAGGTTGCTGAAAATAAAGTCTTATGGCTGTTGGATGGATATGATGAAATTGATAATGTCAGTATAGATGAAGCTATTCAACCTTTATTAGATGAATTACTGAAAATGCCTTATCACATCTTAACCTCGAGACCTTATGGAATAAGCAAATTAGCTTACATATCTCGATTAGAATTGATTGGGTTTACTGAGAATGCCATCACAAAGTACATCAACCAATATTTTGATGATTCAATAGATGCAGCTGCAATGCTTTCTCTTCTTAAAAAAGATATACGTCTACGTAGTTTGATGTCCATACCTGCTAATGCCGATTTAATTTGTGGTCTGTATCAAAGTAAAGCTAGTAAAGGAGCAATTGCTCTAAGCAAATTAGGAATAACAGAAATATACGATATTTTGGTCGATGAATTATTACTACGCAGCAAACGAAAAAAAGAAGAACAAAGCGAAGAAGAACCAGAATTTAGCAAAACAATAAAAATAGACGTAGAATTAGTAGGTTTTTTGGAGCAATTAGCTTGGGATAATTTAGGTAACGTTGAGAATTCAATTATTATTACCAAAAAACAACAAAAGCAAGCACTATTAAAAACCAAGGAATATCAAGACATTCAGTTACTTGATAGAGCATTTAATTCTGGATTACTAAAGAATATTGGCGCCTTAGATAATGAAAATTATCCAGACCATGATCTTGCCTATTCAGTCGACTGCTATTTTATTCACTTGACTTTCCGAGATTTCTTTGCGGCAAAACATGTAGTATCTAGATTGACTTCTCTTAATAAAGAGGATAAAAAATTAATAAAGAATGAGATAATACAGAAGAAATATAATCCTTATTATTATTACGTATGGGCATTCACAGCAGGGCTTCTAAAAAAAGAAAGTCGAGTTCTAATAAATGAATTTTTTGAATTTTTCATCGGTAAACCTAGAGACATTTGTGGTATCTATGAAGCGGTGCTATTGATGCAATGTTATGAGGAAGCTGATTTGGGTAAAGACTTGAATATTCAAACTAAGCAAAGAATCACAAACTCTATTAAGGAATGGATAGAAACTTCGCTTAGTAACTATCAAATTTCAAATTATTTATTGCCACAAGTATGTTCAATGCCTCATATTATGGAAAGAATAGTGTTCCCCTATTTTTTTGATAACTTTCAGAAATATACTACTCCTTCTGTGTGCAGATATTTTGGCTGGCCTCTAAATCCAGAACAGCTGTCAATACTTTTTGATTATCTTATCAAATTTCTTAACACTGACAAAGCTAAACTCTCTACTATTGATACCCTCGCACATCTTGGTTGGCCTTCGAGTCCAGACTATGCATCTAAAACCTTTGGATATCTGTTCGAACTCCTTGATCATAGCAATGATAAAATTAAAAGTGTCGCCCTTGAGGCATTTGGGCGTCTTGGCTGGCCTTCAAACCCGGATCAAGTATCTACACTTCTTAAAAAACTCATGATTTTAAATGAAAAAGCCGTTGATACACTGCGTCATCTTGGTTGGCCTTCAAATCAAGACCAAATCTCCATATGTGTTAAACAATTAGTGGCACAGTTAGATATTGATAATTATTACTATGTTAAGCGTGATACCTTTTTTATACTTATGGGTCTTGGCTGGCCTTCAGATCCAAACCAAGCTTCTATGTTTGTTAAACAACTTGCTAATCTATTGGATAAAGATAATGATGATATTAAGATTAATGTCCTCTCCATATTTGAATGCCTTGGCTGGCCTTCAAATATAGAGCAAACCTTTGAATGCATTAAAACTTTTCTGAGGAGTAGCAATGAGCGTGTTAGAGTTGCTGCCCGTGATGCATTTAAGCATCTTAGCTGGCCTCTAAACGCAGATCAGGCTTCTGAGCTTTTCTGTTACCTCATGAGACTTTGTAATGATAAGGAGTATGCGTATGCTAAACGCTCTGCCATTTACGCACTGGGATATCTTGGCTGGCCTTCTGATCCAGAACAAGCTTCCACACTCTTTAATCACCTTACCACCCTTTTAAAGGGTGATAGTATTAGTAAATTCGATGCTCTCTGTACAATTAAACATCTGGGCAAGCCTTCGAACGCAGAGTATGCTTCTATACTTTTTGAGCAACTTATATCCCTCTTGCACAATGTTGCTTTTGAATATAATGTTCTTGAGGCGCTTGGAAATTTTGGGTGGCCTTCGAACGTAGAGCAAGCTTCTACGCTTGTTAATTGTCTCGCCACCCTCCTGAGTAATAGCGATGTTAATGTTAAAGGTCATACTCTTTCTACGCTTGGACAACTTGGTTGGCCTTCGGATGTAGCGCAAGCTTCTATGCTGGTTAAGTGTCTCGCAAACCTTTTAGAAAATAGAAACGCTTATTTTTTTGAAAATGCCGTTCACAAATTATCTACATCCTCATTTAAGATATTATTTTCTCATTCTGATTTTCTTGAAAATTCTGCCTACTGTAAAATCATTCGAGATAAAGCTATTTCCTCTAATGTGGCTATTTATTTTCAAAAAAATGAAAGAGGTGAACATGCGATTTGTTTTTATGAAAATAACCAATCTCAAATATCGGTTATCATTAGCAAAAAAGCAACGGAAATATTGCTTGAAGTATTTGCAGAAACGAATCCACTATTAGCAAAGTCATTATCTAATTTAAAATCAACAGACTCAGATAACTTAACAATTGCACAGGTTCCACAACCTATCCAAAACTTAGCAATTAGACAAGGAGCTAATCGCAATGATATGTTTTTTCATAAACAGAAAAGTGAACATGCTGAATGTCGAGAAGAAAAAAGATGCCATAGAGACGAAACACACAAAGAAAAGAATGACAATGCTGATGCAGCAAACATCCCTAGGAATATAAGTAATTTGAGTTTATTTTCTCAACGCCAACCAATAGGAGTTAGCGGTGAATTATTAGTAGCATCGTTATCAAGTACAATTAGTAGCCAAAGCAATAGTTCTAATTCTGCTAATATTTGCACTTTACAGGAATGGGAACGTAACGCACGACGTGCGGAAAAAGAAGAAGGTTCTTCTAGCCCTTCCTTTTCCTTATAGGCAGCCAAAAATCGTCAATCCCTGCAAGCCGGAAATGGGGCTTGTGGTGATCGGCGGCAGAAGGCTGCACCCTTATCGTCACTGAATAAAACGCCTGCGTTTTTGCAGTGACGATAGGGGAATCTTGCAAAAACTGCCGGAATAGCGGCGTTTTTGGCTTTAAAGACACCCCAAAATTTTGGGGTAAAAGGGAAAAAAGCAATAATATTGCTTTTTTGCTTTATTCCAAAAATCAAGCATTCAAGCCGAAAAGACTGGACTTTCTCACTAAAATTGCTTAAGATAAAATTTGCTTTTATAGGGTAAAAATAACCTATCAAGACAGAATCTGTATATAGCCGTCCTTCATTTCTTAGCCCTGCGGCGGGTCGTTTAGACTGAAATTTGCTGGTTTGATATCTCCAGTTTAGATAGGCCAGCCGAAATGACCTCACATCATTCCGATCGGTTAGCATGATTAATTATGTTTCTTACATTGAATCGGGATCAGCTTAAGCTGCTTTATCTGATTTAACCCTTTTAAACGTTTAGCTTAACGCATCAATACAACTGGTATTTAAGCTATTCCCTGCCGGAGTAAATAAAAATGAATGACTTTGCCAATAAAGATGAAATAACCAATGATCCAGAAAAAAAAGCAACGCGATATCTTCTTAGCGAAGAAGCCTACGCCTTGCTACGCGACATTCAACAACAAGTTTTTGTTGCCACCGAGACTACCCCTTCCATCCGAAAACTGATCAACCTCTTAGTGACTCATGACAATTTAGCAAAAGTAACTGAAAAGTTGATTATCAATTTAAACGGTTGAGCCGCAACAGTAGAATATCCCCAAAAGCAAGACAATAAAAATGGGCAGGTACCACCAGCTTCTTGAAGAATCGGATCGCATCTTTCGGCATCTTCGTGCCGGCAGCCCAGCACAACGTGCGCAACGCTGTTATCTTATGAAACTCATCATAAGGGATTTGAAGACGCTCCCACAGCTGCCCAGCAGCTTGACTCAATTAACCCGTTCCGATATTGAAATTCTCGTAGCACATTGGAAAGAGCAGCAATGGAGTCATTCTACCATCATAAACAGACTGGCTGTTTTGCGTTTTTTAGCCCAAAACCTATCCTTTAAAGAGCCTATTCCCAGCAACGTTGCGCTAGGCTTACGCAAACAAACGGCGTACAAGATTGCTGAGAATATCGACTTATTTCACTGTTACCAGCAATTTCATTACCCTGCCTCTAAAGTTATTTTTGGTATGAGCTTGTTTTTTGGCCTCACATTTGATGAAGCCATCAACCTACAGCCTCTTTTTCACATTGATTTAGACAGCATTACGATCCCCCGCTCCTTAGCTTTCAACAGCCTTGAGCGTTCTATCCCCTTTTGCCATCCTGAACAAACTGTGTTAACCGACTTGGTAGTGCAGCTATTACCCCCTAAAGAATCGCTCAAAACGCGCTGGACGCGCCCTATTCTGATGGGCTTATATCGTGGTGAGTTAGCAATGCAAGGCTTAAGATACGCTCAATATCGACATCATTATGCCCGTTTTAGAACAGAGCAGTTAAAAGAGAAATGCAGTCGCCAAGAATGCTTAAAGTTAATCAAAAAAGAGATGGGGCTGCTGGGTAATGTTCAACTGTGGCGTTATTTAAAATCAAATATAGTAACATCCCATTTAAGTGCCCTAGCCTCAAACCACAATCAACAGAAGCAAGTTTAATAGCAAGAGTTTTCCTTGCTTTATTTGTTAACCAAATGATTGTCCCTTTATTACACTTTGCAGATTTATTGATGAAATATGTTCTGTCTGGCTGCTGCTTGCTGCTGGAGAGCTACCTGTAGTTAAATGCGTAGAACTCATCTTAAATAGCTGAGAGAAACTCTCTGCCAGCGCCATTGTTATACTAGCTTCTACTAAAGCCTCGGAGGGTTCGGATTGCATTTTAGATTTATCTTTGTCTTCATCTACCCTTGATCCTGTTAATTCTTGAGAATTCAAGCGGCTATTTTCCTCTTTAGATCCTTCTAGCCAACAATTTAATAAATAGGTTTGATAGTCCATCATCTTTTTCTTAACTAAGGGGTAAATCTCAATTTTTCTAAAATCAAGATCATTTATTCCAATAAGCCCAACCCCTGGTATGCTGCTGATTTGCTCAACAGTATAAAATGGATTTTGAAGGACAGTTTTTATTATTTCTTTGGAGATAAGATTGCCCGCCTCTTCTGATTTTTTAAGCCAATCCAGACCTTCTGCAAAAGGGGTTTTATAATGCTTAGAAAACATTATATATAAAGCAAACCATGGTTGTTCCCTAACACTCGGATCAACCCGTGTTAAATCTTCCATCCAATTTGTGAATTCTTCGCGATACTCCAACGGGCATCCAACCGTAATCAGGTAAATACCCAGATAATACTGTACATCCCTATTGTTTTCATTTGCAGCTTGACGCAGCAGGGCCAAACTGGCTTGTACTATTTCATTATCTAACTTAAGTCTATAAGGCTGCCGTAAAAGCAGCGTAATAATTGCAAGTAAAGCTCTGGCTGGTACTAGATCTACGCCCCAAGAAATGTTTAAATAATTAGATTTATCGGCTTTTATACCTTCTTTAATTGAAACAATTAACTGGGAAAGTGTACTTTGAAATGTTTCATCATCTTCAGAAAACCCCGATTTAAACGGTATAAGTGCTTCATGCAAGAGCGCTGCAGGATGTTTTGCTTGCACTGCTCTATCAACATATTGCTTTCCTTTACCTGCATCCTTATAAAGTAACCCTGCTAAGAACAGACAGTCCATATCGCTTAATGTAGCGCCTTTCTCCCAATACTCCATAGCTTTATCAAAATTATTCTGGCAGAAATGCGCCCCCATCAACAACAGAGCCTCACTATGTCCTTTTTTGGCCAGATCCTCTAATAAAAGAAGACCCCGACGATTATTTTTTTTGGTTTGGCTTTTTGATTCAGTTGCTGCCATTTTCATCAATAAACATTGACTTACCAAAAATTGAATAAAAAGTGGCGAATGTTGAGTTATCTCGCTAACCGGCTGTTCCAATAATTGGAATAAAACTTTCTCCCTCAAATCTCTATCAGTTAGAGGATCTGTAAATATTTTAACCTGTGCTTGGACTGAACCCGAGTCTGCGCTGATTTGTCTTAATTCCAATGCTTTCGATATATCACCCATTGATATATAATATGCGGATAACATTAATTTTGCATCAGGATGCCCCAACTCATCAGCTTTCTCTAACCATTCTTTCGCTGCTTGCATGTTTCTTTCACATCCACTACCTTCTAAATAACAAGCGGCGACTCCTATCATGCCATCTGTATCACCTGTCTTAGCGGATAATAAATACCATTTAAATCCTTCTTCTAAATTAAGCGGTACTCCTTCCCCATTTTTATAAAAACAACCCAATTGATATTGGCTGTATGCATCCCCATTCTTAGCCGCCTGTGTATACCAACGAATAGCCTTTTTAATATCTTTTGGAACAGACTCTTCGGGATAGCCGTGAAGGTATAAATTTCCGACTCTTCGCATCGAGAATAAATCTCCTAATACTGCACCGCGGGCAGCCCATGCCGCAGATAATTTTGTATTGATCCCGCAACCAAAGCCATAAAAATAAGCAGATGACAAGGTATAAGCAGCGGTGCCTCGCCCATTGTTAACCGCTTTTTCTAGCCATTCCATAGCCTTTTTATCATCTTGCCTAACACCTTCACCTACATAGTAGAACATCCCTATAAATTCTTGAGCAGGCCCATGTTCTTGATTTGCTGCTTTTAGTAGCACATTAAATGCCTTTTTATAGTCACAACTTAACTCTATTCCGAGGGCATACGCACATCCTACTAAAAATTGAGATCTAGCCTCTCCTTGGTTAGCTAATAGCTGTAAATTACTTAAATTATTCTTATAAAAATTTTTTATATTTTGATGGTTAAAATTTTCAACAGGAGCAAAGTTGGACATTCTTTTCATTTTTACAACATAATGCCCAACTCTTTTTTCATAATTTTCAATAAAAGGTTTTAGTTCATCAGATTCCAGCCACGACTCACAAGCATTAAAAATAGTACCCCTTTCTCCTCTAGCATTAACATGATTGCCACGCCCCGTAATAATGCGGCAAGTTCGACAACCATTTTTAACACTTTCCATAACAGCTTTTTTTACCCGCAGCTTCGCCTGTTCAACTGATAAGCCATGCAGATCCTCCCACCTTAAACTATAAAATGTTCTGAAAGCAGCGAGTATTGTTATTTGCATTTCCGCAAAATCATTTAAATTCTCTATAGATTTATTATTCTGTTTTGATTTTTTATGGTCCATATACATCCTCCTTTGTATTTAATTAAATCTCTAACTATTCCTAAACTGTTTATCCTAATTTCTACCAGAAGTTATTTCCATATCAAATATACCGTCACTCAGTTTACACTCATCAGTATCAATACACGAATAGCAAAGTTCTGTCTTAAGCAGCTATAAAAAAGATAAATTTGCTCAAAAAAAATACTGCCGTATTGGGACACTATTTCTCCGAGAGTGCACCCAGCCCCCTAAGATAATATTACTTCTTTAAATATCTTTAAATTTAAATATGCTTCTTGGTTCCTTTATCTCTCTAAAAATTGTTGATGGCTTTTAAACAGGCAGACTATTTGTTTTTTTTAGCGCTATTACTTAGAATCTTTCAAAATAATAAAAACTCTATATATTAGCGTCTAATTATTAAACCATAATACTCGTAACATGCTATACTACCCCCAAAATTAAACTGAAGCAGGCCATAAAAATATTTACAAAATCTTATGGTTAATTGTTTTTTCAAGCGGTTATAAAAAATATTCATAAGGATTATGAATTACAAGAGATTCTAAGGACAGAGCAACGTTGATGTGCTTAAAGGGGAATCTTAATGGAGTTTACGTGTTATGTTATCGGCTCAAACAGACTAACACAAAAATGTATTGACGAATTACGAAATCTGAATTTATCGCTAATATGAGCCATGATATCCGCACCCCTATTACCGGCATGGTAGGAATGGGTCAGCTTATATACCAAAAAACCAAAGATCCAGAAATTAAAGAAGATGCTAAATTGCTGGTTGAATCAACCCATGAACTGTTAAATTTATTGAACTCTATTCTCGAAATGACTCGCCTTGAAGCAGGAGAAATGCAGCAAGAGCCTAGATTCTTTAGCTTAAATAAAATTATTGAACATAATGTTAGGTTGCTAATGCCAATAGCTAAGGATAAAAATATACAACTTAAAGTCTCTTTATTAAATGAGCTGCCTGATTTCTTTATTGGGCATCATTTATTGATTGACCGGATTTTATTAAACTTACTTAATAATGCTATAAAATTTACTCAGAAAGGTTACGTTTCTATTTCTGCAAGCAAATTAAAACAACGAGACAATCAAGTAACCCTTCAAATTGTTGTTGAAGATACAGGCATCGGTATCCCTGAAGATAAATGCGAAGATATTTTTAAAAACTTTTCCCGCTTAACGCCTTTTTATGAAGGCATTTATAAAGGATATGGTATTGGCTTATATGCGGTTAAAAAATACTTAGATAAAATGAATGGCTCGATTAATGTCCACAGTGAATTAGGAAAGGGAACGAAATTTACAATTACTATACCTTTGACGCTTTCGGCCAACGGTTCAGACAATTTATATAGAAATATTGTAAATAACCACCAGTCTAAAATTACACAAAATAAGCAAGAGCTAACCACTTATACGGAATATACTACTTCCACACGAATAGAGGAAAAACCAGATTGCTCTCACGTTCGTTTATTAGTTGTTGAGGATAATCTCCCCGCAGGCATGGTAGTGCAAAATCTCTTAAAATCGCTGGGGTGTGTAACAAGCCTTGCTAAAACGGGTGCCGAAGCCGTTAAAATGGTCTCTACTAACCAATATGATTTAATTCTCATGGATATAGGATTACCTGATTTTAGCGGTATTGAAGCCACTAAACAGATCCGTTCACTCCCCACTCCTTGTTCACACGTACCCATCATTGCTTTAACTGGCCACGGAAATGAGCCTGAAAGACGCCAAGAAGCATTAAATAGTGGTATGCAAGAGGTACTAACCAAGCCAGCGACCCTTCCTGACTTAGAAAATATCGTAAAACGCTTTGCTCCTAAAAAGGACAAAGTACTCTCCTCTGAAGGCAAGTATGAAAAACCTGCCGCACAAGATACATCCCTGACTATTATCGATTGGGATGGCTGTGTGCAAAAATGTAGTGGAAATGTCGATTTTACCAAAGAAGTCCTAGCCCTTTTCGCACGCGATTTAAAAGCTAGCCAAGAAGCCTTAGCTAAACATTATACAAATCGAGATGAAGCCGCTTTGCGGGCAGAATTACACCGTGTACGCGGTGGCATTTCCTATCTTACCCTTCCCCAGCTTGAGAATGCACTCCAGACATTCCACGATGCTGTAAAGGTTAACCCGCAAGGTTTAGAAAGCCTGGATAAGCAGTACAAAGCCGTGGAACAGTCTATGGAGGCTTTTGGAAGGAATGGGGAAAAAATGGCCAAGAAAAGAGGTAGCTGTCGGTGCAGCAATAAATATCCTCTTTGAAGCAGCATAAAATTTAAGAAGAATTACAGTAATTAAGATTATTTGGCTGCCTTTTATACCTCGTGAGATCCTCGTATCTGAGTACGCCCTTGTTAACCATTGTACACCGTTTGTAGTGAGTATCCGCAGATTTTTTATTTACAAAATCAATAACCCAATTTTCAGTGTTCGGGCTGAAAATCCTCGTGTCGGCAGTTCGATTCTGCCTCTGGCCACCATCAAATTCAACGGGGTCTTTCCCAAATGTGGGGGCATAAATCGGATAGTTCACCAGCCACATAATACTCTCAATCTATAATTGTCAAACGAGCGAAAACCATAGGCTCTACGCTGTATCAATTTCATCTTGCGATGAAAGCCTTACGTGATGCCATTGCTGTTGGCGTAGAGCCTAGAGTGCACTTGCCAATATTTGAGTACCGTAATTAAATAAAAGTGATATATGCCCTTCATTGGGTAAAAGATGATAAGTGGAATTAGGTATGTGCCTTGTATAAATCTCTGCATGTTTTAAGGGAGCTTGTTGATCGTGGCTGCCCTGCCAAATACTGCAAGGCGCTGGTATTTCTTGTAAGTTGACACCCCAAGGTTTGGAGATTAACTTAAAATCATACACCACTTCAGCAGCGCCTTGCCGAAAAGCTTCTTTAAATGAGCGCATAATGGCCTCATAATACTCTGGATGAGTTAATGTTTTCTGATCGGCTGCTGACAATTGCTTAAACATTTTTTTGATCCGATTAGGTTTCTCAAACGATCTACTCACTAATTGCATCATCCACTTCACTAATAGAGGACAGTATTTAATAAGCCACAATAATTGTTTTTGCACTTTTGACAGGCTGGCTACAGCAGCTTCATTATCTAATGGCGCGATGCCTCCAACGATAACAATTTTATGAATTTTATGAGGAAGCAAGCAGGAACACGCAACCGTATAAGGTGCACCTCCAGAATGCCCGAGGATAGAGAAAGTCTTTAAATTTAATTTTTCAGCAAATTGATCAATATCACTAGCCCAATCAAGAATAGTGCGATTCTTTTTAGGGTCTGAGAAACCAATCCCTGGCCTATCAAGACCGATTAAACGTACATCTGTTTTTAGCGCAGCAGGGTGCAATTTATCAGCTTCGAGACGACTACCCGGTAAGCCATGAAAAAATAATATTGGAAACCCGCTAAAAATACCATACTCAGCATATCCAAGCATTCTACCATCAGCCAATTTTATTTGCTTCATAGACTCCATAGTATTACCTCTAAAAATTACAGAAAATAAGGTAATTATAACTTATTTTAAAAAGCCTGGTTACTCACTAATGAGGATAAGCACTAAGTAAATTATCATTCTTTAAATTATCACTGCTTTCTCACATTGAACTTCTTCACCATCACCCCCGCTATTAATAAAATAACGCCCATCATCACCACTGGTAAAGAAATATAGATAGCGGCAATAAGGCCGCCAATCGCTGCAGAAGTCGATTCGCCCAACACTAACAAAGCTTGGTTATTACCTAATACTTGTCCTTGTTCATCAGCCCTGGCTTGCTGAGCTAACCAGGCAGTGCTGACCGGTAATGCCATCACGGTTGGGATCACAGCCAACCCATATACCAGCCAAATCCAGCCGAAATAAGAGGGAAGCGCAATGAGAATAACAAGCAGCCCGCCAATAAACAATAAACCGCTTAGTAATTTTTGGGTGGAAAACCATTGTGTTAATCTTCCCAAGAGCAATAAATTGGCAATGAAACATATAAAGGATACATACGCAATCAGTAATGAATAAGTACTTAAGGAAGGTTTCCACGTGTCGAGGGCATACATCGGCGCAACCCGATATAACCCTTGCACAGCAAAGAAAATGAAAAAATTGATGAAGTAAATTTTGTAGAATTCTTTTCGATTAAAAATCGATTTGATGGCTGTTAGGGACTTGAGAATGTGAACGGGAGTTTTTGCATCAGGCATTGAACTGTCATTGAGGTTACAAAATATCCACGTTATTAAAAAGACAATTCCTATTGCTGTTACCCAAAAAGGAGCACTGTAACTTAAAGCACTTCCTGCTAATCCCCCTACTAACGGACCTGCGATAAAGCCTAAGCTGCAAGCAGAATAAGCATAGCCAATAAACTTTGTTTTTTCTGCGGGATCAGATGAACTATCGGCAATAATGGTTTGTGATATCGCCATATTGGATTCACACAGCCCTGTTAAAAAAGCGCTGATAAATAATAAGGTTAATTGATGAAATGCAATACTGAATGCCATACTTATGAATCCGAACAGACACAGGATTAAGCTAAACACCAATACTTTCTTACGGCCAAAATGATCGGATAGATTTCCTATAACAGGTGAACCCAGAAATTGTCCTAAGGGATACATCGCCAATAAGAAACCGGATAAGGTTGTACGCACTGCAACAGAGGTTTCTGCCGGTAAGATGGGAAAGGTTTGATCCATTAATAGGGGGATAAATAAGGTAAGGGTTAGAGCATAGCCAAAAAACCCTAGAAATATGACGGTAAAAAGCGGTAATAATTTCTGAAAACTTATCTTCAACATGTTTGCCTCAAAATTAACAAAATTTGTTCTATTTTAAAGGTTTTAATTGTATCTTAAAATACGCTATACTGAAAATCATTGTTTCCTATTAGATACAATCAGCCCGGGAAGCTTATATGTTATTGAATGAAATGGAAATATTTTATCATGTCGTTAGCCAGCAAAGCTTTTCCAAAGCGGCAAAAAGGCTTAACTTTTCCAAATCCTTTATCAGCAAAAGCATTCTCAAACTTGAACAACATCTCAACATTCGCTTGCTTACCCGCAGTACCCGAAAGTTAACGTTAACCGAAGCAGGTGAACGTTTTTTTAATTATGCTGCGACAGTGGTTCAAGAAAGTGAAAAAGGCTACCTGATGATGAGCGAGCTACAAGGAAAACCCGCAGGCCGTTTAAAAATATCCGTTCCCCCTGCTGTGGCATTACATTTGATCGCTCCTGTTTTTTCCGATTTTTTGTCACAATACCCAGAGGTCATTCTGGACGTTAGATTAGAAAACCAATTGGTTGATCTGGTAAAAGAAGGATATGCTCTGGCATTGCGATCGGCTACCTTAGAAACTTCTAATTTAATTGCGCAGAAAATCTATACAGTTAAAAACATTCTCTGTGCTACAAAACGCTACTTACACACATATGGAACTCCCAAAACACCTCATGATTTGCTTAATCATAATTACGCTGTCTACAGTGATGCCAAATCGCCGGGAAAAATCAGGTTGAGAAAAGAAGATTATGTCGAGATCATTCATCTAAAAGGAAATTTAGTAACAAATCACTTGGAACTGATTAAAAAGTTATTACTGAATAATACCTGCGCAGCTGTTTTACCCGAATTTATGATAAAAAATGAGTTGAAAAAGGGAGATCTAATCCCCTGTCTGGAAGACTACAGCGTGGCTTCAAGCAATTTATATGCTATCTATCCAGAAAAAGAATTTATGCTTCCAAAATTAAGTTTATTTCTTGAATTGCTTAAGAAGCATTTGATATAGAAGATATATTTAAAATACTGTACCATTATTAACAAGATCATTTGGCCGAGTATTTATCCTATGGATATCACACCATTAATTAAAGGTTACCTTGTTTGCATAAGTCTTATTGTAGCCATTGGCCCGCAAAATGCCTTTGTATTGCGGCAAGGGTTACGAAAGCAGCATGTTTTGCTAACTGCACTCATTTGTTCTTCCACCGATGCTATTTTAATTGCAGCAGGTGTTTTGGGTTTTGGGGCTATTATCGCCTCACATCCTTTATTGTTATCGATAGCCAAGTGGTTTGGCGCGGCTTTTCTATTTTTGTATGGTTTAAAATCCTTTTATTCTGCCTGGAAAAACGAATATCTTGATATTCAAGGCGCTGCACCAGCCCGCTCACAAAAAGAAATCATTTCCGCCTTATTGGTTGTGGGTTTATTAAATCCTCATGCCTATTTAGATACCATGGTATTGATTGGCACTATTGGAGCTCAATTTGCAGCCGGCAAGCGGTATTTATTCACAGCAGGCGCGTTGCTTGCGTCAATCACATGGTTTTTCTTCTTAGGGTTTGGAGCAGGATTTTTAGCCGCTTTTTTCAAAAAACCGCTTGCCTGGAAAATATTAGACATCATTATTGCTTTTATTATGATCTCTATTGCCGTTTCCCTGGTTTATCATTAGAACACGAAGAGTATATCAAGGTCCCTTTTCAACAATAGCTTTACAATGAATATCAATACTGGGAATGACGGCAGCAGAGGATAGACTTAATAAATAGTCAACCGTTTTGACAATATCTTGAACTTCAATTTTGTGTTCTAACGGCATATCAAAGTGCCGTGTCATCTCGGTATTAACGACACTAGGGCATAAGACAGTTACTTTAACGCCATAGGGCATTAATTCTTTAAACAAAGCTTCTGAAAAGCCTACCACAGCGAACTTGGTACTGGCATAACCTCCATTGCGCACAAGAGCACGTTTGCCTGACATTGAAGCAACATTAAAGATATAGCCTGATCCTTGTTCTTTCATCATTTCTGCCGCTGCTTTGGCGACAGCAAACATACCGCTGACGTTGATGAGCTGTAGTTTTTGAAAATCATCAATGCTTAAAGTGGATGTTCCATTGATGGAAATACCGGCACTGTTAAATATCACATCGATTTTGCCGGCGGCATGAATACAGGCTTTGATCTGATCATAAGTGTTCTTTGCATCGCTGATATCAAGCGCATGGGTAGTAATTTTAATGGCTGGAAAATCCGCATTTATTGCCGCTTTGGTTTTGCTCAAAGCTTCTTCATTGCGGGCAATTAAGGCTAGATCATATCCTTGACTTGCAAAATAATGCGCAACGCATTCTCCAATACCTCGACTTGCTCCGGTAATAATCGCAAACTTCGACATATACTGTTCCATTTTAAAGCCAACCTGTTAAATAAGCCCCAGCGCTTTTACCGCTTCGCGTTCTTGACGCAATTCATCCAGCGTAATGCTTAAGCGTTTTTTGCCATAATCATTATGATCCATTCCGCTGACAATTTGTAATTTGCCGCTTAGTGTTCTGCAGGGGTAAGAAAAGATTAAACCCTTGTCCACGCCGTACTCACCGTTGGAATAGCAGCACATCGAATAACAATCATCTTTGACTGTATCATGGGTTAATTGATAAATTCCATGTACAATGGCATTTGCAGCAGAAGCGGCAGAAGAAGCGCCGCGGGCTTTGATAACGGCCGCTCCCCGCTGCTGCACTATGTTGACAAAGTCGTTTTGAAGCCAGTTTTCATCTTGAATAACGGCTAGTGCCGATTGTTGGTTTATTTTCGCATTGTAAAAATCAGGATATTGTGTTGCAGAATGATTTCCCCAAATCACCATCTGAGAAACGTCTTTGACAGCGCACTGTGCGCGCATTGCTAATTGTGCTTTAGCGCGCAATTCATCTAACATGGTCATCGCATAAAAACGATCATGCGGAATATCTTTGGCATTACTCATCGCAATCAGGCAATTCGTATTGCAGGGATTCCCCACCACAAAAATACGCACATCATCGGCTGCATTATCGTTAATCGCTTTGCCTTGGGCTGTAAAAACGCTGCCATTTATTTTTAATAAATCGGAACGCTCCATACCGGCTTTGCGAGGCACAGCACCGACTAAAACAGCCCAGTTGACATCACGCATTCCTTTTGCCAAATCATCTGTACAAACCACATTGCGCAATAAAGGAAAAGCGCAATCATGTAATTCCATGACAACGCCTTCCAAAGCCGGCAAAGAAGCAGCTAATTCAATTAAATGTAAACTCACCTCAACATCCGGGCCAAACATTTGGCCTGATGCAATGCGATATACCAAGGCATAACCAATTTGGCCTGCAGCGCCGGTAATAGCTACTTTAACGTGTTTCTGAGTCGACATTTTTAATACTCCTGTTCATTTAATAAGGCCTGCTATTGCCGATTGCCAGGGGTAATCGGGACAGCCAATAGCAAAAAAATTAGGGTGCATCAATTCTGGCGTATTGTAAGCCAAGGCCTCGCCTGTGATCAAACAGACTTGACCGCCTGCTTCTTTCAAAATACAGTGCCCTGCAGCCAAATCCCATTCCAGCATGCGGCTAAAGCGCATATATACATCAGCGCTTCCTTCTGCAATAAGGCATAATTTTACAGTGCTGCCATAGCGTATTAAGTGCGCATTAGGCAGTGCTTCTGTAAATGCAGCCACCCGTTTGCCGTGATTTCGCCGGCTGGTCAACACGATGATCTCATCTCGCGATTGGCGGCTGCGTGTGCAGATCGCTTGAGGCTCATGATTCTCAATTTGCTTATAAGCGCCCATACCTTGTTTGGCATAATAACAGGTTTTAGTAACCGGCAGATAAACCAACCCTAAAACAGGCTGTTGATGTTCAATCAGGGCAATATTAATGGCAAACTCGTCAGTGTTTTCAAGAAATTCTTTGGTACCATCCAGCGGGTCAATTAACCAATATCGAGGCCAGGTTTGACGTGTTTTGAAATCAGGGATCAGAGCTTCTTCAGAGATAATCGGAATAGTAGGGGTTAATTTTTGTAAAGCCTGAGAAAGGTAGGCATGAGCCATTAAATCGGCTTCCGTAACGGGGGTTTTATCGGATTTTTCACCGATCTGCTCGGATCTTAAACCCTGCTCATAAAGCGCCATAAGCAGCAAAGCTGCTCCAGAAGCAATTTCTTTTAGATCTCTTAACAATGTAGTATCTATCTTGGACATAAGATATAATAACGTCTTTACTTTTAAAAAAACAGTTATGATTTCACTTTCCCTTTATATTCATATCCCCTGGTGCATTAAAAAATGCCCTTATTGTGACTTCAATTCTCATGCTATTAGTCAGCATCCTGATAAAAATCTGGAAAACACTTATATCGATCGTTTAATCAAAGACTTGGAAGCTCATCAATCTGAACTTAACGATCGCGCCATTCAAACCATTTTTATTGGAGGGGGAACCCCTTCTTTATTTTCAGGCACAGCTTACACACGCTTATTGCAAACCATTGCTTCACGCTATTGCATAGCAAAGGATGTGGAAATCACTTTGGAAGCCAATCCCGGTACAGTAGAACAAGGCCATTTCGATGCTTATCTTAATGCCGGTATTAACCGACTGTCACTGGGCTTACAAAGTTTTCAAGACACGGCTTTGCAAAAATTGGGCCGTATTCACAGCGCAGAAGAAGGTATTGCAGCGGTTGAAAATGCCCGTAAAGCTGGTTTTAAACGTATTAATATCGATCTCATGTATGGATTGCCAAACCAATCTGTCAAAGCAGCATTAAGCGAGCTGAAACAAGCTATTGATCTCAACACCGAGCATCTTTCCTGGTATCAATTAACCATAGAACCCAATACTTTATTTTATCGTTATCAACCAAAACTGCCCAAAGAAGAAATAATCATTCAGATGGAAAACGAAGGGATTGCGATGCTGAAGAGTGCCGGTATAACACGCTATGAAATCTCTGCGTTTTGTCGTCAAGAGGGTTATTGCAGTCATAATCTTAATTATTGGACGTATGGCGACTATTTAGGAATAGGGGCTGGCAGTCACAGTAAATTAACCCATCACGATACTCACCACATCAGACGCTTTTGGAAAAACAAAATGCCTGCTAATTATCTTGATGAAGCCAAACCCTTTATCGCTCAAGAATATCTTGTCAGCGAGGAAGAGCTTCCATTTGAATTTATGCTGAATACCTTACGCCTCTTTCAAGCCACGACTTTCGAGCATTTTCAACGTCATACCGGCCTCGCTCCCGATGTTATCCAGCCCATTCTGCTAAAAGCCCATTCACTGGGATGGCTTGAGATGGATGAGAAACAATTTTGTCCAACCCCGCTCGGGTATCGATACCTCAATAATCTGGTTGAACTCTTTTTGCCAAATTCAACCCTCTGAAACGCCTGTTTCCTGGTAACTCATTGAAATTAGGCTATTCTATTCACTAGAACGATCTATAAAGCGCGCCGTCTGGAGCAAAAAATGAACAATTTTATCAGTGGCCTCTTAGTCCATCGTGTTATGGATCTGGAAAGAACGCTATAGGCCATCTATGAATAGCAATGGAATGCATCCTGTCCTACATTTTGCACATCAAGTGCTTGCCTTTATTGGCGCCGTCATGATTTTAAGTTTGCTTGGAATCATACTGGTAAGCTATGCAAAGGAAAATAACCAACAAGAAGATGTGGCGGTCTTCGTTAGAAAGGGACACACTTTTGATGTTAACAATAAGCAGTCCGCTAAAACTCCTAAAAAAAATCCTGGCTTGAGTGTTAATAAAAATAAAGGCCGTATGTCAGATTGGACTAATAACCGTTCTAATCTGCAAAAAGTGCTGCAATTTGCTTTAGCCAATCATCCAAAAACACTCAGCGCACAATCAGAAATACGGGCTGCAGAAGAAACCTTGCTAAGCACGCATGGAGAATTATTGCCTAATGTGACAGCATCAGCAGCTTATGGGCCTGAGCGAACCAACAATGTCACCACACGAGCTGAAGGCAACAATCACGTTGATTTAATACGGCAAGAAAAAGTATTGGAGATCCGTCAACTGATTTATGACGGCGGTAAAGTATTAAACCGTGTAAGCCGGGATGAAGCTGAACTCGCTGCCACTAAACAAACTGCCATTGGTATACGGGAGAGCGTTAGCCTCCATATTATCAATGCTTATTTAAATATATTACGTTATCGCGAACGGCTTGATATCTCCCAAAAAGACGTAAAATCTCACCTTAAAAACCGGGTAAAAATAAAGAAACGTTTTCAAGGCGGCGCGTCACGCCGATCAGAATTGCAATTATCAGATACCCGTGTAACGCAAGCACAGGCTCGCTACGAAACAGAATTATCGACTATGGAACAGGCTAATCATGTATTTATGCAAGAAGTTGGGAAAGCGCCTGCTCCTATTCTTGAAAAAACAGCGTTAAATGCCAGCCAGCTTCCGCAAGAATTAGATATTGCACGAACCATTGCTCTTAAAAATAATCCCCTTATTGCAGCAGCGCAAGCTAATGTAGATTCAGCAGGTCAGAATATTGCTGCATTACGTGCTAATTATTTACCTACTATCAGCCTGGATTTACAAGCACAATATGACAACGAGCTGGATGGAGTCATTGGTCAAAACAATCAAAATATGGCCTTAATACGCGCTGATTATAATTTATATAACGGCGGCAGCGACAGGGCTGAAATCAAAAAAGCCATTGAACAACGGGATAAAGCTTTGCAAGAGCTCGCTCTAACTCGCCGTGACATTGATGAACGCGTTTCAACAGCCTGGACAGATATGAAAGTCTATGAAGATCGTTTAAAAATCCTCAAACGCAATGTAGCTAGCACAGCGGCTGTTGTTAAAAGTTATCGCTTGGAATTTGACATTGGGCAGCGCAGCTTGTTAGATGTTTTAGATGCTGAGAATGAATATTTCAGTGCGCGCACTGGTTTAGCCGATGGACAATACGATTATCTATTAAGCCAATATCGCTTGCTGGAAGCAATGGGAATGTTGGTACCAACGATATTGGCAGGATAAAATCCCCCCGATGTGTGTACTACACTGTCACATTAATTTTCATGAATATTCAGCGCTGCGCGCTCTATACATTGACTCCTTCAAAAGAGGCAAAAATTCAAAATTTCATATGGACTGCTATCTTAATCAAGCCTCAGTGCTTTTAAGATCTTCAAAGTACTATCAAGATGAATATGGGTTATACTGAAAAAATGGATAGTATCAGCATCTTACAAACCTTGGCCAAATGGGTAATTCCTGTTTTATTTGCCATTACTCTGCATGAAGTCGCTCATGGCTGGGCAGCCAGTAAATTGGGCGATCCCACGGCCAAAATGCTCGGGCGGTTGACGTTAAACCCTCTGAAACATATCGATCCGATTGGCACTGTTTTTCTGCCTTTAGTGATGTTATTTACCACTGGTTTTGTTTTTGGCTGGGCGAAACCGGTACCCGTTACCTGGCAAAACCTATCGCGCCCCAAACGGGATATAGCATTGGTAGCCGCTGCAGGGCCCGCTGCCAACTTTGTCATGGCGATAGGGTGGGGATTACTTTTTAAAATAGGCGTGCTGATGCACAGCGGCGCCTTGCAAGGAATGGGTGAAGCGGGGATCGCCATCAATGTTATCTTGATTGCCTTAAATGTCTTACCTATTCCCCCGCTGGATGGCTCGCGAGTTGTTTTAAGTTTTCTCTCAGGTTCATTAGCGGTATTTTACTCACGCTTGGAACCTTTTGGTTTTATTATTATTGTTTTGCTCATCCTCACTAATATATTGCCGATGTTAATGTCGCCTATCATGGGCTTGCTATATCAATTTATGCGAATGCTAATAGGCTAAGGGTTTATTGCCTTAGTAAAAAAATACAGAGCGCAATAAAAGCAATTAAAATCAGTGACAACACTCCCAATGTGCCTAACGTTTTAGAAAAGTTTGCTTTTGTGAAGGCGCCTTTTTGTGTTTTAACGATGCGAAACATCCACCAACACAACAGTGCTGCGATAACAAAAAACAATATTGCTGACCAATTCATAATAAAATCCCCAAAAAATAATGGATAGTCTTTGTCATTGTGTTTTAGGCGAAGCGGCAAACTTGCGAGCAAAAGGAGTGTATAAATAATACATGATTTTTGCGAGCAAGTGCAGCCAACAAAGCATAAAGCGCAATGACGAAGACTATAAGCGCCAAAAGGATGGGCTGAACAATACTAATAATGTAAAGATTTCCAACCGCCCCGTTAACATCGCAAAAATCAAGACCCACTTTCCAACATCGCTTACGTTTTTAAAATTATCCGTCACAGCGCCGAGGCCCGGGCCTGCGTTAGCAATGCACGCCGCAACAGCGCTAAAAGCCGTGCGCAAATCTAAGCCCGTTGCCATCATCCCTAATACCAACACGGTAAAAACTAACATAAATAAGGCAATGAATCCCCAAATTGCTTGAATCACGCCATCTGTTACTACCGTATCACCAAACTTTAAGGCCAATACCGCTTTGGGATGAATTAAACGCTGCAATTCAGAAGAGCCCTGCTTGTATAATAATAAAATGCGAACCATTTTGATACCGCCGCTCGTAGAGCCCGCACAACCCCCGATTAACGCAATGATCATCAGCATGATAGGAACGAAGGTGGGCCATACATCAAAATTGGTGCTGACAAAACCCGTGGTAGAAGAAAGAGAAACAATATTAAACATACTTTGAATAAACGCTTGACCCGGGCGATGATATACATGGTAAATCAGCAGCGTAACGGTTATTAATACGATGGCACCCAATAAAAGATAGAGATAGGATTTAACCTCAGCATCCCGCCAATAATGATCAAGACGCCCTTGCTGCACCGCTATAAAATGCAGTGAAAAATTCAAGCTGCTAATCAACATAAAGAAAGTGGCAATAACCTCAAGCAGATTGCTATGAAAATAACCAAAACTCGCATCATGGGTTGAAAACCCCCCGGTAGCAACGGTTGCAAAACTATGTCCCAATGCATCGAAAAAATTCATACCCGCTGCCCAATAGGCCAAGGTACACAATATGACGATCCCCACATAAATGTACCATAAGGTCTTGGCAGTTTCGGTGATCCGCGGCGTTATCTTATTGTCTTTCACGGGCCCGGGTGTTTCTGCTTTATAGAGCTGCATTCCGCCAATACCTAACATGGGCAAAATGGCGACTGCCAGCACGATAATTCCCATACCGCCTAAGAATTGCAGTTGTTGGCGGTAATACAATATCGCATGCGGCAATTGATCAATGCCTATCAAAACGGTAGCACCGGTAGTAGTAAAACCTGAGACTGTTTCAAACATGGCATCGGTTAAAGTTTCGTGCAAATTGGTTGCTAACATGAGCGGGATCGCTGCAAATAAAGATAAAACAAACCAGAAAAGCGATACCACCCAAAAACCATCGCGAGTTTTTAGCTCATGCTTTCGATGCCGAAAAGGAAGCCACAGGCAAATGCCCGCACCGGCTGTAAGCATCGCACCCAAGATAAAAGGTTTAATCGCTCCATCGTGGTAAATAAGCCCTACCACTGCAGGCGGCAGCATGCTTAAACTAAACAGTAAAATTAAAACACCCAATACACGGCAGATTGCTGTAAACTGCATAGAATATGCTCTCTCTTTCTATATTCAAAGCGCTTTGAGTAGGCTTAAAAATAGCCAACGTCTACCTGAAACAAGTTCTCTACTTCATTAATACGTTTTTTATCATCTAAAAATAAAATGAAGTGATCTTCGGCTTCTATCATTAGATCCTTCCTGGCGATAATGACATGACCATCACGTACAATAGCACCAACGCGAACCCCTTTGGGTAAATGAATTTCATTCAGCAGACGGCCTACCAGTCGTGAAGTGCGTCTGTCGCCGTGGGCGATGGCTTCAATGGCTTCAGCAGCTCCTCGACGCAAGGAATGAACACAGACAATGTCGCCCCGTCTTAAATGCGTTAAAATACTGCCGATGGTGGCATGCTGCGGTGAAACGACAATATCAACACTGCTCCCTTCAATTAAATCGACATAAGCTGTGCGCGTGATGAGCGCCATCACGGTCTTTGCGCCTAAGCGTTTGGCTAACATGGCTGACATAATATTCGCTTCATCGTCATTGGTAACAGAACAAAAGATGTCGGTAGCATCAATGTTTTCATCGATTAACAAATTTCTGTCAGAGACATCTCCTAGAAGAACAGTGACACCATCCAATTCAGCGGCTAATTCCTGGGTTCGTTTGGCATTGTGTTCGATGACTTTTACATTGAAATGCTCTTTTAAAGCCAATGCCAAACAATAGCCAATATTCCCGCCGCCCGCTATGATGATGCGGCGATAAGGAGTATCCAAATTACGAAACCCTGCCATAATATCACGGATATGCTGGCGAGGAGCGATAAAAAAGACTTCATCTCCTGCTTGAATGGTCGTATCTCCTATTAAGGAAATTGACTGGTTATCACGATAAATTGCGGCAATATGCACTTGGTTATGGGGCACTTGCGTTGAGATAAATTTTAAGGATTTACCGACAAAACTACCATTTTGCTGCGGATTTACAGCAACCATTTGTACAGCCCCTTCTGCAAAATCCAGGACTTGCAGCGCGCCAGGGTATTCAATCAAACGTTCAACGTAATTTGTCACCAAGTGTTCCGGACTGATTCGCACATCAATAGGAATATTATTATTATTAAACAATTCCGGATGCGCCAGATAAGAGCGCCCGCGTATACGGGCAATTTTGGTCGGGGTACTAAATAGGGTGTAGGCAATTTGACAAGCCAGCATATTGGTTTCATCAATATTGGTTACTGCAATCAACATATCAGCATCTTCTGCGCCGGCTTGTTGCAAGACGCTGGGATAAGAGCCCGATCCTACTATCGTTCGTACATCCAACCGATTTTGCAATTCACGTAACCGCAAGCTGTCTACATCGACAATGGTGACATCATTATCTTCCAGCGCCAGGTTTTCTGCCAACGTTCCTCCTACTTGCCCAGCACCTAAGATGATGATTTTCATAAACTTTATAATTCCTGTTAAGAGAATTGCCTTAGTGTAACTGAATGTTTAAAATAACGCACTAGTAAATAATAAACTGCTACAGGATCAATACAAAATCGTGATAACAAAACACCGGTCTTTATTACCATTGCGTTATTGGCCATTATGGCCGTTAATACAACTTGGTCGAGGGCTGGTAATTTGCTTGCCTTTTCGATGTTTACTGTTTCTGGGTAAATATCTGGGTCGATTAGGATATTATCTGCCAACTCGCGGTAAAACGACTGCCAAAATCAACATTGATGCGTGTTTTCCTGATTGGTCTCAGAAAAGACGAGATACTCTTCTACGTCAATATTTTGAATCCCTGGGTATGTCGGTGTTTGAAACCGCTGTGGCTTGGTGGGCACCCACCGAAAAAATCGCAAAATTGGCCAACATTCGCGGTTTGGAACAAATCCCCAGTCAACCTTCACCCGATCAAGCTATCATGGTATTAGGCGGACATTTTTTACCAATGGAGTTAATTGGACGTTTGTTCAGTTTGCACCTTAACTTTTCAGTTATTTTTCGAGAACCCAAACATCCTTTATTACGTTTTTTATTAACGGGACGCCAAGCCCTTTATCATCAACTGCACGATAGACGTAATATGATTTCTTTTGTAAAAGAGCTTCGCCAGGGTATGCCTTTATGGTACAGCCCTGATATCGATCCCGGCAAAAAAGAAGGGGTATTTGCACCCTTTTTTAATATTCCCGCTTATTCTCTGACAGCTACTACCCGCTTGGCCAAGATAGCTAATGCACGCGTGTTCATTGCTTCTTATTTTCGCCGAGATGATAATACAGGTTATGATATGGTTATTCACCCGCCTTTGGATCAATTTCCTAGTGGTGATGAAACAGCAGATGCCGCACGCGTTAATCAGGCAATTGAAAGCATGATTCGACAAAAACCTGAGCAATATTTATGGTCTTATCGGCGTTTTCGCACGCGCCCCCCGGGAGAAAAAAAATGGTATTAAACTTAAATCAAGCAAAGGTAACGATCGTCATTCCCCATTACAAGACGCTTGAGCTGACTAAATTGTGCTTAAGACTTTTACGTAAACATACCGATATTAATCAAGCAGAGATTTTAGTTATTGATAATGGATCCCAGGATGCTTCTACCGATTACTTAAAAACTCTCTCCTGGATAAACCTATTAATACGAGATACCACTTTGGATCCAACCCCCTGGGAATCTCATGGGAATGCCTTAAATGAAGCTATTGCGCAGGTTAACACACCCTATATGCTGGTTATCCACACTGATACATTGGTTAAAAAACAGGGTTGGCTGGATTTCTTATTGCGTCATATTGAAGGCCATCCTTTAGTTGCAGGTGTGGGTTCCTGGAAACTGGAATCAAAACCCTGGTATAAGCGATTATTCAAAAAAATAGAACGTTACTTCCATCTCTTTTTGGGCTTATTCGGAAACAAAAAGAAAAATAAATTATATGGAACCTCAGAAAACCCTTATTATTTACGCAGCCACTGTGCTTTATATCGCACTGACTTATTAAAAGAACATCGGCTCAGTTTTATTCATAAAGACAGCACAGCAGGCAGAGAATTGCACCGCCGGCTGGTTGAATTGGGTTATGAAATGGTATTTATTCCTTCAGAAGGCTTAAGTATTTATATGGATCATGTCAATCATGCTACCATGGTATTAAATCCAGACGAAAATGAGTTGAAATCAGCAGCAGTCAAGAAAGGATTAAAGCGCATTAGAAAAGCTTTAAAGGCTGTTAAAGCAGATTTGATTTTGGCATCGGATGATCTGGATCACTAAAACCCCTCGATAATATTAACTACGCTTTCATGCAATCCCGAGAGATCGGTTTTTGCCGCATAAGTTAACGCATTCTGCCGCCATGCTGTCGTTTTTCGTTGAGACAGCGCTTCTAATAAAGCATTATTATATGCTGTCTGTGAAAAGGGAGAAGTTAAAATAATACCTGCATTAGCTTGTTTTATATGAAAAGCATACCCGCAATCTGCAGTTGTTATCACGCCTAAGCCAGAAGCAAGCGCTTCAATCAAAACCATGCCCGCAGATTCATGATGAGCCGGATGTAAAAGAAGATCAGCCGCTAGCATAAAAGGCAGTACTTTTGGTTTTGAACCCAAAAAAAAGAGTCTGTTACTAATTCCCAATGATTTTGCCAATTGTAAACACGGCTTCTCATTGCCTTGACCCACGATAAAAAAATAAGCTTTAGAACGAATTGATTCCGGTAAGGCTGCATACGCATAAATGCTTCTTTCAATGCCTTTCGTGATAAAGTGTGATCCAACTGACAACAGTAATATATCTTGATCATTGAGACCTAATTCTTCACGACAGTGTTTCCGCTCAAGATTCTTATCAACGCCCCGACACCAGTCTGGATCCAAACCAGGGGGTAACAGATGTATTTTATCAGCAGCAAGCGGATAATACTGTTGGTAGATATTTTGCTGCAAAGGGGTTAAAAACAAAATCTGAGGCGAATGAGCTTGATAAAACAATGCTCGCTCCAGCATAAGATAGGTATGGTAACGAGGTAAGTAACGAATATAACGTGCATGTCTTTGTTGCATTTGCCAAGCAAAACAAACATCTGCTGCAAAATAGATATCCAATCCCGGCATTCGGTTGAAACCAATGACAACATCATAATTTTGTTTTTTTAGCAAGTGCATTACTTTGCGGCTAAATCGATGGTTGCGCGTATGGTGCGTGAAAGCACAAACCGGGATCTTGTGAATAGTAATGCCCGCGGGAAACTCCCCTTCCCACCGCATTGTGTAAACATCAACCGTATGTCCGCGTTGTTGACATAAAAGCATGATCCGCATAAAGTCACGCTGTAGGCCCCCGTAGGGGAAATAGTTGAACAAGCAAAACGCCAGTTTCATAAGTGATACACGCCCATGAAAGCTATTATATTGGCAGGCGGTTTAGGAACACGCCTGTACCCATCCACCCTCAGTATTAGCAAACACTTATTGCCAGTTTATGATAAGCCTATGATTTATTATGCATTATCGACTGTTATGCTGAGCGGCTTAACTGAGATTTTAATGATCACTACTGCCCAAGACAAGCCTTTGTATGAAAGTTTATTAGGAGACGGCTCTCAATGGGGGATCCACCTGCAATTTCTTATTCAACACAAACCAGAGGGCATTGCACAAGCCCTGATCCTGGCCGAAGACTTTCTGGAGGGAGCATCTGCTGCACTGGCATTGGGAGATAATATTATTTACGGGCATAATCTCTCCCAATTTTTACAGGAAGCCCGTCAACTCAACACAGGCGCTACTGTTTTTGCTTATTATGTACGAGATCCCAACCGTTATGGTGTTATTGAATTTAACCCTCAGGGAAAACCCCACCGGCTTATCGAAAAACCAAAAACTTTTATTTCCAATTATGCTGTCACGGGGTTGTACTTTTATGAAAACGATGCCGTAGAATTAGCAAAGCGCTTAAAACCTTCTGCTCGCGGTGAATTGGAGATCACTGATCTTAACCAATGTTATTTAGAACAAGGCCGTTTGCAAGTACATAAGTTCGCCCGCGGCTTTGCCTGGCTGGATACAGGCACACACAACGCTTTAGCAGACGCTGCCCGTTTTATTCAAGTATTAGAACAACGGCAGGGTTTAAAAATCGGTTGTCCCGAAGAAATCGCCTGGCGAATGGGTTATATTGATTCAACACAATTGTTAAAACTCGCCTCTCGATTTAACAATGATTATGGAGATTATTTGAGAGAATTACCGAATCCAGAAGGCATACTATGAATGTCATAAAAACTGCCTTGCCGGGCGTATTGCGTATTCAACCAACATTATTTGGCGATGAAAGAGGATTTTTTATAGAGCATTTTCATGCGCTTCGTTATCGTGAATTGGCCGGTATCGATTTGCCCTTTGTACAAGACAATATGTCACGTTCCGAGCAAGGGGTTTTACGAGGACTGCATTATCAGCTTCATCATACGCAGGGAAAATTAATCTGGTTAACACAAGGAGCCGTATTTGATGTCATTGTCGATGTGCGATATGGGTCGCCTGCATTTGGCCGCTTTATCACGGTAGAACTTCAGGCTAAAACACAAGAACAAATCTATATTCCTCCAGGGTTTGCCCATGGTTTTTGCGCACTCACCAAATTCGTTGATTTTCAGTACAAATGTACCGATTATTATGATCCGGCTTCTGAGATAACGATACAATGGAATGATCCCGATTTAAATATTCCCTGGCCAATAACGAATCCCATCGTCTCTCAAAAAGATAAACAGTCTTGGCGATTGCGCGATCTCAAACCCAATCAATTACCCCTTTACAGGCAGGTATAATGAAAATTCTGTTATTAGGCAGCGCTGGTCAGGTTGGATCAGCCCTAATGGAATGTAATCATCGTCAATTTTCACACGACATCATTGCGCTTTCTCGCGATGAGTGCAACATTCAGGACAAATCCTGCCTGGAAACACAAATCTTAACACATAAGCCCGATTGGGTGATTAACACTGCCGCTTATACTGCTGTTGATAAAGCAGAAACTGATCAATCCAGTGCATTTGCAGTAAACACGAGTGGAGTAAACAATATTGCCAGCCTTTGTGCTAAACAAGAGATCCCGGTATTGCATTACTCGACAGATTATGTTTTTCAAGGAAATCAGGAAAGCGCTTATACGGAAGAAGATATTCCCGCCCCCTGCAATTACTACGGTAAAACAAAGTGGCTTGGAGAGCAGGCCTTAATGAAAGACCTAAAACACTATTTTATTTTGCGCGTTTCGGGCGTATTCAAACTAAATCATATTAATTTTATTAGTACTATCGTCAAAGCAGCTCTACAACAAAAGGTCTTAAAAGTTGTGTCTGATCAATATGCGAGTCCTACCAGCGCCCGCTCCATTGCTCTGGCATCGCTCTCCATGCTGGCTTCCGATTTTCCTGTTTGGGGTATTTATCACTATACGGGACAGCCTCCCCTCTCGTGGTATGATTTTGCTTGTTACTGTATTGAAGTTGCGAGACAATATACAAGTCTGGCGGTAGAAGAAATCATTCCCGTTTCAACAGCCGAATATCGTGCAAAAGCATCCCGCCCCTTACGGGCTATTTTGGATTGCACGAAAATTAAAACGCAATTTGGTCTTGAGCAGCCAGATTGGAAAGAAGAGGTTAGTATCATGATCAAAGCATTGTTGCAATAATGAAAACCGCCTTTATTCCAAAACATGTACTGATTACCGGCGGCGCCGGGTTTATTGGCGCTAATTTTGTTCATCATTTGATAAATACTGATCCGCATCTTAACATTATTGTATTAGATAAACTCACTTATGCTGGGAATAAGCGCTATCTCTCTGGCCTCAGTCAACATCAACAGTTTTCCTTCTATCAAGGAGATATTGTTGACAGCCAGCTGATCCAACAACTCCTTAGAAAACATCAGATTAATGCTATTGTGCATTTTGCTGCTGAAAGTCATGTTGATCGGTCTATCACTGGCCCTTCAACCTTTGTACAGACTAATATCGTAGGCACCTTCACTTTATTGGAAGCTGCGCGTTTGATCTGGCTTGAAGAACAACACTATACGGATAATCAATGCCGCTTTCATCACATCTCGACAGACGAAGTCTTCGGCAGTCTCGATAAAACTGATCTGCCTTTTAGCGAAAAAACACCCTATGCTCCCAATTCACCGTATTCTGCCACCAAAGCCGGATCGGATCATTTAGTACGCGCTTATCAACATACTTATGGGTTGCCTACCACTCTTACAAATTGTTCAAATAATTATGGGCCTTATCAACATGCTGAAAAATTAATCCCAACCATTATTCGTGCTTGCCAACATCAAGAACCCATCCCTGTCTATGGCGATGGCAGCAATATCCGCGATTGGCTTTATGTAGAGGATCATTGCCGGGGAATCGATACTGTTTTACGTTATGGCCGTACGGGAGATATTTATAATATTGGCGGAAATCAGGAATTAACCAACCTCGCTATTGTTAAATTGATATGCCATAAAATGGACGAACGCTTTCCCGAAAAAGCACCTCACGAGCGATTCATAACATTCGTTCGTGATCGCCCCGGACATGATTGGCGCTATGCTATCAATGCAGACAAAATGAAAAACTCCATGGGCTGGCAGCCTACAGAAACTATCGAAAGCGGGATAGAAAAAACGCTTGATTTCTATTTAGGGGAGAAATAAGGTGCTAAAATCATCGCTCTTTCGAAATAGTGTCACTGTCTTATATAAACACCCTTACTGGAGTGCTGTCTGTTTAAGCCTCCTGATGAGTATTATCATATTTTCGCATGGACAACCCAGCAATATTGACGGCTTTTTATACTTGACGTCCGCAGCACACTATATCAAGGACGGCTTTGCTTCAGCCTATAGTGTTTATAAATGGCCATTTTTTTCGATTCTCATTGCATGGATATATCAACTTAGCGATTTTAGTTTACTGACTTCTGCTTATATATTAGTAACATTTCTGGATATATTACTGGTTGTCAGTTTTACTTTCTTAACTCAAATAATATATAAAAAACCGCCTTTCGTCTGGCTTGGTATTTTGACCATTTTCTGTTTTAAAAATTATAACCATTTGCGTGCTGATATTCTCCGTGATCATGGTTATTGGGCATTTAGCGTGTTAGCGATCGCCTGCTTGTTAAAACTGGCACATTCTCACCAATGGCGATATGGTTTTGCATGGGGATTGCTGATGAGTATTGCTGGTCTGTTTCGGATTGAAGGTTTCGTGATCCTCTTATTTACACCACTCATATTCTTAGTAATGCCTGATATTGAATGGAAAAAGAAAATGGGGCTGCTTATGAAAGCAGAAAGCATAATACTGATTGCCGGTGCGGTTTTACTGGTCTTTATCACTCAATTTCACAGCTTTAATTACGTTGGCAGATTATCTGAATTACAAACCATTCTCTTACATCCTATATTAAATCTGTGTTTGCCTTTTCAAGAAGCCGTATTGAAAATGCAACAATACGTATTGTCAATAATGGCAAAAGGCTCAGGTGGTACCATTCTGATGAGCGGTACGGTGGGCATTTTATTGATGATGCTTATTTCTACCCTCTCTTTTTTCTATGGAATACTGGCGGGGTATGGAATGATTCACAAAGTGATTCCATCCAAGATCAATAGCCGTCTGCTTTATGGAATATTGGTGCTAAATCTGCTGGTCTGCTTTTTCTTTATATTAAAGAATTTTTTTCTCAGTGAGCGTTATATACTACTTTTTTGTCTTATTGCCATGCTTTGGATCCCCGGTACTGTTTATCATCTTTATTGCCTTTGGCATCAGACACACAAAAGGCAGCGTTGGCTATATCTTTTTGCCTGCATAGGATTTCTTTATTTAGCCATTGGCAGTATTGGAAATTTTGGGACTTCAAAAACGTATCTCGCTGACGCTGGTAAGTGGTTATCCCAAGAGGGGAAAAAAAACAACTTGGTTATAACAAACAGCCCTCAAATCTGTTTCTTGGCAAGCGATCTCTTTAATAATACCCAGAAAAACAGAGACTGCCAGCAAGAAGATTTCACTAAAAAGAATCTTAACCAAGAGCTCGCCATCTTGCGATCAAATCAAGGCATGCTTCCTATTTATTTTGCAATTAATATTAACCATATAGAATCAGAGGAAAATCTGATTCCTGAAATTTTAAAAAATCAGTCTCCTCTAGCAGTATTTCAAAATCGGCGCGGTGATAAATTACTTATTTTTGCCTATTAAAGCATTGTTCCGGTCTGGGAAAAATGCTTTTTCAAAAGTTGAAAATAGATGTGGTTTTGTCAACCAATTTTTTAAAAATCGATTATAATCTCCATTTATCTTATAGCGGCGCCTAAAAATAACATGGCGCATTGAGTCCAGATCAAGAAAAAAAATCTCTTTTTTTATCACTATCATATTAGTACATTTCATATCGCCATGTACAAATCCTTTTTGGTGTAGTATCTTCAGGAAATTAATGACCTTTTCAGCCAAAATAGTTTGTATTTCTTCACTACAATGAGGCAATGCTTCGCATAAACATTGACCTTGAATATATTCTGTAATATAGAATGATTCTCGCCTAAGAAAAAAGAAACGTCTTTCAATATAAGCAACAGGCACAGGTGTCGCAATGCCCCACTGCACTAACCGTTGCGCATTCTTCCAATTGCGTGCCGCGCGTGATTCAAAAAACAAACGACGAATGTGATAAGCTAAATCAGGCATTCTATAGTGCTTTATAACAAGCAAAGTGCCATTACAGTCAATCAGGATAAGCTCCGTTTTTTTATCCTGTTTTAAAACCGCTTTTACAGAAAATAAAGAAGCATCATGATAAGACTTATCATTCAAGCCATCGAGAATTTTAGCCACTGATTCGTTAAGAGAGTTTTTTTGACAGACCCACTTTCTCGTAATGGTTCTCTTGGTAATAAAAGTTTGATCTGACATATTTACAATCCTTTTGGCACTTTAATATACTCTTCGTGCTTTAAGCATATCATTAAAGCGAAATGAGACTGTTCTTTGTGAACAACAACCATGTTCCCTGTAGTAGAGTCGTTTAGCACGATTGATGACCTTATTCCAGAAAGCATATTTTTTTAGCGCTTCTTTTAAGTTCGATCTTTCATAATGTTTAATAAAATAAAGATAATCTCGATTCCCTAAAGAAAAATCCAGACTTGAAAATAACAAACCTCCTAAGTCTTTTACTAACAAAGTCGTTCTAAAAAACCTTTTTATTTTTGCACGATGTAAATCAATAATATAAATTGGTAGTGTAGGCAATAGCTTTTCAGCAGATAAAACAGCTTGGGGTACTAAAAAATGACAAAGATAAAAATCACGATGGATGAGCTTTTGCTGATGAAAAAGCCGTGCTGTTTTGGCTAATTCCCGAATAATTTGTCGTTTCACGGTAAATAGCGGTGGATTTACTTCCCATGCTTGTCCTAGTGTTTCCAGACTGAGTGTTTCTTTGAGATCGCGCGTTAAGATAAAAGAGCATTGTTTATTCAATATGCCCCACTTTCCATAGCCTACCAAGGGAGTCGTTAATATTTTTGCCTGTTGGCATCGTAAGATTGCTTCCCACTCCAAGGTTGCCCCCAGCACAGGTAAACGACCGCGCAAGAGGTTTTTAAAGATTTCTTTCCAGCCAACACCTTCATGCACTTTGACGAAATACGATTTTCCTTGATAAATAATAGCTTTAGTCTCGCGATTTTTAACTTTTCGATAAATAATGCCCGGATATTTTTTAAGATAAAAGAAAATGCCTTTATCTTTGCATGACAGCGGTAAAGCGGCATTAACAGCCGTATTAAGCCAGGTTAAATCTATTGTATTCAAGGTTATTTACATTCCTGTCTCAATTCATTTAGCGCTTGCAGAACCTGTTCTGGTTTTAAATCATGCAAACAACGCAAATGCCCTAGCGGACACTCTCGTTCAAAGCAAGGACTGCAAGATAATCCCAGCGTTAGCATTTTTACCTGTTGAGCTAAAGGGGGGGTATGCCGAGGGTCAGAAGATCCATAGATAACAATTAAAGGGCGTTTTAACGCGCTCGCAATGTGCATTAAACCTGAATCATTGCTCACTACCACATCTGCAAGTGATAGGAGATTAACTGCTTCTGTTAAACTGGTTTTGCCGCCTAAATCGGTACAATGCATTCCAATGCCATTGCAAATGGCTTGTGTAATAGAAATATCATTAGGGCCGCCAAATAACCATATATCCCACCCTTTTTGTATTAAGGCTTTTCCAAGCGTTACGAAATGTTCAATCGGCCATCGTTTCGCAGGGCCATATTCCGCACCGGGACAAAACGCAGCAACAGGGCGCCCATGATGAATACCCTGTTTTTGGCTGGCTATTACAACTGCTTGAGAGGGCACTTCCAATGAAGGAATGGGCTTATCTTCAGGTAAAACAGCTCTTTTTTCTAAACCCAATGCGATAAAACGATCTACCATTAAAGGAATTGCTTTTTTATTCAGTATGCGCAAATCATTTAATATAAAATAACGCATTTCACCGCGCCATCCGGTGCGGGTAGGGATCTTGGCCCAAAAAGGAATTAAGGCTGACTTAAAAGAATTAGGGAGTACGATAGCCTGCTGGTATCGTTCCTCCCGCAAACGGCATGCTAAACGGTAACGCTGCCATAGATGCAATTTTCCATGCCCAATGGGCAGTGGAATGAAGCGGCGCACTTCAGGCATGTGTGCAACAATAGCGCCGCTTGAAGCCAGCGCCAACACATCGATAATGACCCCTGGATAACGTTTCGCCAAAACCCGATACAGGCTTTGTGCCATTACCATATCACCGATCCACGCAGGTCCTACAATCAAGATCTTGGTCATTTTTAAAGGGATCTTCTTATTGAGCATGATCCACCAATAAGAAAGTAGTACTACAATAGGGACAAACTGCCTTTCCCGTAGCTTCAATAGGTTCAATAGGTAAAAATACACGAGGGTGGGTGTTCCACAAAGTCATATCAGGGGTGGGACACGCTAAGGGTAAATCCCCGCTCGTTACCGTCCGTGTTTTTTGGGTTTGCTCGATTGTCATTTTATATCCTCTTTATCAACGATAGATGAAGATTTTACCGTAAAATCCCCCCGTCGTGCTATGCACGCCGGCCCCCTTTGAAAAAGGGGGCCGATGTACGCAAAGCGTACATCGGGGGGATTTAAGGGAATGAAAATCAAAGTAATTTGTAAATAGTACACTGTAAAGTAATTATTATGCATCAAATGTCTCTGGAAGCCCGTGTTTCTTCTTTGTCCCTACAATGCAATAGTTTCTTATACTGTCCGTGTATTTATTAATACTTTCCCGGTTGAATAAGGCGATTGTAACGCAAGGCGGCGCCAAAGCATCTTCCCATTGAATAATAAGCCTTTTTACTGTAGCCCCGAATAGAGTGTTCATTTTGTGAGCTTTTTCTCATCTTGCCAGCAGGGATTTTCCTATTGTAAGACGATGAAAATGTAGTAATATTATCAGCCCTAAAGTTGTATATAAATTGGTCGATATTAAGAAATAGGTTCCTTTAGCTGACAATGCTGTTTAAAGCGCTAATGGAGAAAAATGACCTTAAAACAATGAGTTGAATACCATTTGATCAGAAATGAAATTAAGAATAAATAATTATACCATAAATACCGCGCAGACAGGGCAGGATAAGCAATGATGACAGAAAAGACCCAAAAGAAACGCCGTTTCAAGATCGCGCTGATGATCTTTTTAGGCTTTGCGATCTACTATGTCTATGCCTGGGAGCCTGTCGATTATAAAGCAGAAATGGAAACCAGTTTACTAGATAAGTTTTTGAATTATGAAATTGCGCAAACCAATATTGACCGGCTTGACAAACAATTTCATGTGGATGAAATTTTCAGAACTAACAGTATCCAGAAAACAGCGATGTTGGAACAGCTGATTTCTTCGAGCCAGGAAGTCAAGGCGGCCTTGATAAAAGTAAAACAAGAATACACTTATACAACCGAGTTAGTCGATGATCTCACCAAGCAACTCGAAGAAAATGTCAATAAATCGATTATTGGCAAAAAACTGGGTTATTGGCAAGTGCCCTTCTTGAGGCAGCAAATACGGTTATTCTATACGTTGGACAGCGGCAAAGAAATCGCAAGTGGTGAGGTTATCCAACAAGTTGCGGAAGCAAAAGCCAGGATAGAAAATCAAATGTCCTGCGCTCAATTAAAAGATCAGCTGAATAATGTAAGCCAAACCGATCAGATCAAATATATGGCTTATTTTGAACTCTTTCAGGAAAATTGCCGATCATAATACGGAGCATGCAAAATGATACCTCAAGACGAAAACTACAACCCTAAAGTACAGGATAAAAACCGCAAAGGAAAGAAAAGCGTTGCGTGGTTATCCTTGGGTATCGGTATATTAACTGCTTTTTTAGCAGCAAGCACAACATTAAACCAATTACAAATATCAAGTGCTGAATCTAAGATACAACAATATACAGTTTGGTTACGAGATATTAATCAAGCCATGATGGATATGCGTGGAACTGTTTTTAAAATCAAAACTCAAAGAATTCGTGGCATTAATGCCCAAGTAATGAGATATAACCATGTTATGGAAGTAGCCAGTGCTTATACTGGTGCGGACGGAATTGTAGGTAATTTGGTTACTAAGAATGCAAGCTTGCTCAATCAATTCGATGAAAGCGTAGAGGACTTGTTATCAAAAACCAGCCCTCCTGATTCAGCATGGCGCTATTACCTGATTAGAAATAGTTTAATTATCTCTCTTAAAACTAAAAGTCAGCTAAACATAATAAATGAAGCACAAAAGTCATCTATCTCAAGAATTACTTTTAATTTTAAAGATATACTGATAGTAATTAAAAATAAAATATTTTCTTTATCAAAAGATAAATCATATCATTTTAATATTAAGCAACCAATGGTTTATCCAGAATCAGTTACCACAACCAACCATTCTTGCTTTTTGCCCTCTCAACATAAAACGAATAATTTTAGCTAACATCATTTTCTCTCTCCTTAAAATCTCATATAAAAAATTTATAAAACCGTAACCTTATTCATATTCATATTCATATTCATATAATATGATACCTAACGCAATAAAAAGAAAGGGAATAACCCACAGTATAGTCATTGCCATCGTACATTCTCCTTTTAAATTTTATTAGCTAAAACCTGTCGTTTGCCGCTGCTCTAGTTTATTGAGCCATCTTGCCAGCCACCGGAAAATACCGTTATAGCGAACCCGTTTAATCGGTTCGCCAAAAGTTTGTGTATAGAATGTATTGGTCTTGGCAAAGATACGTGCGAGATCTTTTTTATTGGTTTTGCCGTCAATTCCAAGATA
>JAJONP010000064.1 GCA_021323555.1 Gammaproteobacteria bacterium | reverse complement strand
AGCTCCTTCTCTTTTTTTTCAGCTTCTTGCGTTTGGGTTACCAGTTGCGTACGTACTTTTTGAAGCTCCTTCTCTTTCTCTTCAGCTAGCTTTCCTTTTCCATCCTTTTCCTTTTTCACTGCTAGCTTGAGGTCATCTATTTCTTTTTGCTGCTGCTTAATTTTACCTTCAGCTTCTTCCTTTAATTTCGTTTTTTCCTTTTCCTTCGTCCTTTCCAGGTATTTTATTTCCCTCTCTTTCTTCCATTCCAGCTCGGCAAGTTTGCCTTCAGCTTCCATCTTTCCTTCAACAAGCTTCTGTATGACAGGTTTTCGGTCCGCGGCCGAGTGACAGGGACCGGGGTTGCTCGGCCCGCCAGGATGTCTAGGCCCATAATTATTTCCATACATGTAAAAGTCCTTAAACCGGATTACTTGCCGGTTGAGTCAAATTGTTAAAACGTCTATCGTAATATACGATCCCTATATGATGATGATAACATCGAAATAATGCGAGTTTGTGTTAGGGTAGATATACTATCACATATTATCAGTTGCATAACCCTTTATTCTATCGCTTCCTATTTTCTGCAGCTGGCTTTATCCTTGTTCATAGAGTAAGTTGACTTAGCCTGCCTAAGTACACAAGATAGCCAAGCTGCTTTATCGCTTTTTTATTAGGATGCTCCCAGTGCGGGCGCTATTTTCTGCTTAAATGGATAGGGTTTCTGCAGGCTTCACCTCTCCTCATTTTTACCTTTGTCCATGCAACAAAAACATTACAGCACCCTTAAGTTTTTAGACTCTTCAGGCTTTTCTCCATTATAAGCCTCGTTAGTCGGAGCGCAAGAAGGTAGGTATTGAAATACCTCAAAGCCGAGAAACGTAATCCGAATCCTGCTTTTCATTATATAGTTTTATCCATTTCAAATGGGCACTTACTTGTCTATCTCTACCATATCAAGGAAAACAATTAGTTGCACTAGGTTTCCTCTCCCCTTCACGGGATTACATCATAGCACAGCTAGAAGAAGTGCTGTCTGGCTCCTCCTGTACTTTATCCCGACCACTATCAATATTCGTCAGAGTGGACCTATTCCCTAAAAAGATATGTCCATGCCAATTTCTGGCAGCAGGTGTTTCTTGAAGTGGTTGAGTATCTTCAAGCTGATATTTCTGTTTAAATTCTTCAACAGCCTGTTTAAATAGGGGAATATCCTTTTCCTCTATAGGTAGTCCTTCTTTAGGATCAATGTAAATAGGAGTGGTGCTATGGTCCAGAAAATAAGTAAAATACTGTTTCTTGTCGTTTTCAGTTGGAGCGAGTCTCGCATAATCTAAGAATAAAGCAGGAGTTTCTTTTAAACGTAGAAAGAGTAGTGGACCTAAGTATTTTGCCGGGTAGCTTCGAACGTCCACTTCTGGAGCTTTCCATGCTTCCTTAGGTAAGCTGTTGACTAGCCTTCTCCACATAGAGGACATGAGGTGTCGGATATTATTTCTGTCTAGGGCTGCGATTCTACGCACTGCCCACCTAGGTAAGTTAGCTTGATGATTGCGCAGAATAGAGGCCGCAGCCCTTTGGATGTCTGATGGTGGACATTCGAGTTTATCCACCAGAGCCCACAGTACCTCCTTAGTCAAGTTGGCTTGACTACTCAAAGCAGATGCCGCGGTGTTTCGAACCTCCTCTTGTAGGTCTCCCTGCTGTGTGACTTCGATTTTATCCACGAGGGCCCACAGTGCCCCCTCAGGCAAGTTGGCTTGCTTACCCAAGGCCTCTGCCGCGGCATTTTGGACTTCTTTATCTGTGTCTTTGAGTTTATTTACGAGAGCCCGAAGAGCGCACTCAGGTAAGTCAGCTTGCGCTCCCAGAATAAAAGCCGTACTGCATCGGACATCCCTTTGCGGGGCGTCAAGTTTATCCACGAGAGCCCGAAGAGCCCACTCAGGCAAGTGGACCTGCTTGCTCACGATAGAGGCTGTGGTGCAACGGATGCCCATTTCTGGGTCTTCGAGTTTATCCACGAGAGCCCGCAGGGCCCCTTCAGGCAAGTTGGCTTGCTTGATCTTTTTCTGAGCAAACACAAATATAAGGTATATAATGTTCATTATTTGCATTCCATTCATTTTTTATTTGCTTTAATAAAGCTAAAGAAGGCACCAATACGAGTGTATGTTTTACATTTAAAGCCTTTTTTATCCATAAAGAAACAAGCGTTTTTCCTGCTCCACACGGCAATATCAATTGCCCTCTATCTTTCCGTTTAAAGCCATCAATTACTTCTTTTATTGCTACCTTCTGATATTCCCGGGGCTGCTTAATATTATTTTTTTATTATTCAGCCCGACAATACAGTATTTCATTTCGGAAATAGTTGATAATGAAATATTTATAAGATCACCAAAAGTAACAAGATTTAATTTATTTAATTTTTTTGATAGCGAGTGTCGATCAAGACCTGACGCATTTGTAAACACAATAAAGTGATCAGCTTGATCGCCTTTCTAAATTTGCATTGGACAGTAGAAAAAGTTCCATCATAACCTTCCAGAACAAGATCAACACCATGATCAATTTTTCCAATATTAAGTTTCTTCTTTACACTGTGAGGTATTTCTGAAAAAAGCCAGACATTCCTATAATCATGTTTTACGGTCGGCTCTACTAGGTAATAATATTTGCAAAATTCTTCAAATACTTTTCCTACTAAACTTTTTTGTGAAGAACTATAGTTTAAAAGTTTAGTATGTATATCATTCCAGTTGAAAGAATGATTAAGTATTGTCAACAATAAATCTAACGCTCTCATATCTAAGATGGATAAGGGCGGCTATCCTTGCTAAATCCTCATCTCCCCTCCCCTGATATATTTGTGGATGAAATGCTAAGGGTAGCTTAATATCGTGTCAAGGTAAAAACCAATATTTTCTTAAGTGATCGGAAACATAAGATAGTAGACTGAAAATGGCCAATAAATAAGAGCAATGAAGCCATTTTCTATAATTTTCTAAATTATTTTTTTGAATAAAAAGTGGCCTTGCCAGATGCCCGCAATGGATTGATCTTGTAGTTTTTTATATTTACCGCCCCATTGTATTTAAATTAACCTTTTCGCGTTGTCATTCCTGCTTTGCCTACTTCTATTATTTATCTCAAAATTGAGCATCACTTCGTGACAAACTAGATGCTCCTATTTCTACACAACTGTACAAGTTGAGTAGTTTTGTTACAATACCTGCCTTTGAATTTGGTAGCTTTTTAGTAGGGAATAAAATAGGATGTTTGAAGAAGAAACGGTGATTATTTTAGGCGCTGGTGCTAGCAAGCCTTATGATTTCCCCCTAGGCAAAGAGCTGATAGCTGAAATTCTAGAAGATATGAAAGATATTGTATTGTTACCGCTAAATCCAGTAGAAAAAGAAAACTATTATTTTAATGATGCTCCAGAAGGAGATAAGGAAGATTATCCCATTACGTGGTTAGATTTGGATTTTTGCGATGAAATACTATCTCTTGATAAAAACTCATTGACAAACGAACTTCTTCCCGAACCTACCTTAAAAGGATATAATTTCTTGTGGGGACATAATGCTTCTTCGGATATAAAATTTGAAAATAAAGGAACTGTGCAAGTCATATCAGGAAATCAGGTTGGCGCCCCTCTATCTCTTCTTATAAGAAGCTATTCTCGTAAAACATTTAGGACAAAAAATTATTCTTTAAACGAGTTGCAGCTCAAAAACTCAACCGACCAGATTTCGATTAGCAAAGCAATTATACAAAGAAACAATTATCTTGCTTTAAAGCCGCACGAGCAAGAGATAGGCACAGAGAAAATTTCTTTCTCCCAAGAAAGAGGACTTTTTTCATACAAAGAAAAGTTTTTTTTTAAAACACAAATTAAAAATATAGAAAAATTCCGTCAGCTATACGAAATACTAAATGATTTCAATCCCGTCTCTATTGATATTTTCTTGCGAGATAATCCTTCACATGAAATAGCAGCTAAAACAATGATAGTTTATTCCTTACTAAAAAGGGAAAATAAAAAAAATTTCCATATTCCAGAAAATTTAGAAAAGAAAAAAAAGAAAGAGCAAAATGATTGGTATCCTTATTTCCTAAATGATATTACATCAGGTTGTTCAATCAATCCTAATAAACTTCTCGAAAATAAACTAACAATAGTTACTTTCAATTACGATACAAGCCTTGATTACTTCTTGTCAGATAAACTTGGCAAAATAGAATCTTTTAAAAAAAACAACTTAGCAAAAAGCTTTATAAATAAAAAAAATATATACCATGTATATGGTCATATACCATTTAGCCTAGAGACCTATGGTGCATACTTTCCCGATCCAGAACTGTATGATATTTCCCAATATTTAGAGAGCGGTAAAAGGCTACATTTTTCTTACAGATCAAGAAGGAATATTAAAACAATGTTTGAAGAAAGAAAAAATCACGACGAATCAGACTTGGAGCAAAAACAAAAAATAGAAAGCATCGCGGAAAAAATAAACAATGCAGAAGTTATGATTTTTATAGGATTTGGATTTGACAGAGATAATCTTGATCAAATAAAGCTACCCGACTCACCCCAGGATTGGAAAAAATTTATAAAAAGAAAAAAATGTACTATCAAATGGTTAAACTACGAAAACAGCATGAAGGGATTATCTTCCGATTTTGCAACTATTCACAAAAATAAAAACTCAATCATTGAATCCAAAACAGGAAGTATAGTTAATGCTTACCAGAATGATTTTAAAAAATCGCTTTTTAGAAAAATTGGATGATAAGAAGATAAATTACTAATAATACTTTTAGCAAACGGTTACTTAGTCGCTAAAAACTTAAAATACTTCTTCTACAGTTAATTATTCATTTTGGCATTGCCGATGAACTTGAAAACTATATGTCTCCTTGGAAAAAAGATCTTAACCTTATGCTTAATCGCTTAAACTCTAGTAATGCATGCGGAGTAGATCAATAGATCCTGCTTCACATGCTTTTTTTGATCCAATCTTCTATTATTTTAATTATCAATGCACCCTCTTTTCTGCTCGTTCAGCTTACCATGATTTATTTTCTTGACAAGGGTTTCGCAAGTCGCTGCCAAGACAGCGACCCTTGTCAAGAAAATAAATCATGCCGCTCACCTCTCGCAGCCAGTCGGCTGCTAAATCAATTGAAACTTTAAACAGGAGAATTAAATTATGTGTGAAACTTTACAAATTTATGTAGCTTGCTTAGCTTCCTACAATAACGGTATATTACATGGTGCTTGGATTGATGCCACGCAAGATGTGGAGCTTATCCATTCAGAAATTAAAATTATATTAGAAAAAAGTCCTAGATGTCACTGCTGAAGAACGCTCTACCGGCGATCCTGATGTCGATCTACTCGTTAATAACGTGTTAGACGAGTAAATCGTATGCATGGAGATAAACACGTGGGTAGATTGCGTAAGGCAAAGTACCAAGGGCTGCCGCCTAACTTGTTTTTTGATAAAAACTGGGGCGGATATAAATACCGCCGACCTGATACTAAAAAATTCTGTCAAATGGGAAAAGATAAAGTAAAAGCAGTATCAGCTGCTAAGCAACTGAATTCCTTGTTAATGCCAGGACAAGATCTAGTGGCCAACGTTATAGGAACAAGGGCTATTATACAACAATTTGTTGATGAAAAATTTATTCCTATTTTGAAAGAGCGTGATATAGTGCCTTCTACAAGAACTTGCTACTTTCAGCAATTGGTCATAATAAAAGATAAATTAGGACAACTCCCTATAGACAGTGTTACTGTCCATGACATTGCTGCGTTCCTAGATCAATTTGTTGATAAACCCCGGACTTTTAATCGTTATCGCGGTGTATTATGTGATATGTTTAAACATGCGATAGCTTATGGCTTATGTGAACAAAATCCAGCGGCAAACACAATCAAGAAAAAATTGATAAAGAAGCGGCTGCGGCTCAAATTAAATGAATTCAATGCTATTTATGAAATAGCAGATCCTTGGTTAAAAAACGCTATGGACTTGGCTCTTCTAACGCTGCAACGACTAGAGACAGTTACCAGTATGCGATTTGACAATATTAAAGTCGAAAACGTAAATGGCCGTGAAGTTGAATTTTTATATGTTATACAAAAGAAAACTAAGAAACACGGATCATCCGCTTATCTAAAGATTGAACTCGGCGTTGAAATCAAAAAGATTATTCAACGCTGCCGAGATGAAGTAGTCTCGCCTTACCTTGTGCATAGGATACCAGAGAAGGCTTCCTTCTCTACCAAAAAAATGCTTACCAAATCACACCGTACTCAAGTTACCCCTACTTATCTAACCCGTGCTTTCAGCGAAGCGCGGGATGCAACAGGGCTTTTCAGCAAACTAGAGATAGGACCACACCCGACTTTTCATGAGATACGTTCACTAGGAATAGCACTTTATGAGAACAACGGGATTGATGCCCAAAAATTAGCCGGACATACAACTCGTAATATGACCAATCAGTACCAGCAAGGCCATGATATACAGTGGACGCTCGTCACTGCTAATCTCAAGTTAGTCAAATAGCTCCCTCCACAGTTTGCACTCAATGCTAATTCATTTAGTTCAATAGATAGAGATGCCCCTTCACGGCTTTTTCTGCAAATAATCCGGCAACTTTAGAAAAAATCCAAAGGTTTTTTTCTAAAATATTTCTAAAATTTTTCTAACGCTATTTTTTGAACAAAAAAAGAACTGTCAAAATCGATGTAGATTGTTGAATTAGTAGAGCGTTTTTGGTGGGCCGTGAAGGAATCGAACCTTCGACCAATGGATTAAAAGTCCAGTGCTCTACCGACTGAGCTAACGGCCCAAGGTAGGAAGTGGGGGCATCATAACGACTTTCATCCTCAATATCAACCCGGAACCGCCCTATTGAGACAACTCTGTTAAGGGGCATTCTGATGAGATAAATCGGCAGTATTAATCGCTTGATGCTTTTCCTCTGTTTTGGCAATAACGGTCGTTGTGACTAAATCCCCAATGACGCTGGTCGCTGTCTGGGCCATATCGTTGAAGCGGTCAACCCCCGCAATTAAGGCTAGCGCCCCCAAAGGGATCCCGACAGAACTCATCACTGCCCCCATTACAATCAGCGCAGATCCCGGTACCGCTGCGGCTCCCATCGCAGACACTACAACTGAAAAAACTATCATCAGAAATTGCGGCAAATGTAAAGTTACCCCAAAAATATTCGCTGCAAAAATCGTTGCAACACTTAAATAAATTGATAAGCCATTTAAATTAAAACTTGTCCCTAAGGGCAATAAAAATCCGCTAGTGCTGCGATCAAGGTTTAAATTTTCTCTGGCACATCGAAGCGTTACCGGCAAAGTCGCCACACTGCTCGATGTGGTATAAGCCAACACAATGGCATCAACGATCCCCCGTAAAAAAGTCCACGGGTTAATCCGAAATGACACTAATAAGAAAGTATACACCACGACACATTGCAAGAGACACGCTAGATAAACCGTTCCGATAAATTTTAATAAGGGCATCAAAGCAGTCAACCCATATTGGCCAAATACCGTCGCAATCAAACCAAATATCCCATAAGGTGCAAAACTTACAATGATTTGAGCAAACTTGAATACGACTGATGAAAAGGCTTTAAAAAAAGTTTCAACAGGTTTTGCAGGCTCACCTGCTAGTTTGATCGACACACCCAGGATCAAACCAAAAATCAAAATTTGAATAATGTTTCCTTCTGTAAACGCTTTTAAGGGATTACTCGGAATAAATCCCAGGATGGTTTCTGAAAAAGTCGGCGCTGCCCCCAGCGGCTCTGCGTGAGTTAAAGCAGTGGTTAAATGAAATCCCAAGCCCGGTTTGACCCAGAGCGCCACCACAATTCCTAAACAAGTCGCAACCACCATGCAAACTACATACAGCAAAAAAGCTTTGAGAGTCAGACGACGCATGCTCTTCAATTCATCCACCGAAATAACGGCACAGATAATTGCTGTAAATACAACGGGAACAACCATCATTTGGATAGCATGAATAAAAAGAACCCCCAGGGGTTCCAGGACTGTCGCCCGGCTGCCGAACGTTAGCCCGCAGATAACACCCGCTGCCAAAGCAATAATGATTTGCTGCCAAACAGCTAACGATAACCAGGCGCGTAAAGGATTATAAAGCATGGGCTAACTCCCAATAGAAATAGAATAATGAAACCCATTGTAAGCAATGTGAACTAAAGGTGCAAAAGACGAGAATAGCGCGCAGATCCCAGGCCAAACCCGCGCGCTAAGCATTACTTAAGCCACTCTCTTAATGAAAAGTTTCTCAAGCAACAGGGTTACTCTATCGCTTCCCCCTCTATCACAATAACCGCTAAAGACGGAATTTCGCATAAGCCATATCTCTCAATAAGCATATATTTCTGTAGGAAATTTTATCCCAGCATGTACAAACGGCTGCTGATTTCTTCCTGCACGGCTTGGGCATTTTGAAGTTTTCCTACAATCTGGTTAATCATTACGGTGAAAATCAGATTCTGCCCTTCTTTTGTCGTTAAATAGCCCGATAAGGCGCATACCCCCCGCATAGAACCTGTCTTGGCGCGAATATGCTGAGTTAAATCAAAAGACAGCATCCGGTGTGCCAATGTCCCGTCTTTGCCCGCATAGGGTAAAGACGGTTTGATAACACTGCTCAACTGAGGCGTATGCTCAATCACATATAAGAGACGCATCATCTCTCGCGGGGTAATGAGGTTATAACGTGACAAGCCAGATCCATCTGTCAAATAAGCTTGATTAAAATTCATGCCTGCTTTTTTGGATAAAATCTGGCGGATCGCCAATGTCCCATTTTGAAAAGAACCTTCACCGTAATAATATTTACCTAATGTTTTCGTCAAACTTTCGGTATAAATGTTATTGGAGTCTTCTAAAACCGTTTTGATCAAATCCCGTAATGGCCATGATGATTGGCTTGCAATCACTTGCAGGCCTTTAGGTGTTTTACCCGTGACTATCTTACCCTGCAAGCTAATATTATGCTTTGCCATCAATTCCTGAATCACTGCCACAGCATAAGCAGTGGGATTACCCAGGGCAAGGCGTACCGTCTTTGCTTTAGTATTGATAGGCCAGCAGCCGGCAGCATGAATCGTATTATCGCTATCGACATGAAGCATCAGGGTACAATGATCTTCTGCTGCCGATTCTGTCACCGTGACAATATCTGATTTGATCTGAATGTGATCATCTGCATGTGGAGCGATTAACTTCGTTTTTCCGCCCAATGTTTGGCTCGGCACTAATTCATAGGTATTGGCATTTTGATTTAAGATAACAGCCGTAACAGGAGCAGCATAATACCAGGCTAAATCATCTTCTAACCATCCAGCAGCATAAGAAGACCCTGAAAACGCCGTATCATCAATAACAATATCACCCCTTATGGTATTAATACCGCTTCGTTTAACATCGCGAATCAATTCCTCTAATTTTTGGGTCGTGAAACTCGGATCTCCCGTAAAGATCAATCCCAAATTGCCTTGTAATACCCCCTTGCTTAACTGTTTTTTATTAATAGCCGCTATGGTTTTAAAACGAAAGTCAGGACCCAATGCATATAAAGCTGCAGTGGTGGTTAATAACTTGGCATTGCTTGCGGGTGTAAACGCTTGAAAGCTTTGATGTTCATATAAAATATCGCCTGTCTTGGCATCGGCAACAATGACCCCAACGGCTTCATTGGGTAAACGATGCTGAATAATATCATCCAACGTTTTATTGAGATCAGAGGTTTTTGCATAGACAGCGCCTGAAAAACCGACACTGAGAACAACTATAATAAGGCATAAGAAACGGTGCATGGTAAGATCCGCTTAAAACTGACTAATGAGATTATATAGGCTTTTTGCTTTATTTGCCTCTGCTGGGAAAGGAAATTTTTTTCAAAAAAAGTGAAGGGGGTATAAAGAAAAAAACGCGTATAAAACAAATGCTTTATACGCGCTATACAAAATACAAGGAGTTATGCAATTTGACAGTGTTAGTATAGGTCGACGCCGTGTCCGCAACAATGAGACAGAGCTGAAGTCCTTGTAAGAAAAGGCTCACAAAGTGGTTTTTTACAAATTTCACCACTAGATATAGTGCACTTCCATAATCTCATAACGCGTTTCACCCAACGGTGTCTTCGCCTTAACTTCATCTCCCTCTTCTTTGCCAATCAATGCTCTGGCAATCGGCGAATTGACCGAGATCTTATTTTGTTTCACATCTGCTTCATCGTCCCCTACGATTTGGTAAATTAAAGTTTCTTCCGTATCTTGATTCAGCACATGTACCGTAGCGCCAAAAATAACACGGCCATTATTCGTTATTTGCCGAACATCAATTACTTGAGCATGGCTTAATTTGGATTCAATTTCATTGATCCGTCC
>JAJONP010000226.1 GCA_021323555.1 Gammaproteobacteria bacterium | reverse complement strand
CAAACTTACCTATATGGCTTCGGTTATAACACTTGTTGTTATGCGGCCGAGCTTGCGCTAAGCCGAACTTTTTACGCGTTAAGTGGCTCTGGTGAACCACTATTTAACCGAGAAATTGTTTTTGAATTTGTTCTAAAAGGCTTAGGTGGGGTGAATCAAACAAGCAGCTTCAGCACAATAGCTGCAAACATTCCAGGTTACCAAGACACATCTAATCAAAACGTTTACTAATAAAAACAGCTATCCCTTTAAGCCCTTACTGTAACAAACTATTTTTTAATGGATTTAAAACCTTCTACAAAAAATTAATTGCTATGTATACTGAACCACCCCTTTGTCCCAGATTAAAAGCAATCCTTTTAGGAATAGGCTTTAGCTTAGTTTTTAATCTTAATCACATTGCTATCTTTGGGCTGTTATTTTTCTTACCTGCATTATGGCTAACATTTCAAGATCGAATCAGTGCATCGCTTTTTATTTTCTTTGTTTATTTGGGCTTTAGTTGGGCAATTATCCCTGCGATTTTAAATTATTATGGTTGGGAATGGGGTTTTGTTCCCTTAGCCTTTTTTTCATGGTTTATTGCAGGAATACTGCCAAGTATTCCGTGGCTCTTTTGCTATCCTACAAGGAATGCCTCTGTATTCAAAGTTGCCATACTCATCACAATTCTTATTATTATTTTATCCATTCCCCCTTTTGGGGTACTAATTTGGGGAGATCCTATTAGCGCCAGTGGGTTATTCTTTCCAGGTTTAAAGTATACCGGCATAGTTCTAGGCTATATTTTAATTTTAGCTCTTGGATTATGGACGAGGTTTCCGATATACCAAAAAAAAATCTCCTGGATGATTTTAATTCTTGTTTTATTATCAATAGCTAATAATATAATTTTTACATGTCGCCATAAAATTATACCTCCTCGCGATTGGATAGCATTAAATACTAACCCTTGGCACACAGGACCACGAGATTTATCTAAGTTAATCCTTGAGAATGTGCAACAAGGCAAATCCGTTATAATTTTACCCGAGAATATAACGGATGTAATGACGATACTAAAAAACACCCGCTGGCAGCATACTCGTATCATTCTTGCACAACATCAAGCAGTCGTTATAATGGGCGCGGTAAAATTTAATGTTCAAGCACCTGAAGATAAACATCAAGAAGGCATAGCAATACTTAAAGATAATACTGTTCAGTTTTTTGATGATCGCCAACCGCTACCAATTATTTCTTGGCGCCCTTTTGTCGCCAATGACGTTAGTGCTTTTTGGGCTAAATCGGGAGTTTATAGAATTGATAATCAGCAACTAGGTGTTTTTGTTTGTTTTGAGGACTTTTTGCCTTGGTTATATTTAACCACTCTGGCCGCCCACCCTAGCTTAATGATTTCTATTGCAAATCACTGGTGGGATATACCAATAGCCATACATAAACAAACATTTTCTTTTTTGATTTGGGCAAGGCTAGCTGGCATTCCTACTTTAATTTCAGATAACAGCCAGCCAAATGCAAATGTTTAAAAATTAATCACGAGGAACACTGTCAAATAAAAAAGATGCATTTCCTATTAAGTGTTGGTCTCTTCCACTCTCTGTGCTAGCAGCTATCTTATTAGTAGCTATGTTTCTAATTAAAATATCATATGAAGCCGACAAGGGTGCCTTTTGTTTCACGCTATTACGATAATTCTTATTCTCAAGAGTTGCCATTCCCTGCAAACTAAATACACGAGAGTCACTTGGATATGAGCAGCGTCCATTCAGAACAACTTCATAACTGGGGTTTCTCTTATTGGTTACCGCAGCAAGTTTAGGATAGCCATATTTAGCAATACAAACCTTACCATCTAAAAGAGCAAATCTAAGCTTTTGCCCTGCCAAAAAATGAATCTTTTGCAGCGGTGGTGTTTCTGTTTCAGCCTGGGCATTATTAATCCCATACATAAATAAAGTAAAAAAGATCATCATTTGTTTATTGATTTTAAACATATGGTTACCCCTAAAAAGTATTAAAGAAACATTTTATTTAGTCAACACTGCTTAAGCTTGCACCTGAAGGAAGCTGCGCTCTGCAGTATAGCGCTGGATTTGTCATTCCCTCGGAGTCCAGCACATTCGCGCCACAACCAAGGTCATCAACATCATTAAGCGCAGGCTCAGGGAGGGCGGGATCGTTAGGGTCAGGATATGCAAGACAAGATGGAACATAATAACAAACGTCTTGGGTTTGGTCCGGATCACTATTTGGCATAGATTGGTCAAGCCATATACCTGTACAACAGTAATGCCCACCACCAGCATATGTACATTGAATTAATAACGCTAAAGTAAGTATCAAATATCGAGATAAAAATAACTTCATATTTTTTCCTTGTCAAAGACAGTTTTCAGACTCTACAGCTCTTAACAGAATATATTACAAACTATACTTTCTTGGCAAGAAACATTGTGTATTGTCGTATACTATGCGCTTAAAGGAAAGGGTTTGTTTACTCTCCAATCCTTTTAGAAAAATAAAAAATAAAGATCTTAAATAACTGTTGAGACTTGGCTAATAAACCTTTTATTCGACAAAAAATTTCCAGCAACTCTAAAGTGAAAACAACCTAATTATGCAAATTATGCAAGTCGTAGAGAAATTTAGTGGTTAGGTTAGCGTTAAAGGGATGGTGATAATGCTGATACTCAGGTAAAATACATATTTTTAATGCGCTTTTATAACTAACTTTTATGGCTAATAAATTACCCAAATACTTGATTGCTTGTGCTATTTTAACTTTTAGCACTGTAAGCTTTGCTACAAACACACCAACTGATTCCAAT
>JAJONP010000225.1 GCA_021323555.1 Gammaproteobacteria bacterium | reverse complement strand
TCTACAACTATAAGGTTGGCAAACCTTCTTACTTTGCTTTACTATACTGTTTCTTTATTTTTGGGGTTAAAAAAATGAAAAAATGGTTTAGGAGTTTATCTATATGTTCAGTCGTCATGCTGGTATTTTTATCTACTGCTTGCTTTTCCGCGTCAGTATCTCTTAGAGATGAAAAACCACTTAAAACTATAGCTGAAAAACGAGCGAAGAAAGAAAATATTTTGCCGGCTAACTATTTTTTAATAGATCTCTATAAACCTAGCTATATATTACCTTATTATGTCACTTTTTCACCTGATGATGCAGTTTATCAAAATAACACGCCTCATAACGAAAGTTTAAAAAAATCAGAATTTAAATACCAAATAAGCCTTAAAGTTCCTTTATGGAAAAGGATTTTTGACAGTCATTCTTCTTTAATTTTAGCTTATACACAGCTTTCCTATTGGCAGCTTTATAATAGCAGTGAATTTTTTAGGGAAACAGATTACGAACCTGAATTATTTCTAGCTAATCAATTAGGCTGGCGTTTATCAAAAAATTGGCAATTTACATTCATGAACTTGGGGGTGATGCATCAATCCAATGGTTTCGGAAATCAGCTAGAGAGAAGTTGGAACAGATTATATCTGGAGGCTATCGTATCTTCCGAAAATAGTATGATTAGCCTAAAACCATGGTATATATTAACTACGCATCCTTATAACCGTAATATTGCACAATATTTAGGTTATGGGAGGCTGTTAGTTGCCTATAAATTTCACCAGCAAGTGATTTCTCTTCAAGCGCATAATATTTTGGAAAGTGGAGGGAAACATAAGACAGTAGAGCTAACCTATAGCTTTCCTCTTACCCCCTATATTAAAGGGTATGTCCAAGCCTTTAGTGGATACGGCCAAAGCTTGATTGAATATAACCATCGAACTAATAGCTTGGGTATAGGTGTTGCCTTCAATGACTGGGTATAGTGTATAGACTGGAAACAAGTGCTTACTATGTTCCTAGTCTATATAATAGCTCAAACATGTACTGACGTGCTTATTAGCACGCCAGTAAAGCCCTTGAAAAAATAGAGTGTTAATACAGTACGGAATGAGAGGACCAATGGGCTTTTTTCCATAGCCAATAACCGCATTCGTTTCCTTTCTTTTCTAGATCATAACGTGTACACATCCAATAACCATCTACCCATACTGTTTTACTATGATCAGCGGCGTTTGTATATTCGCAAACACGATGTGCTGGTATCCACATATGTTGGTAAAAAGAGGGGTTTACAGTGTAACAGGTCGTATAACCTACCGGTATAAGCGTTACCTCTTTAGCTGAAGGTACTTGTGACATGATAACCGTTTTTGAAACATCTTGTATCGTAGGTTGTTTTTGAGTAGGAACACATCCGCCTAAAGTCGCACCGATGATAAGTGAAAATAATGGAATAATATAACGAGACATTGTGATACCTCCTATGCTGAAGTGAATTATTTTTTATATTCTTAAAAAAAGGTCATGCGAATTATAATAGAATTTTAGAATAAAATACAATTTTAAGAGATTTTGTTTAACTAAAAATAGCTTGGATATTTAGAGAATGTTCATTTAACTGTGTCATTCCCGCGAATAGCACAGTTAAATGAACGTCCTCACTATTTCCGACATCAAAGATTGATTGGGGATGGAGCGACAGATTTAGGATAAAATAAACTTTTCATTAAGAGAGCTGCAAGCAGTAAAAAAAAGACAGCAATAATGAGCGGTATAGTCGGGCTGAAATTAGCTAATGCGCCTCGTAGCAGTCCAGTAATGCCATACGCAAATGCCATAATTGCGCCAGTCACCCCCATGACCCAGCCTTGTGATTGCGCGTCTACTTGATTAGAAAATAAGGTTAAAATAGCGGAGTATGCGACTGCCATTGTTGCACCAATGCATACAACATAAAACCAAACGTAAATTTCAGACGGTGCTGTAATAGTGAGTGCTGTGCTGAGCGCAACAAGTACACAATGACTAATCACGCAGGATTTGAGAGAAAACCGTTTTGTGAAAGGGTCAACCAGAAATCCTGTGCCAATACCAAATCCAATGCCCATCAATCCCATATATAAACCATTTTGTAATGCATTGAAATGATACATTTTCAATAAATACATGGAGATAAAACCGTAAATCCCGCTCCATCCAAAAATGATGATAAAAAAGATAATGGACAGCTCTCGGATTTTTTTATGTTTAAAGGCTGCAGCAAAGATCTCAAAGGCATAATGCAGTTTAAGTTGCAGTTTTTGGGTACATAAAAAAGTTTCACTGAATAACAGCTGTAATAGTCCAGCATTCAATAATGAAATCAATGCTGCAAAATAGAAAGGCACCGCATAATTAAACCAAGGCACTATACTTGAGGTAGATAATATTCCGCCGATAGCAGGTCCTAGAGCAAAACCTAAAGAAGAGAAAAATAGCATTAAGCCTAAATTTCTTGCTTTATGTTGATATTCGCTAATGTCAACAATAGCTGCTTGTGCAATGGATTGACTACCTGCTGTGAACCCAGCAATTATTCGTCCGACGAGTAACAAAGTGTAACTTTTAAATATAACGGCGAGCGCTGAAAATAGATAACTCCCGCAAGCACCAAGTAAGCAAATCATAAGTGCTTTTTTTCTACCTATTTGGTCAGATAAATCGCCCAAGATTGCCGCGCCAATAAACCAGCAAAACATGAAAACACTAATGGCTAATCCATACAGAAGATTACGCTCGTTGGCGCTGAAATGATCTGCAATGAAATGGGCATGAGGGTCAATCACCAATGCGTTTAAAATAGGAAAAACTAATCCAAGCCCCATAC
>JAJONP010000224.1 GCA_021323555.1 Gammaproteobacteria bacterium | reverse complement strand
CATCGCCTATTATGAGTGTCTCGCCTACACGTCTTGTCAAAATGAGCATTTTATTTCTCCTTAAACTGCCTTGTTATAATAACTTCACCTCTCTAGTAATGTCCCTAAATATGTTTTCAATATTTCGGATCTACCATGGTTCATGGTGACTTTCAGGTTTGCAATGGTAAACAATATGGCCTCCTTGTGCAAACAAGATTTTATAATATTGATAATATTGTAGTAGCTTGCGAAGAACTGGAGATGAAAGGTAGGTCCTTAAAGGAACGAAAGCAGTTATCTCTTGTGGTGTTAAAGTATAATAATATTATATTTATCAGTATATTAAAGAAAAATCATACTTCCATGAATAGCTGTTTTGATTCTGAAGGCTGTTTATCTAATTCAAAAGCAGTATGAACAGCATATATACCGTCTTCTAAACTTTCTTCATTGATAATGACGGAAATTTTAATTTCAGAGGTGGTTATCATTTGAATATTAATGTTTGCGCTTCCCAGAGCCTGGAACATTTTGCTTGCGACCCCTGAATGAGAGCGCATACCAATGCCAACTAAAGATAGCTTTGCGACTTTTGTATTACTTTTAACGGATGCGATAGGTAATTCATCTGCAATTTGTTGAATAATTTTTAATGTATTGGGATAGTCTTTGCGGTTCAGTGTAAAAGTAAGGTCATTCGTTTCTTTATCTGTTGCGTTTTGAGCGATCATATCAATTTCAATATTGGCATCGCTAACTAAACCTAAAATATAGCCTTCAATACCAGGACGATTAGGCACGCCATTTAAAGTGATAATGGCTTCTTCACGGCTGAAGGCAATACCGGAGACTAGACGTTTTTGCATAATTTTATCCTCGAAAGTGACTAGAGTGCCTGGGTGGTGGCTGAAAGTAGAAAGTACCCGTAGAGGAAGATTGTGCTTGCTCGCTAATTCTACCGAGCGCATTTGCAATACTTTCGCGCCTAAACTAGCCATTTCTAACATTTCTTCAAAACTGATTTGTGACAATAAACAAGCCTGCGGAATAATGCGTGGGTCTGTGGTGAAAACACCATCTACATCTGTATAAATCTGACATTCGTCCGCATTGAGTGCAACTGCAATGGCGACTCCGGTTGTATCAGAACCACCACGGCCTAATGTCGTGGTGTCGCCTTGTGAATTGATGCCTTGGAAGCCTGCCACAATGACGATATGGCCTTCGGCTAATTCTTTTGAAATGAGCGCTGTTTTGACATTTAAAATACGTGCTTTTGTATGGACTTGGTCTGTCTCAATACCGATTTGAGAGCCTGTATAAGAGCGTGCAGAACAGCCCATGCTATTAAGTGCGATAGCCAGAAGCGACATAGACACTTGTTCGCCAGTTGAGACTAATACATCGTATTCTCGGGGGCTAGGCTCATCGGTGAGGGCATTGGCCAGTTGAATGAGTCTATCTGTTTCACCTTGCATTGCTGAAACAACCACCACAATTTGATGAGCTTTTTGCGTTGTAATCCACCAAATAAATTTTTAATTGAACGGTGGATTACGACGCAAAAAGCGCGTCTAATCCACCCTACATTACTTCCCACTCCACGCCGGGAGAGGGGACGATCTTAAGCTGTGCTCCCTTCTTATTAAAATATTTCAATAAGTTATTTTTTATTTAGAAAATGCTAGCGTTATTTTATCATTTTTTTCAATTTTTCTTCTACCCATGGATAAACAGATTCTAATGCAGAAGTTAAATTTCGAGGCTGGTTGCCACCGGCTTCTGCTAAATCTGGCCGGCCACCGCCTTTCCCGCCGACTTGAGACGCAATCATATTAGCTAATTCACCTGCTTTTATTTTCCCCGTATTATCTTGTGTGACGCCTGTAACGATAGCGATTTTGTTATTTTCAACAGTCGCAAGTGCGATGATAGCGCTCTTCAGCTTATTTTTAAGGTGATCCACTGTGGCACGTAATGATTTAGTATCCGTATTTTCTAATTGGGCAGTGACGATTTTTATACCATTTATATCACGGGCGTGATCAACTAAATCTTGGCTTAAAGTACCAGCCAATTTTTCTTTTAATTGTAGCAATTGTTTTTCTAACAAACGCTTTTCATCTTCGAGTTGTGATAATTTTTGTTTAGAGTCAGCCTCACGTTTTTCAATCCAGCGTAAGGCACCTGTTCCAGTGACTGCTTCGAGACGGCGGATACCCGCCGCAACGCCTGATTCCGAGGTAATTTTAAATAAACCAATATTACCTGTATGGTGTGCATGCGTGCCACCACAGAGTTCTACAGAATCACCAAAGCGTACCACCCGAACCTGATCTCCATATTTTTCTTCAAATAAAGCCAAAGCGCCATTTTCTATTGCTTTTTCTGGGGAAGTAATATCTACACAAGCAGCGTGATTAGAACGAATTTCCTGGTTAACGGCTTGTTCTATGTGATTGATCTCTTCACGAGTCAGAGGCGATGGATGAGAAAAATCAAATCGCAGGCGGTCGGGTTCTACTAAAGAACCTTTTTGTACAACATGTTCCCCTAATAGCTGACGTAAGGCTCGATGCAATAAATGTGTTGCTGTATGATTTAATACGATAGCGGCGCGACGTTCTATATCGACTTCTGCATGAATAGTATCACCTATTTGAAACTGGCCTGTTTGGACAGTACCAATATGCGAAAAGGCTTGGCCTTGTTTCTGAGTATCCGATACCTGAAACACTGCATCAGACGTTTTTAAAATGCCTTGGTCCCCAACTTGCCCGCCCGATTCAGCATAAAAAGGCGTACGATCTAATATAATAGCCCCTGTTGCACCTTTAGGTAATACAGTGACGGCTTTATGATCTTGATAAAGCGCAATAATTTTTCCAGTGCTATTAGAAAGTAATTCTTCTTCGTAACCTGTAAATTCAGTCGGATCAACATGCGCACCGACTGCGTACGCTGCCGAGAATTTATTCGCTTGCCTGGAGCGACCACGTTGTTCATTCATAGCCGCCTCAAAACCCTCATAATCAACAGTTAAATGTCGTTCACGTGCAATATCGGCTGTTAAATCAAGAGGAAAACCATAGGTATCATATAACTTAAAAAGAATATCGCCTGGAATCCTATTCTCTTTAAGATGCTGAGTAGCTTGTTCAAAGAGTTTTAAGCCCTGTGCCAATGTCGCACTAAACTGTTCTTCTTCTTGAAGTAATGTTTTTTCAATCTGTGTTTTTGCTTTAGATAATTCCGGATAAGCTTTACCCATTTCAGTGATAAGCGGAGTCACTAATTTATAAAAGAAAGGCTCGGTAAAACCCAATTGATTACCATGACGCAATGCACGGCGGATAATACGGCGTAAGACATAACCGCGACCTTCATTAGCAGGGTACACACCATCAGTGATTAAGAAGGCAGCAGAACGAATATGATCTGCAATGACGCACAATGAAGGATAGGCGAGATCCTGCCTATGAGCGAGGGTTGTAATGGCTTTTATTAATACTTGGAAGACATCAATCGAGTAATTACTATGTACGCCTTGCATCACAGCTGCGATACGTTCTAATCCCATGCCAGTATCAACGGAAGGATTCGGTAAGGGCGTCAAAGTGCCATCTGCGGCTCGATCGTACTTCATAAAGACAAGGTTCCAGATTTCAACATAACGATCCCCATTTTCGTCAGGACTGCCTGGTGGCCCGCCTGCGACCTCTGCTCCATGATCATAAAAAATTTCAGTGCAAGAACCGCAAGGCCCTGTCGGCCCCATGGACCAGAAATTACTTTCTTCACCACAATAAGTCAGTTTTTTGGGATCAATTTTTATTTCATTCAGCCAGATATCGGCTGCTTCCGCATCGTCACGGTAAACAGTGATCCATAGTTTGTCGACAGGTAAGTGTAAAACCTCCGTCAAAAACCGCCAGGCAAATTGAATCGCTTCACGCTTAAAGTAATCTCCAAAACTGAAATTGCCTAGCATTTCAAAAAAAGTATGATGGCGAGCAGTATAGCCTACATTTTCTAAGTCATTATGTTTACCGCCTGCGCGTATGCAACGCTGCACAGAGGCTGCGCGTGAATGAGCGAATTTTTCTTTGCCTAAGAAAATATCTTTAAATTGCACCATCCCTGCATTAGTAAATAATAAAGTAGGGTCATTGCCTGGAATCAGCGAACTGCTGGGAACGATTTGATGTTTATATTGACGAAAATAATCTAAAAATAAATCGCGCAATTGATTTGTGCTTAAAAAAGCTGGTTTGTGTTCTGTTATCATGTCTCATCATCACCATGAAAAATAAAGTTAATCTGTTCAGACGTAAATCCACGGTATTGCAAAAAACGCATTTGTTGGGCGCGGG
>JAJONP010000063.1 GCA_021323555.1 Gammaproteobacteria bacterium | reverse complement strand
TGGGGAATTGGCGGGGCTCGGATGAAGTTGCTTTTTATAAAGACGAGGAAGGTTATAATAATGCGGAGTCTATATCAGACTCTTTAGCTAGAGTTATACGCGAATACGACGAAAAGTCTGCATCTATACAGGCTCAACAGAAGGATGCTACTAGCAAAGAGCCTGCTTCTCTATATGGCTTTTGGACAAACACGGATGATGCAGGAATTAAGGCTGATGCCGCAGGGATTAAGGCTGATGATACGGGGATTAAGGCGGATGATACTGGGATCAATGCGTTACGTAGACTATTAGAAGATGATTTCTCTTTTAGACTTTTAGAAGCGGAGGACGATGGATTAAAACGGATAGAAGAAATTATCGAAAGAACAAGCCTTCCTATAGAAGGTAATCAACCTGCTCAGGAGGCTTTCGATTATTTAATTCAGCGTGTTAAGTATATTCGGCAGATTCAAAAAAGAACGCCGTATGAGTTAACACATCCCATTAAAGTCTTACTCATTGGAGATGGTTGGGTTCGTAGAGCCGAAGAAATGAATCCATCTATTCGATGGATAAACAGTTTAGCCGATCCTGCGCGTAAAGAGCGATTAAAAAGAGCACTCCAATTGCAACGCCGTGGTTATATGCCGGATCAAGTTTATACTATTGATTGTACCTGGGGGCAAATTCCTGATTATACCAGTCATGTTGAAGATATTCCTACAGGTATCTTACCGCACAAGTATTTTGACATCATCTATTTTGAAGGTATGTGTTTTGGCCTGAGCAAAGAAGCAGCTACGCTGACCTCGCGCGCTCTTAAAGTGGTTTTACCCTCTTTAAAAGAAAATGGTTTAATCTTATATCCTCACATAGCAGAGCCCTATACCAATGTCAACTTGGTAATAGGCGCTAAATCCGGTAAAATTACTCAAGAAAAATTAGATGCCATTCCCGATTGTGTTAAAGAAAGTGTAAGAAGAGAAAGAGTATTTGACGCTCCGCTATTCACGAAAATCGCCATGCGGAATGTAGAGAAGGTTATAATCCCCCGCAAATTAATTACAGCAAATCAAGAGAGTGGGCAAAAGCGCAAATTAATGACTGCAGATCAAGATAGCGGAAACAAGCACAAATTATTTATAACAGAACCACGGATAAAGTCCACATTAGTTACAGAAGAACAAAATAGTGAACAAAAAGAATCTGGTTCATTGGTATCTAAGCGCTGATAGCGAGAACAGAAAAAAAACAGATTTTCGCTATGAGCAACAGAAATGAGCCTTTAAGATTAACTATTCAATAATCTACCGCTTGAATTATCTTCAAGAGCCTTTGGCCTCAACTAGCCGCGACAACCTTGGGAAAAATGGCCGCAGCTTTTTGATAAAATCATATGCCATTAATAATGCGCCTATAGCAAATATAACATCGCCGGGTAACCGTAACCATTGCCATAATAAGGTCGTATTATAAAATTCCAGACTTCTTGCGTGCGCATAACCATGTTCATAGACATCCATCAACTGCGACCAACCAATAGGGAAAAAGTTTAATGCAATCCACAATAAGAGACCTCCGTTATAGAACCAAAATGCCCACAAGCCTAACCGATCACTCCAAGGCAGTCGATCACCTGCAGCATAACGCAAACAAAAATAGATTAACCCGATTCCCAGTAACCCAAACGCGCCAAACAAAGCTGTATGGGCATGGTTCAGGGTTAGAAAAGTTCCATGTTCGTAATAGTTAATCAACGGAGCATTAAGCGTACCGCCACCAAATACACCTGCACCCACAAAATTCCAAAATGATGCACCTAAGATATAAAGATAAGTTAAATTATAAGCAAATATGCTTTGTTTCTTAATCAATTGACGGTGCTCAATCGCATCGATGATCAGAAGCACGAGCGGTAAGACTTCAATGAATGAGAACATTGAACCAAGCGGTACCCACATATCAGGTGTACCAGTCCAATACCAGTGATGTCCTGTACCGATGACGCCTCCTAAAAAAATAAGAATAGTTTCAAATAACATGGCTCGTTCTGCAAGAAGACGAGAAATTAATCCTGTTCCCATTAAAAGATAAGCGGTTGCGGTTGCCGCGAAAAATTCGAACGATTGCTCTACCCAAAGATGTACTACCCACCAGCGCCAAAAATCAGTAATTGTGAAGGATTTCTCGATTCCCGTTAGAGGGATCATTCCAAAGCAATACAACACTGCAACATTTATCGTACTTGCCCAAAAAAGATGTTCTAGCCTAATTCGTCCAGTCCAAAACTCAATTGCAGCCATTTTAAATCGACTCCAGGTTGGCCACATTCCCCTAAAAATGATAAAGCTCCATAAAAAAAGTCCAGCACAAAAACCAATCTGCCAGGCCCTGCCCAGTTGGAGATAGGATAAACCTTGATTACCAATCCAAAACCATTTTGTATTAACTAATCCCATAATGCCAAGATAATCGCCCACTATAGCACCTGCGACCACGCAGAGTGTTACCCAAAACAAAAAATCAACCAAAAACCCTTGCCACTTGGCTTCTCTACCACTAATAATAGGAGCAAGAAAAATAGCGGAGCTAATCCATGATAATGCTATCCAAACGATGGGGGTTTGTGTGTGTACATCTCGCAAAAAATTAAATGGTAGAAGAAAATCAATGGGGATCCCGTAGAATCCAGCCCGCTCTGTATAGTAGTGTGCCATAATCGTACCAGCACCGATTTGCACCAATAAGACGAGCGCAACAATAAAAAAATATTGTCCTACTTTTTTCATGCTCGGTGTTAATGGTTGAAAGCCGAGCAGAACAGGTGTTCTTAGTGCGCTATCCGGCGCGCTGAGGTATCGATGATAAATATATAACACACCACCAAAGCCAAAAAATACAAAACAAAACGATATCCACGTCCAATAAAATGTATTCGGCGTGGGTGTATTTCCCATAGTTGGTTCATAGGGCCAATTGTTAGTATAAGAAAAATCTTTGCCTGGTCTATGAACAATTGTGGTAAGCGATGAATAAATAAGAAAGTCGGCTGTTTGCAAAGCACTTTGGCTATCTAAGCTATATGCTTTTGTCCAGCCGGACTCAAAATTATGATTAAGCAAAGAGTATGAAATCTCAGATTGTAGTTGTTGTATTGCTTTTGAGATCGGCGGTGATAATGTGGCTACTGAGTGACTAAGATCAATCTGTTGTAGTGCCTGCTGCATCGTTTTGCGGGTCATATATTGATCACCTTCAGATAGATTTGAAAATGATTTCCCAAAATATTGCTGCGCTATTTCTTCTTCGATGACTCGTCCTAAACGTACTAAATATTTCGCCGTATAATCCTCCCCAAAATAAGAGCCCATACCATATAAACTGCCATAATCCATGAGATCAGCACGTTGGAAACCAGCTTTGCCAGAAACAACGTCCTTTTCCGTCATAATGACTTGCCCAGAAGAGGTTATAAAATATTGAGGTAGTGGCGGTGCTAATTGGTAGGTTTTATAGGTGCCCCAAACAACAACCGCAAAACAGATGATCGCTACTATTAATAGAATCCATTTGAGAACATTTGAAACGGGATCTGAATCCATATTGATATCATGAGTATTTTGCGATGCATTCCACATGTTGTATATTCCTTTGTCAAAAATACGGGTTAGAACCATTATATAACGATGGCAGCGCCAATGGATAGTGATTTTTATTCAAGTTCTTTGGAAATAGCATCTATTTTTAAAGAATCTGCGATCATATTGGCTTTTCTTTTATGAGTTGAGCTCCTTGGGCAGGTAGATATTTAAATGCTCCTTCACAAAAAATGGCTAAGCAGCGGGTTTGCCGTTCAATGTAGACAGGCTATTTTGCCAACCGCTATTTTCGCCAATTATTTCTTTCTTGGCCCACTTTAGGGAACTCTACCAAATCAAGTGTGTCTCTTAAAGCTTCCTCCGGCAACCATTGAATGACATGCGTATAATTAAAGAAAAAAGCCGGACTCTTATCACTAAGGCTTACTTCGCTCGTTTTGGGTAATATTTCTTCTTTACCTTTATCGTTATTTTCAGTTGCTTTTTCATTATTTTGAATAGATAGAGTTTTATCTTCATCTGATTCGCTCCATATTTTCCATATTTCTCGCTCTCGAGCTAAATGCGAAGGATAATTGACTAATATCACCCGCATTTTCTTAGAGGGTGGGTCAAGGTTATACTGCTGTAGATCAACATAAGCACCCGCTTCTATTAGTATTTTTGCCAATTCGGCGTTATTATTGCGAACAGCCCTATGCAGCGGTGTCACTTTAAGGATGGAGGCGCCCAAGGTGAAATGGCTTTCCATATTTGAATACCGATTATACGGAAAATGCGAAATGAAATCTACTTGAGTGGAATGTTTTAATAATAGCAACCAGACTGCTAATATAGTTTAATTCAGCTCAAATTTTGATCGCCGTTGGGCCAGCTATATATTTATCGCTTTTATGGCTAAGCCTAGTTGAGTAGATGCGTATTAATGTGCAGAGGCAAGCGTGGTGGCTTGCCTCCGCGATCAGCGATTCTATTCACTTTGTTCAAACAATTCCGCCTGGATCTTAGCGTAGATTTCTTCTCGGTGCACCTCAATCTCTCTAGGTGCTTCGATGCCTAATTTGACTTGTCCTCTTATGTCTAATATCCGGATGATAATATCATCGCCTATAAGAATGCTTTCGCCTATACGTCTGGTTAAAACCAACATTTCGTTTCTCCTTTTTTCCATAACGACTCAATAAAAAAGATATGCTCTCCTCTTTATTGAGACACAAAATAATTGAAAAAATAAAATCAAATTTGCAAATGAATGCAAAAATATTTCAAGGCGGACCATGCCCGCCACAAACGACGCATAACGCGCGTCTAAAAAAGCCCCACATTTAAGTTCTCCTTAAATCAACTGTAAATATAAATCTGAGTGTAGGGGAAGGCCCGATGCCTTCTGAACAAGAACAACCACAGAGGTTGGGCTCCTACGACAGATTTTATTTAAGAATTTAAGAAGTGGGGGCTCTCAAAAACGCAAAAATCCTGCATTTTATGCCGTTTTAAGATTAAAAAATGTTTACTTTTAATCCAATTACAGACTAAAACACACAGATCGTGCAGTGTGTGCGCCGTTTTATGGCGGGCAAAAGATGCAGTCTGTAAATGACTGCGGCGATATGGTACAATTTTCATACCTTGTTTCCTTATGTGAGTAAGGTTCAAGTTAGTCCCTTTGGCGTGTTTGTACCATGCCAGAGGGGCGCTTAAACAATCATGCAACTTTGAGCTGTTCCGTAGCAGCGCAGGCTCAAGGTTGCCTCTTGCAGTGCCGGGCTAAAAAAGCCTAGCGCCTTCACCGAAGGCATTACACCCGCGGTTAAACTATCATAGCAAAAAAGAATAGATAAGTACAAGGAAAATAGAAGGTTTTTTGAAATATTTTCAATTTAGTTTTTTAACCCTTTAAACCGGATCTCTATATCGTTTTGCTTTAGGCGTAGGTGTAATATTAGAAAGCCCTCCATCTACCACTATATTTTCCCCCGTGATATAGCTGGACATCTCAGACGCTAGAAATAATGCGGCATAAGCAACTTCTCTAGCTGTTCCAAATCTATGTTCTAACGGGATAGAAGCGCATACTTCGTCATAATGATGTGTATTGTTTCTTATTCCTAGTGGAGTCGCAATATACCCAGGAGAAATAGCATTGACTCGAATGCCTTTAGCGGATAGATCAGCCGCTAGAGTCTTGGTTAAACTGAGCAAGGCTGCTTTTGTGGATGAATATACACTAAGATGTTCTATACCCATTGAACCAGCAATGGAAGCTGTAAAAATAATACTGGCTTTTTCTTGCATTAGACGAGCACTGTGTTGGGCACAGAAGAATGCTCCTTTGTAATTTGTTGCAATATGTTGGTCAAAGGATTCTTCTGTAACCAAATTAAGCGGCGCACCTTCGGCCATTCCCGCATTAATAAATGTAATATCGATACTTTTATACTCTTGCGCAATTTTGGAAAAAAGAATTTCTCTGTCTTCTTTACAGCTCATATCGGACTGAATGCATTTCACATTACCTGGAATATTCGCAACAGCAGCTTCGAGTGTGGTAAGGTTCCGTCCCGTAATGATAACAGTAGCGCCTTCTTCTGCAAAAAGAGCGGCGGTTTCGAACCCTATGCCTTGACTTGCCCCAATGATAAGGGCGGTTTTATCGGCCAATAGTTTATTTTTCATGCTTTTTCCTGGTTAAGTTCACGGTCCTAAATTTCTATGGATTATATATTATGCTTTAAAGAATTAAAAGGGGTGGCTGCAATAGTGTCGACTATAGTCGACAGAATCATAAGTGTCGAGTATGGTCGACACTCAATGTTAAGAGGTGGTTTTTATCAATAGCGATAATGCTGCGGAGTTTTTTGTAGTTAAGCATATTTCTCTCTTCATTTCAGGGATAAAAAGGCATTAGAATGGCTCCCTACAGCAATATCGGGAAAACAACGTGCTGCAATGGCCTTTAAATTACCATCCCGTAGGGCGGTTATCCCTGCTGGAATCGGCGTGTTATTCTCAAGAGCGGTTAATAAAGCTTGGGCGGTTTCTATTTTCTTTTGATAGGTACACTCAGGCTTGAAGAAGTAAGTCAAACCCCTCGTAATAAAACTTCTCCTGCGTGCTTCATCATAGGTGCGTAATAAAATGTAAAGCTTAATGAGATTTATTTTATCTTCAAAATTTAATAAGTCTTTTTCCATGAGGCTATCGTATTGCCCGTTCCATTTGCTCTTTAGTGAAGAAGCGTATTCTTCAGACCAACTCATATTTGCATTTTTCATGAGCATGCACATGACATCAATGTGTTCATTTTGAGCGGCGAGGGTAAAAGCCGAAAATCCAAATGTATTCAACAAGTTTATGTTCGCCCCATTTTGGATAAGCAACTCTACAATTTTAGTATGTCCATTTAAAGCAGAAAACATACATGCAGATGTCTCATCTGCACACTGTAGATTGACCTCGGCACCACTTTGAATGAGTAAATGTACAATTTCAAAATGCCCATGTAGAGCAGCGAGCATGAGGGCAGAGAGCCCTGGTTGCGTTTTTAAGGTTAACTTTGCTTTTCTTTTAATGAGTAAATTTACAATATCAAAATACCCATTTTTAGCAGAAAGGATAAGGGCAGAATTTCCGCTATAGCTCTGTATGTTTATGTGCGCATTCTTTTGGATGAGTAAATCTACGATTTCAAAGTTCCCGTATTGGGCAGCAAGCATCAGTGCGGAACAGCCATCCCAATTTTGTAGGTTTATATTACATCCTGCTTGAAGAAGTAATTCTACAACCTGTACTTTTCCGTTGGCAGTGGCAAGCATTAGAGGAGACCATCCCCCATCATTGCGTAAATTTATGTGGGCAGTGCTTAGGCTTATAATAGAGCGTAAAGTATCTGTGTCTCCTATGTTGGCGGCGGCATGAAGCCCGCTATGATTAGATGCAAATTCTTGATTTGCTTTTTCTAAAGTAACCTCGTTTAGCCCGGCATCTTTTAAATTTAATAGAAAATTTTTGCTTAACTCGGTTGCGCTGCCTTTATTGTGTTCTAAACAATAAAAATGCGTGTTTATAGCATAATTCTCTTTAGTTGAACTTAGGAAAAGGCCCGTTTGCAGAAATAAGATAAATGTTTCGATCTCGTTCATATCCATGCTATATAAGTAATTTCCTTGGTTTATATCGTAAAAGAACCACGATTTCATTTGAACAGAGGTATTGAATGCGTTATAACCCATTAGAATAACATGGCTGCCATTTTGGAGCAGTAATGAAAAGGAAACATCAACTTTTGCAACGGATTTTTTCAAGGATGTTAAATAGTTAAATAGGTCAATGTCAGTATCAAGATTATAAAGGCCAGTGAAGGCCGTTACCTTATATACACTGCCCAGATCGCTTAATGCTTTGGATTGAACGAAGGGCATTGTTTCTGCTAATTCTTGTATATAAGGCATTCGGCCTAATTTATGAGATTTTTCAAATGCGCGAGGATTGTGATTGAGCATAACTGACCGAAATATTTCTAGCAGTTTTATTTTTTCTTCTTCTGAAATCGAACGGATATCTTGAAGGATATGTCTGTTATCTATGAGCTCTTTGACCCAGCGCGATTGTTCATTGAACTCGAAGATTTGGCCCGTTAAGATGTGATCCATAGCCAGGCCGCAAGAGCCATAACAGTGCCCGTTTATAGCATTTAGATTATCTTCGTAGCCCAAATCTTTCGCCAATATTCGCGCCACTAGTAAGAGTTCATCGTGTGAGAGGAAGATCACTTTACCTTGTTGTTCAATTTTAAGCTTCAATTGCTCTTGAACCATTGCCATGCTGATTTACCTTCCTAATATTATAAAAATTTTAGGTGGATTCTACCCTATGTTCATAATTAAGTCAATCTTTGTGCCTTTTAATGACAGCTCTGTATGGTTTAGGTGTTATCCTAAAAATTCTACTATCGACTTTGTCAACTCGTGAAATTGTGGGTTATACCATAATTCATTTTTCTTAGGATCGTTGTAATCACTGTTTAAGCCATAGTATTTATTTTCAGGTGAAATGGGTAGGCCATTGTGCCTTAATACAGGAGGAGAATTATCAGGAAATAGGTCATTGAGATAATGGATACGGGGATCGGTCTGAGTTTTTAAGCCATTGTGATGTATAACGCAACGGCTGTCGGTGAGCGCATAGCGCATAAAGAATTGCTCGCAGGCTTTAGATGAAATAACCTGATCGCTGTGGGAGAAGGCCATAAAAAGTTTTATGTCTAAAGATTTCTTTTGCTGCATTCTTTGTAAAACCGCTTTACCCAAATGATAAACTTCGACAACGGGTTGCGCCGCAAAGGAGCGATATTTGCTATAATTGTTTTCCTTATTTTTCTCTAACCAGGGAGAGAGCTTAGCTATCAGTGGCGCCAGGGGTGCGGCAATATTTTTAATTTTAAGCGCAGGCGCCAGTGTAATGATGCCGGTAATGTTCATATGGGGGTGCCTTAAGGAATAATCTAAACATAATAGGCCACCAGTAGACATACCACATAAATACAATTCATCAACGGTGTCTTTTACAGTATTCACCGCAAAGTCCATGGCTTGTTGCCATGATTGACGGTGTATATGCAGCAAATCTCCAGGCACCGTACCGTGCCCCGGTAGCAATATACTGTAGACTGAAAAACCCTGCTGATAAAATATATGTCCTAAATCTTTTAAACTAAAAGGAGAATTGTATAGGCCATGTATTAATAGAATGGCCCGTTTTTTGTTTGCACTATTTTCTTGGGGCAACCACATAAAAGGAGCGTTGGCATCCATGATTTCTTCACAATAATCGCTGTGTAGATCTAAACGCGCTAAGCGAATCTTTTTGCGAGTGTGATCGATATAATCGCCAAAATCATTACCCTTAAAGTCAAAGCTTGAATTGTGGCCCGAGGGCTGGTAGTATTTTTCGTTCATGTCTTTACATCCCTTAAAATAGTATAACTGAGAGCTTATCATTGCGAGCACTCTGAATATATTCCCTTGCATTGATCTTCGTCATTGCGAGCTGGCGAAGCCACCTAGAGGTAAAAATCATTGCTCTATAAGTTTCCGCGTTCTTTATTAACTCTGCTGTAACAGATATTGCTTTTCATTATCCAATATCTTCCTGGATGGACTCAGCCCTCACTTCGTTCGCGCTTTGCCCTTCGGGCACGCTGCGTGCGTCAAAAATACTCGCCGCGCTTCGCGCTCGCATTTTTTGCCACACTGTGCTCGTATTACTCCGTGCGATCTCGTCATTCCGCAAGCCCCATAGTATATAGATTTTATTGTAACCCGGTTACTCGCTTGTTCGCAATGACGAACCCTGTGAATACTAACTTGTCGTGCAATTTTATATTTTACCAACTTACTTTTTTAAAAAACCCGCCAACTGTAAATATTTCTCATGTAATTTTTCTACCGCCTCTGCCAATGTTTCTACATTATCCTCATTCATTAAAATATCATCCGCATGGGCTAAGCGTTCTTCCCGATTGAGCTGTGCCTGCAATATTTTTTTTATTAGGCTGGGATCTAAATGATCTCGTTCCCGCAAACGCTTTATCTGGGTCTCTACACTCACGTCTACCACTAAAATTCTGTTTATGTGGGGATAGGGGAGAGTCTCAATTAACAAAGGGATTACTTGAATGCAATAAGGGGAGGTTGCTTTAAGGCTGTAAGCAACCATTTTATCTCGTATTAAAGGATGCAATAATTTTTCTAGCCAGATGCGTTTTGCAGGGTCGTTAAAAACAATCTGCCGCAGTTTTCCTCGATCGAGGTTCTGCTCAGTATCTACAATGCTATTGCCAAAATACTCTATGATGGCTTGATAAGCGATTTCTCCGGGTAAGGTTACCTCTCGAGCAATGACATCGGCATCGATGATGCTTACCCCGTGTGTTGCAAATAGTTTGGCGACAGTGGATTTACCACTGGCAATACCGCCGGTTAAACCTACGTTATACATTATGCCCCAATCCATTGGTAAAAGTATTGCACCGCGTGTGGATAAATAAT
>JAJONP010000062.1 GCA_021323555.1 Gammaproteobacteria bacterium | reverse complement strand
ATTAAGCCCCATGGTGACTTTATTTTTGCTTTCTAATACTTTGAGCAAATGCATAATACGAGGCGCTTGCCCGGGTCGGATGTGATCTATCACCGTTCCGTTTTTTATCGCAGAAACTGGAAGTGTTTTACTCATGGTAATGTCTCATTTAGTAATAATGCTAATAACGCTTGTCGCACATAAACTCCGTTGGCCGCTTGAATAAAATAATGTGAATAAGGCGTTTTATCAATGGCTGTATCAATTTCGTTAATACGTGGTAAAGGGTGCAGCACTTTTAAATTGGGTTTTATTTTTGTGTTATTCAATAATGCAGGCGTTAAAATATAATGATGTTTGATGGATTGATAATCTGTTTCAGAAAAACGTTCTTGCTGGAAACGCGTTAAATATAATATATCGACCTTCGGAAGGACTTCTTCCATCGAGCGATGGAATGAAAACCGCACCCCCTGTTTTTTTAATCCATCACAAATAGGTTCTGGTAATGCCAATCCTTCGGGTGACACTAAATAAAGACGTACATCAAATAGCATACATGCCTGCGCAAAAGAGTGAATGGTGCGCCCGTATTTTAAATCACCCACTAAAGCAATGCTTAAGCCATCAAGACTTTTTTGGCATTCTTGAATAGTAAATAAATCAACGAGTGCTTGCGTTGGATGCTGATTGGCACCATCGCCTGCATTGATGACAGGTTTTGCAGAAATTTCTGCTGCAAGACGCGCAGCGCCTTCCCCAGGATGTCTTATAATAATTAAATCCGCATAATCAGAAATAACGCGCATAGTATCACTTAAAGTTTCGCCCTTCTCAGTAGAAAGCTTTTCACCACTTGCAAAACCGAGTGTTTTTCCATCCAAACGTAAAGCGGCGGCTTCAAAGGATAGGCGTGTTCGGGTGGATGCTTCAAAAAAACAACTCGCGATTAATTTTCCTCGGATATGAGTTGAACCGCGATCTTGTTTTAATTGCTTAGCGGTTTTTAAGATGAGCTGGATTTGCTCAATAGACAAATCTTTAATGGATAAAATATCTTGTTGGTAAAGCGAGTTAATCATTGTGCTAACCTATAGTTCAGTTGCTTTTGGTTGTATATTATGTTGGAATTGCTCGATTAATAAAAGAAATATTATTATGGATCATAAGGCACTGATACAGTCACTTTACCAAATCGGTTCTATTAAATTTGGTGATTTTGTTTTAAAAAGCGGACAAAAATCCACTATCTACCTTGATCTCCGTCAAATTATTTCTTATCCCCATCTACTACAAACCGTTGCCGAAACGCTTTGGCAGCAAGTCAGCAGCTTTTCTTTTGATTTAATTTGTGGCGTACCTTATACCGCATTACCTATTGCTACCTGTATTTCGCTTAAACACTCTATTCCCATGGTGATGCGACGTAAAGAAGCTAAAAATTATGGCACAAAACAACTCATTGAAGGCGCTTTCCAGGCTGGCCAGCAATGCTTGATTATTGAAGATATTATTACAACAGGCAGCAGCATTATTGAAACAGCAAAAGATATTGAAATGGCAGGATTACAAGTGAATCATGTCTGTGTGCTGATTAATCGAGAACAAGGTGGAGAAAAAAACTTACGTCAACGTCATTACACTGTACACGCTGTCTTTACATTGAAAGAAATCTTGAATGTATTATTGCAAATGAATATATTACCTGAATCTGAACGTCTTATTGTGAATACTCTCATCCATGAAACCCCATAAACGACTTTCGTATAGTGATCGTGCAGGGCTTTGTACGAATCATTTAGCGCAGCAATTGTTTTTATTATTACACAATAAAAAAACGAATTTAGCTTTATCTGCAGATGTGAATACATGTACCGAAGTGCTTGCATTAGCTGATCAACTTGGCCCTGAAATTTGTGTACTCAAAACACATGTCGATATATTGACGGATTTTACTTTAGAATTTACACAAGAATTAGTGACATTAGCACATCGACACCAGTTTTTTATTTTTGAAGATCGAAAATTTGCTGACATTGGCAATACAGTGAAACAGCAATATGAAAAAGGTATTTATCACATTTCAGATTGGGCAGATATCATTAACGCGCACAGCTTACCTGGGGCTGGTATTGTGTCAGGGCTCGCGACTATTGGGTTACCTAAGCAACGTGGATTATTACTACTTGCAGAAATGAGTTCATCGGACAATTTATTTAGCTTTGAATACACGCAAAAGACAGTCCACATGGCGGAACAATTCCCTGAATTTGTATTGGGTTTTATCGCGCAGAAGAAATTAGCTTCCAATCCGCATTGGATTTATATGACACCTGGCGTGCAATTAACTGAAGGAAAAGATTCTTTAGGACAGCACTATATTACACCCCAAAAAGCATTGATCGAAAATGGAAGCGACATTATTATCGTGGGTCGTGGTATTTTGCAAGCGCAAGACCGATTAGCTGAGACAAAAAAATATCGCCAGGCAGGCTGGAATGCCTATTGTGAGGCGCTTAAAAATTAGGCTCCTTCTCTTCACCCATTCTTAATCCTTCGAATGTTTTTGTAATTCATTCATGTTTACAGTATCTTTTACTCCACGTCCCGGTGGCACAGATGGATAGCGCAGCCCCCTCCTAAGGGGCAGGTCGGCGGTTCGAATCCGCCCTGGGACGCAATTAAAATCAAAGGCTTATGAAATTTGCCGGATGAGGGTTGATAAAGCTGGACTGTAGATAGAGTGCAAGACGATTATACATTAAGCAACTGTCAGACACCGCTAACCACATAATTTTGAGTCAGAAAATTAATTGCTATTACGTTTTCAAAAAGGCGCTTTTTATGATACTATTTGAAAATGAAAAAAACAACCCTATCTTCTTATTTAGAGCAGCTTAGAATGGATGGCCGATATTGGCTATCTCGAAAAGAAGCTATGGATACCTTACAAATGAGCGGTCAAGCTTTTAAGCTTGCCGCGCATCGTTTATCCCTGAAAGGCAGTTTAAAACGAGTTAGAAGTGATTTTTTTATTATTGTTCCGCCTGAACACCGAGGTATTGGCGCTTTACCCGCTGCCTGGTTCATTGATGCACTCATGAAACATTTAAAGCGGCCTTATTATGTGGGGCTGTTGACCGCGGCCGCTCTACACGGTGCAGCCCACCAGCAGGCGATGACTTTTCAAGTAGTTACTCATAAGCCAATTCGAAACATTACCGTGGGGCAGGTGGTTATTGAATTTCACTATAAAAATAACATTCAACCTCATTTTTACCAATTGAGGAAAACTTTTTCTGGAACAATGCAGGTGTCTACGCCCGAAATAACAGCATTTGATTTAGTTAAATATATGGATGCTAGCGGCCAAGTCAACCACGTTGCTACTGTTTTGTGTGAATTAGCAGAGCAGCTCGATGTTAAAAAATTGTCTGGATTACTACGAGACGGTAATGTAGAGATAACGTCAGCACAACGCTTGGGCTATTTGCTTGAAGTGCTTCAATTGCCAATTAATCTTTTATCGTTGGAGAATGAATTGAAAAAACGTAAGCAATCGCATTGCTTGTTAATCACATCTAGCAACCAACCCGTTATTGAATATAATCAAAAATGGCATATTAAGGTCAATGAGCAAGTAGAGCCAGATGAACTATGATACCGCAAGCTGAAATTATTTCTTGGCGAAACGTTGCTCCTTGGGTGGGCTTTGATCAAGTCGAGCATGACCTTGTACTCTCTCGTGCGATATGTGAGCTATATCAACATCCTCTAATCAGTGAAGATTTAGTATTTCGTGGTGGCACGGCTTTACATAAATTATTTTTTGATAAAGCGGGTCGGTTTAGTGAAGATTTGGACTTTGTACAGACTAAAGCTATCCCTATTGGCAGGACAATTAATGCGATTCGGGAATGTCTTGATTCATGGCTAGGTTCTCCAAGTTGGAAACAGAGTCAAGGCCGTTTTACGTTAACTTACCGATTTCAAACAGAAATTGAACCTGTTATGAGTCGTAAGGTCAAAATAGAAATTAACACTCGTGAGCACTTGAACGCAGAACCATACTTAAAAAAGATTTTCTCAGTGAATAACCGATGGTTCCAAGGCAAAGCATCTGTTTTAACCTACTCAATAGAAGAATTATTAGCAACGAAATTACGTGCCCTCTATCAACGCAAGAAAGGAAGGGATTTATATGATTTCTGGTACGTTTTGCATCATATTTCTCGTTTGAATATTCAGCAAACCATCAATATCTTTTATCATTACATGGATAATGAAAAAGTCTATGTATCTCGCGCTGAATTTGAAAAGAATTTGTCTTTAAAGCAAAATAACCCTGTTTTCAACAACGATATTAGACCATTATTGTCACTGGAACAAATAAAAAAGTATCAATCTGATGAGGCTTATAGGATTTTGTTCCAAGATTTCTTGCCGAGATTAAAAGGCGGTGGTTGGTTGGAAAGAGTGATAGGAGAAAAAAATCTACCAATTAACAAGCAGAGGGAGCTTGAAAAATAAATTTTCGAAAAGAGATTACTTAAGAATAGATCAAGACGCTTATTAAGAGGTTCTGCTCATAATTATGCGGTTGCGTTGTCGGTATCAATAAGTCAGATACCCCATAAAATCAGGGTTTCTGCCTTCAACTGTATCGAGGTAAGCTTTTTTAATCATCGCCGTCACAGAGGTTCTATTGTTTTCAGGGAAAAAATTGTCATTAATAGATCGTATCGCAGTCACTTCTGCAGCAGTTCCTGTAAAAAATGCCTCATCTGCTTCATATACTTCTTCGGGTAATATATCTGTTTCTATCACAGTCAATTTTAATTGATGTGCAAGTTTGATAACAGTATGACGTGTTATTCCTGGCAGGATAGTACCTAATTTTGGTGTGTATAATACATTATTTTTAACCATAAAAAAATTTTCGGCGACACCTTCAGAAATATAACCTTTGCTATCTAACAATAATGCTTCATGGTAATGCGTACCTTGTAATTCTAAAGATGCTAAAATGCCATTGACATAATGCCCGCATAATTTAGCGTTCACATCCGTGGAACCAGGATGAATACGAATATAATGACTTATCTTAACATCGACACAATCGCCAGGAAAATATGTACTCCATGGCCAGCAAGCAATAATAAATTCTATAGGATTACCCATAGGATTAACGCCCAATTTACCATAACCATAAAAAGCAAGTGGTCTGATATAACCTGAGTCAAGTTGACTCGCATACACCACTTCTTTAATCGCTGTGATAATTTCCTCTCTAGAATAAGGTAAACAAATATTTAATACGTTTGCCGAATATAAAAATCTTTCAACATGTTCTGATAAACGAAAAATAGCAGGGCCTTTTTCTGTTTTATAAAATCGGATACCTTCAAAAGCACCACCGCCATAATGCAACGTATGGGATAACACATGGATTTTGGCTTGTTCCCAAGGAATTAATTTTCCATTTTGCCATATCGTTTGCGTTGTTTGCATGGGTTTTTCTTCTATCTTAGGGATGCGTTCCATCCACATAATACCATTTTTCATTTTCAAAACTAAATTGACTTATCTCATGCAATACATTTTTTTTATTATCCATAGAATAATAAGCACAAAACTCAACGGTTCCTTTTCTCGCGTCATGCGTTGTTCTTATAATTTTTAATCCAGTCCAATTTATTTTTTTCGCCCAAGCACGCGTTGCTTCTGTATCAAAATTATCTGCTGCGGGTGATTTCATCGTCTGTGCAATATAATCTATATTCCTTTCGGTATAGGCCGTATACCGAGAGCGCATGAGTTCTTCCGGCGTGGATGGTTTTTTTTGATTAGAAATAAAAATACCACAGCAATCGAGATAAGCTTTATTTGTGCCGCAAGGACAAGCATGATGATTTTGCATATTTTGTGTCTTCTGGAGAGTTAAGAGTTATATTATTTTTAAATAGTCGTATTCTACATAATTTTTAGTCTAATAAACAATCTTGTTATTTAGCTTAAATCCCCTTTACAATGGCACTCTTCATTCATTTTTTGAGTAAAACCGCCATGATATGGAAAGCTCACTATCTTGCTCCAGACCCTACTCAATGGAAAGGTCGCGCTGACACCCCACCGGCTTCTTATTTTTTTCAAGCAATGCATATATTAAATTTACTCGAATGTCTTCCCACTGAAACATCTGAAGTTGCTTTTGGTTTAATAGGTTTTCGTTGTGATGAAGGTATTCAACGCAATCATGGGCGTATCGGTGCTGCAGAAGGACCTACTGCCATTCGGCATGCTTTAGCAAGGTTGCCTTTGCAAAAACAAACTGCTACCTATTTTGATGTGGGTAATATTATTTGCTCTGATGATAATTTAGAAGCATCGCAACATGCACTTGGGGAGGTAGTTTCTATAGTGTTGCAGCAACGTATTAATCCCATCGTCATAGGTGGCGGACATGAACTTGCCTGGGGACATTATCAAGGGATTGCTCAAGTTTATCCAGACAAGCATCTCGGTATTATTCATTTCGGCTCTCGTTTTAATATGCAACCCTTACTTTCTCATCAGCATGGCACATCAAGTTCCTCTTTTTTACAAATTGCAGAAGCGCATCGTGCTACAAAACGGCGTCTTGATTATAATTGCATAGGGATACAACATGCAGCTAACATTCGACAATTGCATGAAATCGCTAAATCATATGATACAAAAATTATCTGGGCAGATGAATTACACCAAGGCCAACAAGAAAAAGTAGTCGATTTTATTGATCGTGTTATTGATCAAAATGAAATAATTTATGTCAGTTTATGTTTGGATGTATTTAGTTCTGCGTATGCCCCAGGCGTCAATGCTACACAAGTTTTAGGCTTATCGCCCTGGCATATCATTCCTCTCATTAGAAAAATAGCCGCGTCAGGTAAAGTCATTTGCTATGATATTGCTGAAATGTCACCGCGTTATGATTTTGACCATCATACGGCAAAATTAGCAGCTAATTTGATTTATGAATTTATTCATCATTATCATGAGCCGCGGCACCTGTGGTAACGCTCACTCCACATTTATTTCAGCAGCAACTCTTAAGTTGGTTTGATCAATTTGGCCGAAAAGATTTACCTTGGCAACAAGATAAAACACCTTATCGCGTCTGGGTTTCAGAAATTATGTTGCAACAAACACAAGTCAATACAGTTATTCCTTATTTCGACCGTTTTATGACATATTTTCCGACTGTCGAAAAACTTGCAAATGCAAATGAAGACAGTGTTTTACATCTATGGACAGGCCTTGGCTATTACAATCGCGCTCGCAATCTACAAAAAGCTGCAAAAATGATTATTCAAGAATATGAAGGCCAATTTCCAGATCAACTTGATACATTGGAAAAATTACCAGGCATTGGCCGTTCAACGGCTGGCGCAATTTTGTCGATTGCATTCAATAAACCCGCCGCTATTTTAGACGGAAACGTCAAACGCGTATTAACGCGATTACATGGCATTACAGAATGGCCTGGTACTCCACGGATCACAGAGCAATTATGGTCTATTGCTGAAACATACAAACCCATTCAACGCATTGCTGACTACACACAAGCCATTATGGATTTAGGCGCAACGCTTTGCATACGTGGAAAACCACGTTGCACAGGATGCCCTTTTCAAACGTCCTGTATTGCACATTCACAAGGCATCGAGAAAACATTACCTTATTCCAAACCCCGTAAAACACTTCCTGTTCGCGAAGTCACTTTACTTATTTTGCAAAAAAACACGCATTCCATCTTACTTGAAAAACGACCGCCCTTAGGTGTTTGGGCTAGCTTATGGAGTTTGCCTGAAATCAATGGCACACCTTCTTTTAAAGAAATTAAAAAAATTTGCCAGCAACGTTTTCAATTAGAAATAGAAAAACTTCAAATAGGTACACCATTCAGGCATACTTTCAGCCATTTTCATTTAGATATTGTACCCGCGTTGATAACAGTCACTGCAAAAAACAGTATATTGATGGAAAATGAGCAGCAAATTTGGTACGATTTAAAAAATTCGCAAACGGTTGGTTTGCCTGCGCCCGTCAAATCCTTATTAAATAATTTAGAGAAGATACAAAATGACGCGTCTGATTGATTGCACGAAATTAAAGAAAAAAGCGGAAGGTTTAGCTTATCAACCCTATCCTGGCGACCTGGGTAAAAAGATATACGATGAAATCTCTCAAGAAGCCTGGCAACTCTGGCTAGCTCATCAAACCATGCTCATTAATGAATATCGTTTAAGCATGTTAGAGCCTAAAGCACGTGAGTTTCTTGCTCGCGAAATGGAACTTTTTCTTTTTGATTCAGGCAGTGCTAAACCTGCGGGTTACACGCCGCCTTCAGGATAATTACTTGATTCACAAGCTCGCAATCGGTTTAATAACAATAACAATTTTCATGGGATGCCGTTCTCTGATCACTCGAACAGTTCACCCATCCTCTGTGGCACTGTTTAAAAAATAAGGACATTTTAAATGAATAAAATTACTTTATTTTTCTTGCTTACCAATGGAATGCTACTCTGGAAAAAAATGAAATCCATACCATCCTACAGATTTGCTTTTTACCTGTTTTTAATTAATATCTTTATTAATATTATTTATTTTAATTACACTAAGGAAATTTTTAGCCAGTACATTTTTTCTTTTACTACCGTTCACTTGCTCTGCGTATCAATTTTACTCTATGAATTAATACAGCCTTGCAAATTTAAACCTTTAGTGCTGATTTTATTTGGCCTATGTTATGTGGTGTTTACTGCCGCCAACTTATCTGCATTGAAGTATTTCAATTTACCCGTAAAGACTATAGCCAGCGATTTATTTAACTTTAATATAAAGCTAAAACATCTTCCAAACTTATTCCAAGAATATACCTCTCTCGATATATTTATTGTTCCTGCGCTTTTTATTATTCCTTTTATAATCTACTTCTCTTCCTTAAAAGACTCAGACAAAAGAGCATCGAAGTCATCTGTTTTTTTTATTCTCATCTATACCATGCTCTTTAATTTCATGGAATCCGGTAGGGATCGTATTATTTTTAGCAAGTTAAGCGCTCGCAAACACGTTCAACCCATTCTCTCTACCAGCCCGCGTATCGTTTTTCCAAACACTATATTGCTTATTATTAATGAATCAACTGGCGGTTTTTTCAAATCTGCCCAGAACAACGCCCTTTCATTAGCGACCAGGATACAAAACATTGCTAGCACAGACTCTAACAATTGGCTGCAATTCAAGTATGCCGTTACCAATGGTCCTCTCACTGATATCAGTCTACCCTCTATCATGACAGGAAGTGGATCCTATGAAGGCTATAAAAAAATCCATAGCTTACCCTTTCTCTGGGATTTAGCAAAGGCACGCGGCTATGAAACAGTTTATTTCACTTCTCAAATAATCCATTGGGCCCATTTTGATAATTTTTTCAGATTTGCCCAAATAGATCATTTGTTCTCTGCTGAAACCTGGCACTTACCTCTTATGAATGATTTTGGCATAGATGATATCATCATGGCCAGGCAAGCAGCTCAATATATACTTCATTCGACACCCGACAAGAAAATTTTCTTAGTTGTTTTTACGAATGCATTACACTATCCGTATCAAGAAAAAAGCATCCTACAAATACCGGCGACAATAACAAGCAGACATGCAAAAGCAACTTATATTCTTGAAGAAGCTCATCGGTTGATTTTTGATGCGCTTGTTAAATCTTCTCGCTATCAGCAAAGTTTGATTATTATTAACGCTGATCATGGCGAAGATATTTTTAAGACTAGAGATATCCCAAGAGGTGATGGAGGACAATATGAAGAAATATTGCGTATTCCATTTCTCATGCATGTTCCTGCCAACTTTTCAGCGAAAATAAAAAAAACTCTTCGCTTTAATACTAAACGCTTAATAAGTAATTTAGACATTGCTCCGACCCTGGCGGACATTCTAGGGTTACGACTACCGAATCAGTATAAATACTCCGGCTATAGTTTACTTAAAAAAATTCCTGGCAACCGTTTATCCATTTGTGTGAGCACAAATGAATGGAGAAAATGGCCTATAATGGGTCTGACATTAGCGAGAGGCTCCGATAGATTTATTTGCATGAGCAAAAAATCATGCGCTTATTACAATCTGAATATTGATCCTAACGAAAAAAACCCAATTCACATCGGAAGCAAATATACCGCGTACTTAAAAAAAGCCATGACCATCCCAATTTTACGCTATGAGATTCACGACATGATCCATTGATGCATCTATGATCTGTCTTTTATATTCAGCCCCTGGCCTAGGTTTAGGTTCAATGCGAAAACTACCTTCGGGCCAGAATAAACGCTTGACTCAGAGACGTACAATCGATTTAATAACGCCTTTCATGAGACGCTCTTTTAATTAGGCTAGATAGCTCAGTCGGTAGAGCAGAGGACTGAAAATCCTCGTGTCGGTGGTTCGATTCCACCTCTGGCCATAGTAAAATCAAACGCTTACAAAAGGCTCCTAAAAATTAAAAACTTCAAGTAGAAGCGATGTAGAAAGTAGTGTAGGGTGGATTAGTGTATAGACTGGGACATGGGTGACAGTGTTCGGGGACATAGTAAACACTTTCACCCTCCGTTTCAATGGTCATAAGTATATATC
>JAJONP010000223.1 GCA_021323555.1 Gammaproteobacteria bacterium | reverse complement strand
TTATTAATTATTATGAATGCCATGATTAAAAAGGGCGAACTATGGAGAGAAACAACTGCCTTTAAAATTTAATTCTCAAGACAGTTGCTACATTACTACCTCACTGCCCTCGAAAACGTGGAGAATAAACACATATCTTTATCGCAGCCAGGTACAATGACGGGTTTGTTATTCATACTGACTTTTACATAATAATTGTCATCACTTTTAAACAAGGCAAAGTTTAAATGAGATGCGTATGCCGGTGGTTTCTCAAGCGGCCTGCCTAGCGTATTCATCACGCTCATGATGGAACTGTCATGCCCTGAGAATAAAATATATTTTAAAGAATTTTTTCCTTGGATTGCTTGGTTTATATCAGCAACAACCGTAGTTAAAAATTTATGGCCTGTGGGATATGAAATTTCTTTCCGTTTATAGGCAGTGGCTGCTATCCATTGACCGAGTGAAATAATGGTATTGGCATCTTGATCTGTTATCCCGTGGGGCAATGGAATATGGTGTAGCTTTCTAATATATAAATTATCGCCTAGGCGGCAGAATTGTTGAAAGTCAGTCAGAGGTAACCCTGTTGCCTTTCTCCAGTGTTCAATTTTATCTTGAATAGCACCTATTTTTTCTTTCCATAATTTTCGAGCATAAAAATAAAGCCTTATTTTAGAAATAATATTTTTACTGAAGTGTACTTCGAGTAAATGATCTTTTTCGAGCTCTACGGTATGAATAGGTATAGGAGAGGTAGTCCGTGAGTCTAATGGATATAACCCCATTAAAAGCGATTCAGCGCTTTGTATAGTACGGTTCATTTTTGTTGAACGTGCGTAAAGTGTTTCAGGACGATAATGCGATGGCAATAAATGATAGCGTTGAATATATTGCTCGCGTAATTCTCGACCTAGATTAAATTCTTGTTTTTTACCAAGCGGTGTAAGTTCACCCAATCCTTTTTCCCATGAATAAGGTGAGTTTGGAATGTCCTGTACAGGTGTTCTATCGCCATGACGAATGAGGTCAATCGAAAATATTAATTGAGGTTTTTCTGCTGCAAAAACAATAGGAAAATTAAAACTATATAAAAAAAATAAGGCACAACTAAAACGTAAAAATTTTTTCATTAACTTATTCTCACTCCAATTTCATGGGGTATGCCATCAGGTTTGCGCAAGATATGAGAAACCAATTGCCAATTCACTAATGTGACGCTTGTGGAGGGTAACATTTTTTCTATGGTATTAACAAGATTATCTAAAGTAGCTTGGTAGGGTTGGCTATGCTCTTCAAGCAGAGGATGTGCTTCAAGATAAAGTTGTTTGCCATTCCAGCCAAGTTTATTTGGCATATTAATAATACTGACAGCCGTGCCCGGTCGCACTAATGGGAAAAATTCTTTGATGTCACTTTCATTCATACGTATGCAACCAAAGCTTGCACGTCTGCCAATGCTTTCTGGGAAGATAGTGCTATGAATTAAATAAGTGGGGATGCGCAAATAAATGGCATAAGACCCCAATGGATTATCAGGGCCTGCTGGCATTTGATGAGGGAGTTCAATGCCTTGTTCGCGATTATATTGGCGTATATCAGGGGTGGGTGTCCAAACGGGATTAACCACTTTTCGTGCGATGCGTGTATTTTCGATAGGAATGGTTTTGCCTACTTTTCCAATGCCAATGGGGAAGGTCATCACGTCAGCGCTATTTTCAGGATAATAATACATACGCATTTCGGGTAGATTAATCACAATGCCTTGGCGGGGCAAAGGAGGTAAAAGAAAAGCTCTTGGAATTCTGACAGTATTACCACTCATGTTATAATCTGTCGCGCCAGGATTTGCGGCGATAATGGCGTTTAATCCAAGATTATATTCCTGTGCTAATAAAGTGGGTGTCGTGCCTTCAGTTGCAGATATATAAAGAGGTGACCTATTGCCAATCAATGCATTTCCTTCGGACGGAATCATAAATTCACGTGCAAAGGCAGGTTGGAAATTTAAGACAAATAAAAAGAGTAATAATGAAAAAATAGATTTGATCATGTACGTTAACCTTTAGCTTACTAAGAAATTTGAGTGATTCAACCAGTTTCTATCGGGATAATAAACAAAAACAAGTGTATTATCTTTAATAGTATTAATGAGTGGATGTACAGTTTCTTCATCGACAGCAAGGCAGCCCCAACTACGTCCTAAAAAACCAAACTTTTTAACAACGTTATGGTTTGCATACCAAGCGCCATGAACAACGATGTCACGTTGATAAGCTTTGTCATTGATACCTCGTTCTAATCCTAATAATCTGAGTGAGTAACCATTGCCACCGACATAAGGCGTGCCTGTTGTTAAAAATACACCTAAGCTTGATTTTAAACTGCCAGGCTCATTTGAAAACGAGGTCGCGTTAATAGTACCGCTATTTTTGCCATGCGTCACCCATGTATTAAATAGTACGCGTGCGCGTTTGAGATCAACGACCCATAGCCTGCGTTCGGTCGATGGTTTTGTATAATCGACTATTGTTAATAATTGTTTATGGCTTAGCCCATGGTGACGTGCTTGTAAATAAGCGGCTAAACTCATTTTTAAAACGGATTGATTAAGATTATCTGCCTGTGAATTGATTTTGCTTATTTCTTGGTTGATCCATGCTTGAGTACCAATTGGCGCAGTAGGGGGCGTAGGAGCAAAAAATGAAAAAGGGCTCCAACCTGCCAGGCATAGGAGTACTAGGCAAGAAAGCGTAAACGTGAAAATAGAGTTTATTTTCATAGTAGGATCTGGTCGCTAGAGGTTTTTTTAAATAAATTAAAGAAATTCATTGTCGCTTAAACTATCGCATTTTGTCAATCGGCTTGTTTATTTTTTTATCGAATTTAGCCATTAGAGTGGATTA
>JAJONP010000222.1 GCA_021323555.1 Gammaproteobacteria bacterium | reverse complement strand
CAGTTTGTACAACAACTGGGGTTGCAGCTGAAGTGGTAGCTATATCTAATATAGTAGAGGCAATACCGCTTAAGCTGATTTTTTCTTTGTCATTAGCATTTTCGGTAGCCTTTGTTTCAACATTTTGCACGCCGCTTATAATTTGTTCTGCGAGTTTTATTATATTTTCATCACTAGTAAGTGCTGTTAAGCTATCAGCGCTCAGATTTTTTCCTGCATTCTCTGTATCTTCTGTATTAATGTTAGCTATATCGGTAGTGGATTCCTGATTGCTAATTAATTGAGGTTGTATAACAGTGCCTGCGTCTTTTATTCCTTTTAATGCATCAAACGCATTATTTAATACCTCTTGCTGCTGCAATAGAATCTCGCCTGCAGTTTTGCCAGTTGTTGGCTCACTAGTTATCGCTTGTACTACAGTACTGACTACTGTCTGCAAGAAATTTTCTGTATTATTAGCTTTAGGAGTATTATTAACTGCTGCAGGAGTAACCCCAACCACTGGGTTCTCCGCTGCAACGTCATCTGACACATTCTTGGCTTTGCCTGAAATTTCTAAATGATCCTTGAATTTTTTAGGCTCAGCAAGTGAGATGCGCTTTGAGTTGTCGGCCTGCTTATTATTAATAGCTGGCTTATCAACCTGTTGCGTATCTATTATATTTGCTAAGCTTAAAATCATCATTAAACTATAAAAATTTTACTTACATAGTGTTTAATGCAATAGGCGTGCCAATTTGAGTTTTGTGGTAAATGGAAGGAAAAACTGCGGATATATTTATATATTGATAAAGAAGCATAAAGTTAATGGCAAATATTTCCGCATTGAATAGGTATTTTTTGCTTTAGGTGTAATTTACATAATTACACAGCCTGGTGCGCATTTATCTCTTTTTCTATTAATATTGGATACATGCGCTAAATTACCTTCTTCAGGTTTGTTTGTTATTTCCTGGCGTACTATGTCCTGGGATTGAGTTATTGTTGAGGCTGTGCTTACAGAGCGCTCTTCGCAGATGGAAGGCAGCATGATAATGGTAGCTTTATGCTCTTTTGGTTGGCTTTTAGAAGCGCTTGTAGAAAAAGATGAGCTATCAGTGTTTATTGAGAAAATTTCCTTCCCTTCCCGAGAAGTGCTTAGGCTAGATGATGTTACGGATTCTTTATTAGATGGTTTGCTAACTTCAGGTTCAGAGCATTCGCTTTCTGCATTGTTGGCTTCGTCTAGTGTGTTTCTTGATATTTCAGCACGTGCCATTTTGATTTCCATATATTTAGCGCGAAACCCCTGCATTTTTTCATCGCCTGAAAATACTGTGCGTGTTATACGATGCCTGCCTTTTATTGGTTTTGTTTGTTGTTCTGCAATGTTTGTGCTTGTCTTATAATTTTCCCATTCCTTGATTTGTCTTTTGTGGGTATAAGCACCAGCTCCGTGTAGTTTTAATAAATTATAAACATCAAGCCAGTTTTGCATAAACTTGTTTTGATTTGACGTGTTACGGTTCCGGAATGTGTCTGATAGTATAATATCAAGCGGGGTTTCGTCTCTGTCATTTGTTTCAGCTAACCAATCCTGGCTTAGCTTAGGGTAGTCGGAAAGAATAACTTTTATTATATTAAAAATATTTCTTGGTGATTTATCGCATTCAAGCGCGTAATGAAATGGTGTTGGGTATTGGACGGGTTTATTCTTAGCTAAGCTATTCTTTTCTTTAGCATAAAGTGGAAGCGTTTCTTTTATTGCTTCCGTGTCTTCCAGCTTGACTGCTCTAAATAACTTTTCTTCAAATGTTTGGTATATCTGGCTGCGCATTTTTATCTGTAGTTATAAATTATAATGTGCGCGTATCAATACACTATTATTGCCATTTTGCAGCAAAATAGTGTATATTAGGTTAAAAAATTAAGAAAGTTAGCCGCGGAGAGCTAATACGTTGCTTTTATAGGATTCTTTTCCACCTTTAAAGGTTGCAGAACCAGCTACAAGTACATCTGCGCCAGCTTTAATAACCTTTTTGGCTGTTTCCGGGTTGATGCCGCCGTCAACCTCCAGGTCGATATTTTTGCCTAAAGCGTCAATTTTTTTGCGGATGATAGCAATTTTTTCCAGTTGCGATTCAATAAAACTTTGCCCGCCAAAACCTGGGTTTACTGTCATGACCAGTACCAAATCCAGTTGGGGTAAGATGTAATCCAATACATCAGGGTGTGTAGATGGCACAAGTGATACACCGGCCTTTTTACCAAATGACTTGATAAGCTGCACGGTCCTGTCTAAGTGTATGCATGCTTCAGCATGAACAGTTATAATGTCAGACCCGCTATCAGCAAAATCTTTTATATAATTATCCGGTTGCTCAATCATTAAATGTACATCAAATGGTAACTTGCTGCATTTGCGTAAATCTTTAATCACGCATGGGCCGATAGTTATATTAGGGACAAAGTGTCCATCCATTACATCTATATGTATATAATCAGCGCCAGCATCAGTAACATCTACAACTGCTTGCCCTAGCGCAGAAAAATCTGCTGAGAGAATAGAAGGTGCTATTTTAGTTTTTTGTTGCATAATAATATTATAGTATGTGAATTATAAGTACAGTGTAACCATTTAAAATCACTTTTACACCTTTTTTTTAAAAAATACAGTTTTTTATAAAATTTTTTCTCCCGTTAACGATTTGTTAACCATTTGTATTTATGAATTAGTATTAGGTTAAGATTCATTAATAACTAGGAGAATGAAAATGTCTGATATTGATCAAATAAGAATAGGTGAGTGGGTTGATAGGGAAGAGCGCGCTATTGCTTCGAAGCTTTTTAAAAGTCGCACTAAGCTTGGTATTGATCGCGATGAGTTGGCTACTATGGCCGGTATCGGTATATCT
>JAJONP010000061.1 GCA_021323555.1 Gammaproteobacteria bacterium | reverse complement strand
TGGGATGGGAAGGGCTGGGCGGGTGCCAGATACTCGTGAGCTAGTGATTAGTAGCACGCCTTTTATTGCTATTTACCAAGTTCGTATGCAAGTTATTTTTATATTACGTATTTTACACGTGGCAAGAAAGTGGCCGTGAAAATCATAGCTTTGTATTGTTAATTGATTATTTAGTACCCACAAGATCCCCCAAAAACTGACTAAATGGTTTGATATTTTGCCGTACACTCGCTTCTTCCAATGCTTTCATATATTGAGTACGTTTCTCCACGGGCACAATAACCCAAGGATAACCTCCGCTTGCTAGCATCACATTCATTAAGAAACGTCCTATTCGTCCATTACCATCCATATAGGGATGGATATAAACAAAGAAAAAATGGCCTAGCACAATTCTCACGGCGGCATTTGTTTCTTTGCTTAAAAGTTCACAAAATGCGGGCATGAGATCACGTACAGCATCGGGATTAGGCGGAACATGCATTGAGCAGCGAATATAAACAGAACTTGGACGATAGCCTGCGAGATCGGTTGGTTTAAGAAGACCTGCACGGACAGAAGGTGTAAACATGGCACGATACCAATCTCTATGATCTTCATGGAATATTTTTCCAGGGTTTGTTCCAGTGAGTGCCTTGGACACGCTTTTTTTGACGCTATTAAATGCTTCCCAGTATCCACGTGCAGCAAGAGCAGCCGTCTGCTTTTTATCATTTTCATTATTATCAGGATTCCACACCCCCTTCTTGACACGTTCAATGAGTTCGGCGTTGACACGATAACCTTCGATGGATAATGAATGATAGGCATCAGTGATATAAATTTCTTCGACATTTTTAATATATTTTTGAGCAGTGGTTCGTCGATGCGGTGGTTTTGGAAAATTTTCAATGATAGTGTCGCGCATTTCTTGCCATAGAATAGTCATGCGGTTTACATAAGGAGATTCTTCTCGCTTTGATAGGCTGATGCTGGGTATTTCTTTGAATACATCACTTTCACGAACCTCAAAACCCGCGGCAAGCATTGTTTTTATGATTTCATCTGCAATGGGATCACGACCGATATTTCGAAATGCACTTGCAAGCCTGCCTGCAATGGTGCTATGCCCACCTGCTAATAGAAAATACAGTATTTCTGAAGCATCTTTTATGAGGGTGAGCACTGTTCGTGTATCTGTTGGGTTTTGTCTGAAAAATCTTGGGGCAGAGGTCACAAGAGCAGCGCTTAACGAGAATACCTGTATTCCGTTTAAGATTTTTCTATTTTTTCGATCAGGCACTTCATATCGTACATCCAGGAGTGATGTGTGATGAGGGAGCGCTGTTATTTTGTTACTTCCTTTAGGCGTACGAACAAGCAGTTGCTGGGGAACAGTCCAGTTTCCAGCATGTAAAGAGAGAGATTGTTCTGGGGATAAACACCATTTATCAGAAAAACGTTTATTAAGATAAGCCGCGCAAAAATGCCAAAATGAAGCATACCATGCAGTGCTTTCACCTGCTATTTCATCTTGGCGAGAAGGTATATACCAGCCTTTGATCACTTCTTTTAAAAAACCGTTTTTAATTAATCGTTCTCGATGGGTGCGCGTTATATTTTTTGCCTGGATCGCGATTATGCCACTGTCTTGAATATGCTTCAAAATCTCGAGTGATTCAGCTAATTTTTCAGAAGGAGAAGCCATATTTTTCTCGCAAAAATTATAGGGGATTCTGTTGTGTTGTTTTATAGTATATCATGTTGTGCGGTTTTATAGGATATTGTGTTGTAGTTGCGGTTGATTGGTATGTTATTTACAAATCTCGCTGTCGATCTGAAAGCGCAAAACCACGTAGGGGGTGCGCATAATTTTTAGCAAGTGCCATGACTTTGATAGCTTCTCCCATTTGCGAGGGAAGCGTGAGTGTTTTGATGGCTTGTGTTTGTTGATAGCGGGATAGGGGATCATTTGCTTCTGTTTTTTGAGCGAGTTCAAGTAGATCACAATGTAATAAAAAAGCAGCCTGGGTGGTGTATCCTGCCAGTGTGCAATCTGCTGTAGAGGCGCTTTCAATAATACTCGTGAAATCGACATGGGCTGTTATATCTTGTAGTCCGATGAATTGAAAAGGGTCATCGTGTCGATGATGTTGGTAGTAACACATCAGCGTGCCTGTATTGCGATCGGGGTGATAATAGTCAGCTCTACCATAGCCATAATCAAATAATAAAATAATGCCTTTGTTTAAGCAGTCTGCCACGGATTGTATCCAGTAGGGAAGTAAAAGATTAATTTCGGATGTATAGCCTGGGGGTCGTGAGTGATCTTCTGAAATAAATGTAAGGCGTTCTGCTAATTCACGTGTAGGAGGCGCGGGTTGCCAGGTGAAATGGTCTTTTTGCCAAGTCACGCATTGTTCTTTAATACGTGTTTTATTCTCTATTGTATCAAGCGTAAAACGATGCACAGGCATGGCATCCATGACTTCATTGGCGATAATGATGCCATTGAATGGAATAACAGGTAATTCATTGAGCCAGATAATACGTGACAGTAAATGTGGAAGACTTTGTGAAAGTAAATCATGTTGACGTTCACGTAATTCAGCGCTGATTTCAAGAATAAAATAGTGTTCAGGCAAGGAATTTAATTTTTCTAAAGTGATTAGTAAATCTTTGGCAAAAACTCCTGACCCAGCCCCTATTTCGAGTATATCGCCGCTTTTTAATTCTGTTAGAATTTGTTTGCATTGTGCAGCAATGCATTGCGCAAAGAGGTCAGTGATTTCGGGAGCTGTAACAAAATCGCCTTGTTTACCGAATTTGAGTTGTCCTGCGGAATAATATCCTAATCCAGGTGAATATAAAGCGAGTTCCATGAAACGGGCAAAGCTGATTAAGCCATTTGATTGTTTTATTTCCTGGCGAATAATTTGTGTGAGTTGATCACTATGAAGACGTGCCGCTTGACTGGGGATAGGTAATTTCATGGAATGGATTATAATGTAATCTTTTCTCTGAGGGAAAATACTATGCAAAAAAAATATAATAAAAAGGCACAGGTGGCATTAATTACAGGAGCAGGACGGCGTATTGGAGCAGAAATTGCTCGATTCTTACATGCACAGGGAATAAATGTTGTTTTGCATTATTATCAATCCGAGAAAGCGGCTAAAACGCTTTGTGTAGCACTGAATAAGCAACGGAAAAATTCAGCAATGGTTGTTCAAGCGGATTTATCTATCTTCGATCATTTAAACCTATTGATTCAAAAAACGGTAGAATTTTGGGGATATTTAGATGTAGTAGTGAACAATGCGTCTGTTTTTTATAAAACAAAAATAGGAAAAGTAAAGAGTGATGGGTGGGATGAGTTGATAGACACGAACCTTAAGGCACCTTTTTTCTTGGCACAGGCGGCTTTTCCTTATTTAGCTAAACGACAAGGATGCATTGTAAATATTGCAGATAGACATGCTAATCATCCTCTTCGAGACTACTCTGTTTATTGCATTTCTAAAGCAGGTTTGGTGATGCTGACACAAGCATTGGCGCGTGAATTAGCGCCGAATGTGCGTGTGAATGCTGTATCGCCAGGAAGTATTGTGTGGCCAGAAGGAGGGAATAGTTTATCTAAAGCGATGCAGAAAAAAATTATTGGTCGTACTGCATTACAACGACAAGGGAATGCGCTGGACATTGCCAAAGCGGTACTATTTTTAATTCAAGAAGCAAATTATACAACAGGACAGACGATTATTGTGGATGGTGGAAGATATTAGTTGCCCTCACATTACTCTATAAAAGGGTTAGGGTGAGGGTTTTCAGTTTTCTGTATTTTTCGAAGTAAAAAGTGTATTGTGGAGGGGGTAAAACGAGATACTAAGAATTAGGAACCACCATGAATTTTTTACGTACTGCAGATAAAGCCTATCCTAATTATTGGGACATGATTGCTTTGATTTTAGGATTAGGCATGATTACCCTCTTAGCCTGGGTTGCAAAGCAAATGGTAGTGCCTTATCAACTTGGACAGGCGATTCCTATTTCATTAGATATTCATTATTTACCTGGATATGCCTTGCGAACAGTGTTGCGGATGTTGATTGCATTATGTTTCTCATTGCTATTTACGTTTACTTTTGCAACATGGGCTGCAAAGAGCAAGCGGGCTGAGCGTATTATTATTCCTTTTATTGATATTATGCAGTCAGTGCCTATTTTAGGATTTCTTTCTATTACAGTGGCAGGCTTTATTGCTTTATTTCCAGGAAGTTTATTGGGACCTGAGTGCGCTGCTATTTTTGTTATTTTCACATCGCAAGCGTGGAATATGGCATTGGGTTTTTACCAAACAGTCCGTTCAGTGCCTGCAGAATTAAATGAAGCAGGTAATATGTTTCATTTGTCTGCGTGGCAACGTTTTTGGCGTATTGATGTGCCATTCTCTATGCCCGGGTTATTGTGGAATATGATGATGTCTATGTCCGCAGGTTGGTTTTTTGTCGTGGCATCGGAAGCTATTTCTGTAGCAAATCAGAATATTATGTTACCTGGAATAGGGTCTTATATTACGCTTGCGATTAATTCAATGAATATTCACGCGATAGGTTATGCTATTTTAGCGATGTTTATAGTAATTTTATTGTATGACCAATTGCTTTTTCGTCCTTTAGTTGCATGGGCGACAAAATTTAAAGCGGAGAAAATTGCACAAGAAAATATAGAAGTGCGTTCATGGTTAATTTACTTGCTGCATCGAACTCGATTCTTGCGTTATTTAGGGTTACAAATAACTTATTTATTTGATCGTTTTGTCAATATGAATTTCTTTAGATCGAAGCCTATCTATTTTCCTCACTCGAAGAAGATGCGACGTTATTTTAGTTGGTTATGGAATATTGTGCTACTTCTTCTACTAGGTCGTATTTTAGTTTTTTTAAATCATTTTATATTTCATACTATTTCTTTTTTAGAAATAGGGCATGTTTTTCTTTTAGGATTCGTAACAGCGTTGCGTGTGCTGTTTGTCGTTGTTGTATGTACGGTTATTTATGTACCTGTAGGTGTATGGGTCGGATTGAGGCCAGGTGTTGCGCATATTGTACAGCCCATTGCACAATTCCTCGCAGCGTTTCCAGCCAATTTATTATATCCTCTCGTGGTCGTTTTAATTGTGACATATCATTTGAACGTCAATATATGGGTAACACCATTGATGATTTTAGGTGCGCAGTGGTATGTGTTATTTAATGTAGTCGCGGGCGCATCTGTGATACCGAAAGACTTATTGCAAGTCGCAGATAATTTGGCTCTGAATGTTTGGTTGCGATGGCGTCGTTTGATTTTACCTGCTATTTTTCCTTATTATATTACGGGTGCAATTACGGCCGTAGGCGGCGCATGGAATGCGAGTATTGTCGCAGAAGTGGTGAGATGGGGAGATCACACATTAGTTGCAACGGGGCTAGGCGCTTATATTTCTGAGTATACTTCTAAGGGAGATTTTACGAACACGGCTTTAGGAATTGGAGTCATGTGCTTATTAGTATTGATTTTTAACCGCTTAATATGGCGTCCTTTATATGTGCTATCGCAGCAGCAGTTTATGCTTGATTGAGGGGTGATTATGCAAGATGCTATTCAATTATCAACGCAGCCATCAACGATAGCGCCACCGTTGATTGAAGTCGTGAATGTTCAAAAAAGTTTTAGCAAAGGTGATCGCCAGGAATTATTAGTATTAGATGATATTAATTTTCGGATGAACGAAGGTGAAATTGTTGCTGTATTAGGAAAATCAGGTTCTGGAAAATCAACTTTATTACGTATTATGGCAGGTCTGGTGCCACCCAGTGCAGGTACAGTTATTTATCGTGGGCAACCTGTGGAAGGTCCAGTCCGTGGTATTTCAATGGTATTTCAAACATTTGCTTTATTACCCTGGTTGACGGTACAGCAAAATGTAGAGTTAGGTTTAGAAGCCTTGGGCATTGCGCGCGAGGAGCGGCGTGTGCGTGCATTACAAGCGATTGATACGATAGGATTAGATGGTTTTGAGACTGCTTTTCCCAAAGAATTATCAGGCGGTATGCGCCAGCGTGTCGGTTTTGCGCGTGCCCTGGTAGTAAACCCTGATATTTTATTAATGGATGAACCTTTTTCTGCATTGGACGTACTGACAGCAGATAACTTAAAAAGCGATTTATTGGATTTATGGCAAACTAAAAAAACAGGACTGCATGGTATTTTATTTGTGACGCATAATATTGAAGAAGCCGTATTATTAGCAGATCGAATCATTGTATTTAATAGTAACCCGGGTTCTATACGCGGAGAATTAAAAGTGACATTACCGCATCCGCGTCATGATATGGATCCTCGTTGCCGTAATCAAATTGATCGCGTCTACACATTGATGACTACGCAGCCCCAAACAGCATCAGGTGAGACTGAGGGCCATCAACCTATTGATTTAGGTTATCGATTGCCTGAAGCGAGTGTTGCAGAAATTACAGGATTATTAGAAACGCTGAATGCGCCTGAAAATAATGGTAAGATGGATTTGCCTGATGTGGCTGATATATTGATGTTAGATATTGATGAATTATTTCCTCTTACAGAATTATTAGAAATTTTGCATTTTGCAACGGTATCCAAAGGGGACATTACCATCACAGATGTCGGCAAAGCATTTGTGGAGGCAGATATCTTGGAGCGAAAGAAAATATTTTTACAGCAATTAAAAAAATACGTGCCGTTAGCGCGTTATATTTTCGAGCAATTGACACGCCACCCTCGACACCGTGCTTTAGAAGAGAATTTTTTATCTTTGCTTGAAGATTATTTAACTGAGAAAGAAGCCTCTCGTATTTTGCAGACAGTCATTGAGTGGGGGCGTTATGCTGAGTTATTTGCGTATGATTATAATGCAGGTGTGCTGAGTTTAGAAAATCCTAATTAATTTATCCAATCACGGAGGATAGTAAAAATGGTGAGTGTTTTACGATATTTTATTGCAGTTATTTTTTTATTTTTAATCGCGGGTTGTTCTATGCTGCAAAATAATCCGCAAGAAAATAAAAGCTCTGTATGCAAAGAGTTAAATTATCGCATTATTAATAATGGCGCGACAGGCAATCGGCTCTTGGCGACACAACAAGGTGCGGAGATAGAAACGTTGACGCGAAGCTATCATCAAGCAGGATGTAGTTAAATGGAAGCATTGGAAAATTGGAAAGAAGAAAAGCGTTCCGCTTACTTATATCGCGCGATTGCCGAAATAGAAAAGAATTCTGTCCATAAAAAATTATTTTTTAATCTTTCTAAAATGGCAGAGAAACAAGCTGCTATTTGGGAAAAGTCATTGCAGACACTTCCAACAGAGTATAAGCCTGATTTGCGCGTGCGTGTGATTATTCAATTAGTGAAATGGTTTGGTGTTCGATCATTACGTATTGCCTTAGCAGCATTAAAAATACGAGGCATGTCTATTTATCAAGCTGCAGACTTAGGCCATTCTGATGCAATAGAACATAAACATCGTCCTATTAATCAAAGTAATAACTTACGCGCGGCTGTTTTTGGTGTGAATGATGGGTTAATTTCAAATGCCAGTTTAATTTTGGGTGTTGCAGGTGCGCATGCAGGAAACCATTGGATTTTATTGTCAGGTGTTGCAGGGCTGCTTGCAGGCGCATGCTCGATGGGTGCTGGAGAATATGTGTCTGTTCGTTCTCAGCGTGATATGTTGGAATATCAATTAGAATTAGAAAAGAATGAATTGGATCTTTATCCAGAGGAAGAAGCAGCAGAGTTAGCTTTAATTTATGAGGCGCGTGGATTGCCTATAGAGGAAGCTAAACGAGTGGCTCATTTGCTGATTCAAGACCCAGACAAGGCGTTGGATACATTAGCGCGCGAAGAATTAGGCATTAATCCCAATGAGTTGATGTCACCTTGGGGCGCTGCGGTTTCATCGTTTCTATCGTTTGCGCTCGGCGCATTTATACCTATTCTGCCTTTTTTAATCAGCCAATCTTCTTTTAATTTAAGTATTACGATTAGCTTAGTATTACTTTCGTTATTTACAGTAGGTGCTGTATTGAGTTTATTTACACAGCGCAGCGCTGTGGGGAGCGGATTACGTATGCTGCTGATTGGCACGTTGGCGGGTTCTTTGACGTATATGATTGGGAGCGTGTTTAGGTAAATGATTAAGCGAATTGACAACACATTTTCCGTAAGGCTAATTCGCGAGAGGTAAGAAAATATGAAAGAGAAAAAACTACTCACTAATAAACAAGGCGAGGTAAGAGAGCTAACGGCTAAAGACATCCGTGCTATGCGATCTGCTTCAGAAATATTGCCTAAGAAGCTTTTGGCAGTGCTACCAAAGCCAAAGCGGAAAAGGGGTGGGCAAAGTCCGTATTTGGCCAATCTCGTGCGAAAATTTTATAAAAATGTGCTCACATACAAGTGTATGCTGCGCTATTTTTATAAAATTTTCGCACGACAGAAAATTCCTATCACCCAGCGTTATAGCCCTGATCTTTTGAGCCAGATTTACGCGGATACTATGCTGTTATTGCTATCATTGTTCTCGGTGCTTGGCTTGGAGCGTTTTTTAGAGGACATATAGCATCACCAGTTTCGCTATGTTCCAAATGATTTTTTAGGTTTTTAGACAGACTAAAAAATGAGCAATAACCGCGCGCCGCGTTGAATCTATCTATTGCTCCGCATCCGAATATCAGTCCATAAATTGTAAGACAAGCTAATGCGAAAAACGATATTGACGGGACAGGTGTCAAAACCAGTGCCGTAATAACTAAACCAAGAGATAGAACAGATAAGAGACCCAAAACAACGCTTGCTATGGTATCGAAAAATGCTGAACAAGCACCCGGCTTTTGTTTTGTTAAATGTTCAATATCTTGGATTGCTTGAGTTATTGCTTCTGGCTTACCATCGAGAACAAGCATTAATTGGCTTAACAAGTTACTATATTCCTTCTCGTAAAAGGAAGATCCATGGTTTTTTATATTATTAGCTAATTTTTCTATGTCAATAATGAGATGATAACATATGAGTGTTGGATCAATGCTATTCGCCTTTTCCTCAGATGCGTTAGCGGGGCCTTGATTTGATTGCATGCTAGTAGATGCCAATCGATCCATTGCCTTGTTTTTTATAATCGTTTGTTCTAGATTCATATCCCACCGCAGATGAGTACATCGTGCGATTATCGCATTTAGGGTGGTTTGCAAGCTTATTGGATCATCGAATGGGTTTCTTGGTTGAGCCATCTAAGGTTCCTCTTTTCTCTTAATATAATATTAAAATAATAAAAACCAGCCTTAATTGGCTAGGCTCCTAAAATTGAATAATCATCATACACGGTTTTTTATTAATAGCAAGGAATTTTAAGCTATTGAACGTTATTGAAGGATGATTGGCTTGGGAAGACCAGAGGAGGGATTTAAAGAGTTACGTTTCTGGCCTGATCGGGTGTACAATTTAATGCTTCCTCTATTTGGACAGGCTTATGTTACTTGATACTGCACTTCTATCCCGCCTTCAATTCGCTTTTACAATGAGTTTTCATATTTTATTTCCAGCATTTAGCATTGGACTTGTTTTATTTATTGCAGTGATGGAAGGTATTTGGCTTAAGACTCGGAATCCGCTTTATCTCAGTATTTGTAAATTCTGGACTAAAGTATTTGCACTCACATTTGGGATGGGTGTGGTGTCAGGCATTGTCATGGAATTTCAGCTTGGCACAAATTGGGCGGGGTTTACGCAGGCAGTCGGGGGCGTATTAGGCCCTTTATTTACTTATGAAGTCATGACGGCTTTTTTTATTGAAGCGGGATTCTTAGGGGTGATGTTATTTGGTTGGGAGCGGGTAGGCCCACGCCTGCATTATTTAGCGACTTTATTGGTTGTGATTGGGACGACATTATCTGCTTATTGGATTATGTCTGCCAATACGTGGATGCAGCATCCGGTCGGTTATAAGCAAGTCGATGGAGTGTTCAAAGTAGCAGATTGGATGCAAATTATCTTTAACTCTTCGACTTTTCCGCGTTTTCTTCATATGCTGTTAGCATCTTATATTTCAGCAGGTTTCGTGATTTGCAGTGTGTCAGCTTATTATTTATTACAAAATCGATTTGTAGTTTTTGCTCAAACATGCTTTTCATTGACTTGGTTTGTGTTGTTAGTGCTTGTTCCTCTACAGATTTATGTCGGTGATGTCACAGGATTACACGTGCATGAGAACCAACCGATTAAAACAGCTGCGATGGAAGGGCTGTGGGAAACGCAACCAGGTGCCCCTTTAGTTTTATTTGCGATTCCTGATCAGAAAAATCAAATCAATCACTGGACAATCAGCATTCCACACGGTGCTGCATTATTGAATACACATCAGTGGAATGGGGTGTTAACCGGTTTAAAGACAGTGCCTATCGAGGACCAGCCTGCTGTATTGCCTGTATTTTTTAGCTTTCGGGTGATGGTAGGGAGCGGGTTGCTCATGTTGTTGTTATCTCTGATAGCCATTTATTTAAGATTGAAAAAACGACTGTATAACACGCGATGGTTTTTAATCAGTTCTATAGCCTCTGCGCCCTTAGGTTTTATTGCATTGTGGTGTGGTTGGATTACAGCAGAGATGGGGCGTCAACCTTGGATAATTTATGGGGTACTTAAAACAGCAAATGCGGTTTCACCTGTTTCTTTGCGAGATGTGATAATCTCTTTTGTATTAATGTTTATTGTATACGGCATTATTTTTGGTTATTTTTATTTTTATTTCTTGCATAAAACTTTACATAAAGGGCCTGTAGATATTATTAAAGGTAAAGAAGAACCCCATCAACCTTTTCAATATATGCCTGCTTCTTCCAAGGAGAACCACACATGAACTGGCTCGCTCTGATATGGTGCGGCATTATTGCCTTCGGTGTGATTATGTATGTTATTTTAGGCGGGTTTGATTTGGGTATTGGCATTATGTCGATTTTTTTTAAAGAGGAAAAAGAACGTGATTTATTGATGAGTGCCATTTTACCTGTGTGGGATGGAAACCAGACATGGCTAGTGTTTGGAGGTGCGACTTTATATGGTGCTTTTCCTGCTGCATTTAGTGCTATTTTACCTCTCATGTATATTCCCCTATTGATTATGGTGATTGCACTTTTATTCCGTGGCGTATCGTTTGAATTTCGTTTGAAAGCCATTCGAACAAAACGTTTTTGGGAATTTTGTATTTTCTTAGGATCTGTCTCTGCAACCATGGCACAAGGATTTATTCTGGGAACATTTGTGCAGGGATTTAATTTATCTGCAACAGCAGGCAGCATAGAACAATGGTTTAACCCATTTGGGTTAGCTTGTGCAATTGCGTTAGTATTCGGTTATGTATTGCTGGGATCCAATTTTTTAATTATTAAAACAGTGGGAGCGCTCCAAGAAAAGAGCTATACACTGTCAGGTAAGATTCAATATATTATTTTAGCGGCTTGTATCATGGTGAGTGTATGGTCGCCATTTTTAGATCCTTCCATTCGGCAACGTTGGTTTAATCCAGATTACATAGGTTATTTAGCCATCTTGCCTTTTTTAACAATGATTTTCTTAATTACGCATGGGGTTGCGATCAGAAAAAAATACGAGTATTTGCCTTTTTGGAGTGCGATTGGCATGTTCTTAATGTGTTATTTTGGGTTTATTATTAGCAGCTATCCTTATATCGTGCCTCGGCAAATTACTTACACAGAAGCAGCAGCTGATAAATCTTCTTTATTATTTATGTTGGTGGGTGTTTGTATGATGCTGCCGCCCTTGCTGTATTATACCTATTATTCTTATCGTATTTTTAGGGGTAAAGTTACGCAGCTTGGGTATTGAAAATGAAAAGAATTTTATGGTTTGTCAGTCTTTACAGCATAACACTCGTGAGTTTTGGGGTGGTGCATTGCATAATTCGGTTAATTGTTAAATGGCTTGCCTAATAGGAAGATATTTAGCCCCAGGGCAATCGCACTGAAATTTTAGGTTTCAGCTAAATAAAAAATCAGTTTTATGTTTTTGAAGAGGCATGTATCCCCGCCTCGCAATGACGGTGCGGGAGTCAAATGCGTCTTTAATAATATAAAATTGCTTACTTATCTAGCTAAAAATAAAAAGCTGAGTGCGATTGCCCTGTATTTAGCCCGTGAGCGCTCATAAATACGAAGGCGCTCGCAAAACACAGGAACGCCTTGTAATTTTTTATACTGCAGCAGCAGGCGTCACCAAGCCTTGGAAAGTTTCCATTGCTTGTGGAGTATATTCTTTATCTTTTAGCTTCTCGCGTACATCTTTTGCATCCTGAAAAAATGAAGTATACCCATTGCGTAAATACATATTGTGATTTAATGTTTCTATTGCTTGTGTTGCACACAGCAAACCTGCCCCCAATGCCAATGTTGTTGTCAAAGCAAAAACAGCTGCTGAGATGGCTACTGGATTCAGTGTCATGAATAAGAAACCTGTCAGCACGAAACAACTCAGGGCTAAAAGGCTCCACAGAACAGGTTTGAGGTAAGGGCGCATCTTTTTTAACTCTTGATCTTTTTCAGCAAGTAAATCGTTAATGTTCGTTATTGCTTCTTGCCGTGCTTGATCATCGCCTTCTAGAGTTTTTGCCAAATTGGCTAGCAGAATGTTAAATTTTTTGCTAGGGAGCCAGGCGTTTCGTATGCGCTCGGCTAAAGAAAATATACTATCATTTAATTGTAGGATGATGAAGTTGGGATCTATTTTTCCTTCTTTTTCTCCTTCTCTTTTTTCTTCTTTCTGTGCTAACAGGATGCGAGTATACGCAGGCATTGCATGCGTATATATTCTCTGATATAGGAGGTTTATATGAGAGAAATGTAATACTGCTTTCATTTCGGGAGATAGAGAAGAATAATAGGGTATTCTAGGCGCTGCCATGTCATTTTCCTCGTGAAGTTTTATGAAAAAGAATAATACAGATTAATTAATGGAAATGCAACTTTTTTCTGCATAATTTTAGACCAAAACAACTAAACTAAACAATCAATGGAAAAAAGTAGCAGGCAGGAGTATCTTAGTGAAAATATGTGAATTTTACGTTGTGCGGTTTAGGAATGAAGAAAAAAGTGGGAAGAAAGGACCAATATGCAGATAGAGAAGCTCAAAAATATGAGCATCCTATCGCGAGTCGTGAGTTTATTTTAGATATACTCGCTGAACGTAACAGCCCTCTTACGTATAATCAATTAAGCAAAGAATTACATCTCGTTGATTCTAATCAAAAAGAAGCGTTGCGCCGCCGTTTATTAGCCATGGTACGGGATGGCCAATTATTACAAAATCGGCGGGGCGCATTTGGCTTAATTAATAAAATGGAATTGATTAAAGGGTATATCATTGGCCATAAAGATGGCTTTGGGTTTGTTGTACCCAATGAAGGTGGCGAGGATTTATTTTTAAGCCCGCGGCAAATGCGAACAGTGTTTCCGGGTGATGAAGTATTAGTGCGTACAGCCAATATTGATCACCGGGGTCGGAGAGAAGGCATTATCGTAGAGGTATTGGTTCGCCATACGCATGAATTAGTCGGACGTTTTGTTTCAGAATCAGGGGCTTCATTTGTCCAACCTTCTAATCAGCGCATTGTACAAGATATTTTAATTCCGCAGGAGGCTCAGCTTAATGCTAAACAAGGCCAAATGGTGGTGATCCAGATTGTAGAACAACCCAGTGCAACGATGAGACCTGTTGGCAAAATCATTGAAATTCTGGGGGACCACATGGGGCCCGGGATGGAGATTACGGTTGCTATTCGTAACCATGAGCTTCCCCATGAATGGCCAGAAGCCGTATTAAAGCAAGCTGCAAAATTTAATCCTATTGTACCTAAGGGTGATTTAAAAAATCGTCTTGATTTGCGCTCGTTGCCTTTTGTGACAATTGATGGTGAAGATGCCAAAGATTTTGATGATGCTGTTTATTGTGAACCACGTCCTAAAGGGGGTTGGGTATTGTATGTGGCGATTGCAGATGTGAGCCATTATGTGAAACCTCACACAGCGTTGGATGTAGAGGCATTTAATCGAGGTAATTCTGTTTATTTTCCAGGTGAAGTCATTCCGATGTTGCCAGAAGTATTATCCAATGAATTATGTTCATTGAAACCTGAGGTGAATCGGTTAACACTGGTATGTAAAATGGAGATTACCGCCACAGGTAAAATCAAGCATTATCAATTTCATGAAAGCGTTATTTATTCACATGCGCGGCTCACTTATAACCAAGTCTATGCCATGGTGAAGCAGAAAGACGTTGCTTTGCAAGAACGATATAAAAAATTATTATCTCCCCTACACGAATTATTCGCGGTGTATCATGTGTTACATACAGCACGCTTAAAACGTGGTGCGATTGACTTTGATTTACCTGAAACAAAAATTATTTTTGGAAGTGATCGTAAAATTGAACGCATTGTTGCATTAATACGTAATGACGCACATCGTTTAATTGAAGAATGTATGTTATGTGCGAACATTTGTGCGGCGCGTTTTTTATCGGAACATAAATGTCCGGGATTGTTTCGTGTGCATGAAGGGCCTACTCAAGTTAAACTAATTGACTTGCGTAAATTTTTAGGAGAGTTAGGACTTGCTTTGCCTGGAGGGGAAGAACCTAAGCCACGTGATTACGCTGAATTATTGAAAAAAATTGCATCTCGTCCTGATGCGAGGCTAATTCAAACAGTTTTATTGCGTTCATTAAGCCAAGCGATATATAGCCCAGAAAATAAAGGCCATTTCGGTTTGGCGTTTGATACCTATACGCATTTTACATCGCCTATTCGCCGTTATCCTGATTTATTGGTACATCGCGCTATTCGAAAAATTTTACGTGGTGAGCATCAGAAGGGTGATATCGACCCGAAGTTTGAAAAATACGGTGAGCATTGTTCAATGACAGAACGTCGTGCGGATGATGCAACGCGTGAAGCTGTTGATTGGCTGAAATGCGAATTTATGCAGGATAAAGTGGGCGAAGAATACGATGGTATGATTACCAGTGTGACGGGCTTTGGATTATTCGTTGAGCTCAAAGAAATTTATGTGGAAGGATTAGTACATATTAGCATGTTACGGAATGATTATTATCAATTTGATCCTGTTAAACATGCTTTATCGGGAGAACGTACAGGAAAGCGCTATCGGTTAGGGGATGCCGTGCATGTAAGAGTAGTGCGTGTTGACCTGGATCAAAGACAAATTGATTTTGTCGTGACAGATGCGCTAGAGGAAACACGATCATCAAAAAAAGGCGGAGCTAAAAAGAAAAAAGAGAAAAAAAATTCTAAGAAAATAGTTAAATTAAATTTAAAACGAAAACAAAAATCAAAGAAAAATTCTTTATGAGAGACGATATTTTTATTTTTGGGTTTCATGCTGTTGAAGCTTTACTAAAAAGACAACCTGAAAAAATTATTTATTTGGCTCTATTAAGCGAGCGCTCGGATCAAAAAATTCAGATGATAATTGCGCTTGCAGAACAGAGCGGCATTCAAATAAAATTCATGAAACGCACCGCGCTTGATCAATTAACACAGAACGCTACTCATCAAGGTATCGTCGCTTTTTGCCAGCCACCAAAACGTTATATAGAACAGGATTTGCCCGTATTATTAAAAAATCTCACACAACCTGCTTTTCTGCTTATTTTAGATGGCATTCAAGATCCTCATAATCTAGGCGCGTGTTTACGTAGCGCAGATGCGGCAGGCGTAACAGCTGTGATTGCACCGAAAGATAAATCAGTGGGTTTAACCCCAACTGTTTGCAAAGTAGCGAGTGGTGCAGTAGAGTCCGTGCCTTTTATTCCAGTCACGAATTTAGCGCGCACTTTACGTTTTTTAAAAGAACAAGCGATATGGGTTTTTGGCGCAGCCGATGATGCTAAACAAACTGTCTATCAAGCGGATTTGAAAGTACCTTTAGCATTGGTTTTAGGCGCAGAAGGCGATGGCATGCGCCGCTTAACACGCGAACATTGCGATTTATTATTGCGAATACCCATGCAAGGCGCTGTTTCTAGTTTAAATGTGTCTGTGGCCACGGGGGTTCTTTTATTTGAAGCAGTGCGGCAGCGAGGAGAGGCGCAGGCATAAAAATCCGTTATCCGCAAACAAAATGTGATATACTTTGTTTGCGGATAAAAGGGTTTCAAACCTCTTTATCCGCTATTTGAGTGTTTTATACTATCTTTGCGGATAATAGCAAGAGGATCATCAAATGAAGTTTATTGGCCGTGATCAAGAACTTTATAGTTTAAATCAGATGTATAAAGCTAAAGAAAGTAAATTGGCAGTGCTATATGGTAGAAGAAGAGTAGGAAAAAGCTGTTTAGTCTCTTATTTTATGCAAGATAAAAAACATCTTTATTTTGAAGGATTAGAGCAAGGAAGAACAAAAGCACAGATAGCGCAGCTTTTATTTGATTTAAGTAAACAAGTCAATGACGAACTTCTGAAACGAGTTAAGTTAGATTCTTGGGAACCTATACTGGATTATTTAACTAAATTTTTTTCGCAAAGCAAAGAGAAATACATCTTATTCTTAGACGAATTTCAGTGGTTAGCTGCGAACCAATCTAGGCTAGTAAGCTTATTAAAAAAATATTGGGACCAGCACTGGAGCAAACAAAATGTGATGGTTATTTTATGTGGCTCAGTTTGTTCTTATATGACAAAGAGAGTGATTTCATCGAAAGCTCTTTATGGCAGGATTCATTGGGAGCTTTGTTTGCAGCCACTTGACCCAATCGAATCCTATCAGCTTTTTGGAGCGAAAAGGAGTAAGGGTGAGGTATTGCAATATTTGCAAATTGTAGGGGGAATTCCAAAATATCTTCAAGAAATTGATACTCGGAAATCCTTTGATCAAAATATTAATAGCTTATTATTTACCAAGAACGGCATGTTATTAAATGATTACAGTAAAATATTTTATAGTCAATTTAAAGAATATCGTACTTATGAAACTATTGTTCGGTATTTGAAAGATCAACCCAGAACATTAGATGATATAGCATCAAAATTAAAAATTTCATCAGGTGGGGGAGTGAAATTTTATTTAGAGAATTTAGAAAAAGCGTTATTTGTGACGAGTTATATACCTTATAATAAAAAACCTAATAGCAAAATCAAAAAATATAAGTTAACTGATGAGTATTTAAGATTTTACTTTAAGTACGTAGAACCGCACATTAAGCTCATTTCAGTTAATTATACAAGAAATCTTTTTGAGCAATTAGTGAAACCTGTTTGGAGTGCATGGCTTGGTTTTTCTTTTGAAAATTATTGTCTTAAGAATGCGATGTATTTAGCAAAAATCATGGGATTTGAAAATCATGTTCTGCGATGGGGGCCTTATTTTCAACGGGGTGATAAGGGTTTTCAAATTGATCTGATTTATTTGCGTAATGATAAAGTAATAACTTTATGTGAAATAAAATATTATGAAAATGAAGTGCCTATTACTATTGTGCATGAAGTAAAAAAGAAATGTGCTTTAATAGAAGTGCCGAGAGGATATACTCTTGAAACGGCCTTAATTTCACGGTGTGGTCCTGAAAAAGCATTGCGCGAGCTGGATTATTTTCATCATTATGTGGAAGCTACAGATTTTTTTAAATATTAAGCTGTTCTGGTCGCATGTTTCTTTTTACGCTCTTTAAGCTTGACTTGCTACCTGAATCTATTAAAAATAAGTTCAAGTTGAAACACTTTTGTTAAAATATATTCTGAAAAGGAGAAACAAAATGACTGAGTTAAAAAATAAGCGCTGCCTCCCGTGTGAAAGCGGTATTAAACCACTCGAACGAAAGGATATGAACCAATGGTTAAGTCAGCTCTCTCAGTGGACACTCAACAGTGAAGCGACTGAACTTAATCGTCGTTTTACTTTTAAAAATTTTTATCACACCATGGCTTTCGTCAATGCTATTGCATGGATAGCGCATCAAGAAAACCATCATCCTGATATGGAGATAGGTTATAATTATTGTTTTATTAAATATTCTACACATGTAATAGGTGGTTTGTCAGAAAATGATTTTATCTGTGCGGCAAAAGTGGATAGGTTGAGTTCTTCAGATACCTAAAAAACCTATTAACCTCTTTTGAGGAAGCATAAGATTTAAAGTGCAAATAATAATATCTTATTTTAAAATGGTGGCCACACATAACGGAGGAATCAATGACTATTCCTGAAATAAGCGTGCAAGAATTAGAAGCGTTGCGAAAAGCGAGTGCTGATATTTTTATTCTCGATGTACGAAACCCAGATGAATATGCAATTTGTAATTTAGCAGGCCATCTCATTCCATGGAAAGAACTGCCTTCGCGCCTTTCTGAACTCAATCCCGATCAATCTATTATTGTACATTGCCATGCAGGTGGCCGTTCACGGCGGGCGACTGAATTTTTAATCCAATATGGATTTAAAGATGTGCGCAATTTACGTGGCGGAATAACAGCCTGGGCAAATGAAATTGATCCCAATATGCCAAAGTATTAATGACGAAGATACTTATGCTACTAGCATTGGGTTTTTTAAATTAACTAATATTTCAAAGAGGTAGATTATGAAATCTCCACTAAAATTAATTCTTTTTTGTTTGTTATTTCTATTTAGCAACATCTTATTTGCAGGCAGTGAAGATTGGCAAGGCACTTTCACTATACAAAATCCAACAGGCGCTCAAGATACTATTATACATACCCCTACTGAGGTTATTCTTTTTTCCATGATTTACACAAAAGAATTCAATTTCAGCGGAGGGAGGATTCACTTAAATGGATTTTCTCCCACACAAGACGGTGTCTTGAATGTCAATATGAAAATTGAAGAGTTTACCGAACAAGTGAAAAAATTTGGAGTGATTGTTAATCAAAAAGTTACTCCTGGTTCGACCTATTCATAATTTCTATTTTATAATATGAGATTGTTATCTTGATTAAAAAATCCATGATGTAGGATTAATAATTGCTTCATTGTATAGTAGAGATCTTAAGCCTCTAGCCATACGAATAATCCACCAAATGCCACTCAAAACTAATAAGGCTATACCGATTA
>JAJONP010000060.1 GCA_021323555.1 Gammaproteobacteria bacterium | reverse complement strand
TCACTCTACGATGAATTTAGGTGCGATAGATCGTGGTGAGTTTCGGCATTACATGCTAAAAGAAATTTTTGAGCAGCCGCAGGCAGTCATGACCAGTTTAGAAGACCGCCTTGGAAAAAATACGCTTTTAGAAAGCGCTTTTGGAGTGACTGCAAATAAAATTTTTCAGAAAACACAGCATGTACAACTCGTTGCTTGTGGTACAAGTTACCATGCAGCGATGGTCGCACGCTACTGGTTAGAGTCATTGGCTGGCATCCCATGCTCCGTTGAAGTCGCAAGTGAATTTCGTTACCGTAAAACAGTCGTACCTGCAAATAGTTTATTTGTCACACTATCGCAATCAGGAGAAACAGCAGATACATTAGCTGCACTTCGTCTATCCAAAAAAATAGGCTACTTAAGTTCACTGGCGATTTGTAATGTGCCAGAAAGTTCATTAATCCGCGAATCAGATTTACATTTTATGACGCGCGCAGGCATTGAAATTGGGGTTGCTTCAACTAAAGCATTTACCACGCAATTGACGGCACTGCTTTTATTAACCATCGCATTAGGACGTCATCACTACTTATCTGAAGAAAATGAACACCATCTTATGACTGAATTACGAAAATTGCCTCATATACTTGAAAAAATACTTAAAATAGATTCTGCTGTCAGCCGTCTTGCAGAAAATTTTGTAGATAAAGCACATGCTTTATTTTTGGGTCGCGGCGCATTGTATCCTGTTGCATTAGAAGGAGCGCTTAAATTAAAAGAAATTTCCTATATCCATGCGGAAGGCTATCCTGCGGGGGAATTAAAGCATGGGCCACTTGCGTTGGTCGATAAGAATATGCCTGTCATTGCCATTGCACCGAACGATGAATTACTCGAAAAATTAAAATCTAACTTACAAGAAGTGCATGCGCGCGGCGGCGAGCTTTATGTTTTTACAGATAGTGTAAAATCTGAAGAAAATAATATGCATATTATTGAAATGCCTGTGGTTGATAAACTACTCGCACCTATTGCTTATACAGTGCCTTTACAATTATTGGCATATCATGTGGCTGTTTTAAAAGGAACAGATGTGGACCAACCCAGAAATTTGGCGAAATCAGTTACGGTAGAGTAGGTCATGGGGCTCTAACCAGTTCTTTATATAAGCGGCGATTCTCTTCAAGTAGCGTTGCTCTATCTTTTCCACTATGTACGTCTATCCTAGCGAGGGTACCTTTATTTTTTAACGTATTATCCACGTGTGAAGCGTAGCCGAGGGAATACCTAATTCCTTTTAAAAATGTAAGGAAAATGTAGGCTTAATCATATACAATACCAAAAAATGAGATAAAAAGAGGTAAAAAAGAATATGTCTAAGCTGGTTCGTTTTGACTGGGCGATTAAAAATATCTTACGTCAAAAAGCGAATTTTGTTATTTTGGAGGGGTTTTTATCGGAATTGTTGCAAGAGCCGATTCATATTGATTCTTTACTCGAAAGTGAATCGAATAGCGAGCAAGACACTGATAAATTCAATCGAGTCGATCTTCTTGTTGAAACTCAAAAAAAGCAAAAAATCATTATCGAAGTCCAAACGGCCAGTGAATGGGATTATTGGCATCGCATTTTATTCGGTACTTCTAAAGTCGTGACCGAGTATATTGAAAAAGGCCAACCCTATAGTGCCATCCCCAAAGTCATTTCAGTGAGTATTTTATTATTTAACCTAGGACAAGGAACTGACTATTTATACAAAGGTGAAACAGAGTTTAAGGGAATGCGTACCCAAGAAAGCTTAGCTTTTAGCGAGAGCGATAAAAAATCGTACTTAAATTTTGATTACCATCGCCCGCAAGATATCTATCCCACGTATTACCTGATCCAACTCAAGCGTTTTAAAAATATCATCCAAAATGGCTTTGATGAATGGGTTTATTTACTGAAAAATGAAGCGATTCAAGAAGGCTTTAAAGCTAAAGGCATTAAGTTAGCCAAAAAACGGATGGATGTGTTGCAGTTATCTGAACAAGACAGACGTGCCTATGAGCGTTACATGGAAAGTTTGAGTTTAGAGGCGAGCCTGATCCAAACCCGGGAAATAGAACTTGCGACTGCGCAGGCATTAGCGATGGAAAAAGGTATAGAGAAAGGCAAAGCCGAAGGGATAAAAGAAGGTGTAGAACAAGGCAAAGCCGAAGGGATAAAAGAAGGCGTAGAAAAAGTAGCCCTTCGTATGCTTTCAAAAAACATAGCAGTCAGTGTGATTGCCGATGTCACAGGCTTGAAAGAAGAGGACATAGTAGCTTTGAAGCAGTCAGACGTGGAGTGGACTGTGTGATTTTAAATGCACTCTAATTAATATAATCTATTAGTTTTTCTAAACGCGAGAGAAAAAATTCTTTAGACCAAAGATCAAGGGTTGCCCGTTCTTTTGGCCTTAGAAAATGTACGACATCTTGTTTGACCTCATCCCAATTCATAGCCATGATTTTTATTTTAAGTTGCTGATAAAACCAATGCGGAGTTATTGAAATATTTTTTTCTTTCCAAGGGCCTGCTTGTGAAATAGCATTATTCAGAAAAATAAAATTAATAGGTACTTTTCTTGAAATATACCAGATAAAATCATACCAATCTCTTCCTTTTGTGTACTCCCTACAAAGTAAAGCATGGCATTTCCCTGCAAATAGGCTTGATAAATCCTGCACGTTAATACTATAAGGCAAAGGAAAATCCAGAAATTTTAATTCGTAGGTTGCACCCTCAGGAGGATTAGAATCTATCTCTAGCTTAATTCTTAATTTAGGTTTATTTGTTCTATTATCCTTGATAATTAAAAGACCGCCATCTGAATCTGCTTTTAAAAAAGCGATTTTAATAGTATTATCTAACTTCTCTCTATCTTTTGTTTCCAAAGAAAATCCATACGCACTAAACTCCTCTTGCATAGAAGCAATATATTTTTTCCAGATAAAATTTTTGTCCGGGTTTTTTAATGTAAAATCTAAATCTTCAGAAAATCGTTCTAACCCATACAAAATTCTTAAACAAGTTCCCCCTTGAAAAGCAGCAACCTGAAAAAATCCAGCACGTGAAAGCGCTAATAAAGCAATCTCTTGAAGAATTTCTTTAAGTGCGTTTTCTTGCTCAAGCACTGTGTGGCATTGATAGGATAATAATTTTGTTTGAACAATCTCAACGCTCACATTTATCTCCTTGTTTAATACTTTTAAGAAAGCGCGTCATGCGTTTATGATGATAATATTCATCTAACAGTTCAATTTCTTCATAGGTTATCCCTGGAAAATCTTCCCACTGAATACGCAAGCTTTTAATTAACGGATCAATCGAACGCCATTCTTTTTTATAACAAACAATATAATCGCAGATGGCTTTCCAAGGCTTGGCCATAAAAAAATGATAACTGCCTTCAGTCATGAGCTCCACGGCAATATAAAAATTTTTCACGGGTAATTTTAAATAATTAAATTTACCTAAAGGAGTCTCGAATGCTTTATTTCGTTTAGTACAAGCACAGGTGATAGAATAGACTGCTTCGGGGATGAATCCATGATAACTCAGCGCTGACTCAAAACTAATATAAGAAGGCGCATAAATGAAGTGTGCCAATTCAAATGGATGCGGTTTGGTAAGATGTCCTGATTGTTCTGTTAAATAATATAATCCACGGCGAATATGCAATAATTTTCCCGATGCTAACCATCGTTTTACTTTACTATACCGGCTATCCTGGCTTCCCTTGAGTAAGAACGTCATTTCACTATCCGTCAGATAAGCTCGTGGATAAGTCATTAATTTAGGTTCTAATGGGTATTTCATAATTTGCTCAATACTGTCAAATAATGACAGTTTCGATCGAATAATAGCATATTTTATTGATTTTATCTATGTTTTTGAATAAAACTGTCAATAAATGACAGTTTTATTCAAAAATTCTATCAAGCACACGAGCAGATTCTGGATCCAATAAACTGTTTTTTAGAGTGACAAATTTAAACTAGCCTGCTTCATCTGCTCAGAAATCTCAAAAGGATTATAAATAGCAAGTACGATATCGCGCCAATCCACTTTTTTACTATCCAAAGCAATTTCTATTGTGGGGAAATTAAAACTTTCTATTGAACGATCAGGGAGAACACCTCTCTGGACCGCCGCTTCAAAAGGGGTCAGGTTTGCGTAATTGTATTTTCAACATAACATCTAATGCAACCATGCAAGCCTGGCTCTGTTTTTTTAATTCATAGCTTATTTTCAACAGTCTTTTCAATTTCACAAGCAGGCTTTTTCCATTTCTCCCCAGGCAACAGGCAAATTAATCTATCATTTACCATTTGATAGGCTTCTGTAAAAGACCATTGTTCCGTATTTGCAAGTAGTCCTAAAATATCCAGACGGAAATCATCATATTTGTTTTTTTCAAATAAGTTTCTTTCAAATAAAGTTCGTGTGATTTTTTGTCCTACCTTTTCGCAATGCATTAGAAAAACCTCTAAAACAGTTTGTGTGTCAACCAAGTTATTTTTAAGTACTAGCCACAAGTCAAACAAATCTCTGCCTTTACGACGGTTATAGAGCGCACACATTTTTGAACCCATGAGTTCATTTAATTGATAAGTGAGGATTTGTGTCGTTCCAGTGAACCATGCTGATTCAACCGAAAAATCAACTTTCGCTAATTCAAGCACATGGTAATGTTCAGTTGTGTTAATTTCTATTTTTAGTCTGGCAGGTAAATTTTCACTTGATTGAAAACGATAAAGTAATTTTACACATCTATCTGTCAGTTTTCTCTTAGGCTCACCTAACCAAGGATCTAATACTATACGAATAGTATCCACTATTTCCCTAATGGGGCCGGCTTTAATCTGTACGAGGTCAATATCTTCGCTGTAGCGGGATGGCGGGTTAATATAAATTTTATTTAATGCAGTACCCCCTCTAAAGACAAGGGCTTTTTTAATTGTAGGCTGCTGATATAGTTCTACCAATGCACGGCTAATAATCAGATCCTGCTCCACCATGGTCAATGACGGCCAAGGAGCATAGCGATATTTCCAGTCTTGAATAAAACTTTGTGGAATCATATGTCACTGTCTATGTCTGTATTCACAATAATGCGCCATGTTTTATCACGCGACAAACTTTTTATACCTCTGGCAATAAGCGAAACATAAGAAGGATGAATGCCCTGAACATGCTCTCTCAGAAACTTAATACATTCTACTTTCCGTGTTGTTTCGTAAGGATCAATTTTTTCCAGAATATACCCTAAACGCTGCACCCAAGCATTTTGGGCAGAAGAGTGTGCTAATACTAACAGCTTTTGTGGTTCAATGGCTTCAACTAATTCGGATAAGACAGTTGCAATATGATTGATGCCGCCTGCTTGGTAAGGATAAAGAAATAAATCCATTGCAGTCGCTTCAGGCGTTGATGTTATCAAATAGCCTGTGGGTACATTAAAAGGCTGGGTGGGGATATAGGATAAGTCTTTTTTAAAAATAAAATTGACTGTGATTTTCCCGCAGTGGATCGGTCGCATACGTTTATTAGTCATCACTTGAAAAATTTGCGGTCGCTGGTGAGCAGCACCATGCAACTCTGCGGCAGATAATAAGCATACGTAATAAGAAATTTTTAAATGTTCCATAAGAAGAGGTATAAGCTGATTGGCAGGTAAGCAACCCAATACTTGGTATTCAGGAGGAACAATGATATGAAAATTTTTATAAGGGGTCACTACAGTACCCTTTTTCCGCAGCCTTAGTAAGGCCATATCAAAAGCCTTAGAGGACAGGTGAAGCGCTTTAACTGCTTCATCTTTACTAAAGCTTTTTCTACCTGTTTGTTGGAGTTGATTAATGTACTGAGATAGTTTCATTAAGTACCATGGGCAACGTATTGTGTGGTTTCATGAGCATAGTGTAATGGATATGGCTATAAGAAATCAAGTCAGATTTTTAAATTTCGGTAAAATACGGACTTTGCCTATTAGGTCGTGAACATTTACTAATAGACAGCTATCTTTCTGCAATTATTTTAATTTGACACACCCTTTTTTTCATTTGAGAGTTACTGTAACTGATTAGCAAGCAGTAGATGACTATTTATTTAAAAATTCTATCAAGCACACGAGCAGATTCTAAATCCAATAAACTAGCCTGCTTCATCTGCTCAGAAATCTCAAAAGGATTATAAATAGCAAGTACGATATCGCGCCAATCCACTTTTTTACTATCCAAAGCAATTTCTATTGTTGGGAAATTAAAACTTTCTATTGAACGATCAGGGAGAACACCTCGCTGGATCGCCGCTTTATAAATCATATCAATTCCACGGTATTTACTTTGCACGGAATGTCCTGCGATATGCGGTGACGCTAATGTCGATGCGAACAGCACTTCTTTATTAATATGAGGTTCATTTTCCCATACATCCAAACACCAAATTAAATGCCGTCCATATGCCATTAAATCTGAAAAATTGATGGCTGCACCGCGCCCTGCATTGAATAAGATACAATCTTTTTTTTGGCGTTTTAAGAATGATTTTTCAATTAAGTGATACGTGGGATAGGGCCCTTCTTTAGTTAAAGGCGTATACAATAGAATAATATCTAAGTCTGAAAAATCCTCAATAGAGGTGGAGTTAAAGTTCTTATCTTGAAGAGCGCGTATAGGGTCACACTGTACGATATCAAAATTTAATATTTTTAACTTTTTAACAACTTCACTTCCGATTCTTCCTACTCCAACTACACCTGCGCGGCAATTCTTCTGCAGTAATAATCCTTTTTTCTGCAAGGCAGCGATCACAGCTACTGTATATTCAGCCACTGCGATAGTGTTACAGCCGGACGCTGCACTCCATTGAATGCCTGCGCTATTTAACCAATCTATATCAAGATGATCTGTGCCAGTCACTGTACTTCCTACAAATCTGACATGCGTATCTTCTAACAATGCACGGTTAATTTTTGTTACTGAGCGTACCAATAAAATATCCGCAAGCAATACATCATTACGCGTCAACGCGCGGCCTGGCTTTAAAATAATTTCATTATCAAAACCAAAATAATGGTTGACGCAGGGAATGGCTTCATCTGCAACAATTAACATAACCCAATACAATTCCTATATAAATAACACAGCCGACCCAATGATTATTTAAAAAAGCTTTAAAACAATTGTCAGGATATCTATCTCGAATAAGTGCTTGCTGATAAATAAATAAAATTGCAGCGCTTATTATACCTAAATAATACAGTTTATTTAATTGATAAAAAAATCCAATGAATGAGAGTAATACGAGAAAGATCATTTGCAATAAACCCGTTATCCATTTGTCTGATTTACCAAACAAGATAGCGGTTGATTTAATTCCGATTTTTCTATCATCTTCGCGATCCACCATGGCATATAAAGTGTCGTATATAACAGACCATATCACTGCCGCAAAAAAAATGACCCAAGAAAAGACAGGCACTGAGTTTGTGACGGCAGCAAAAGCCATAGGTACCCCCCATGAAAAAGCAAATCCTAAACCTACTTGAGGTAAATGCGTAAAACGTTTTAAAAAAGGATAGATAATAGCAAGTATTGCCCCGACAAACGCTAAACAGAGAGTTAATTTATTCAATAATAAAACTAAAGAAAAAGCGCATAGCATGAGACTCAAAAACAAAATCATTGCGGCTTGCGTTGAAACAGAGCCTATCACTAAAGGTCGCTGATGCGTACGAGCGACATATCCATCAACTCGTTGATCAACTATATCATTCACTACACAGCCTGCGGAACGCATTAAGATAACTCCTAAAATAAAGATCAACACAATCTGAAAAGGGGGTTTACCAGCACCTGCCAGCCATAATGCCCACAAGGTTGGCCATACTAATAAAAAGATTCCGATAGGCTTATCCAAGCGCATCAAAAAAATATAAGGCTTAAGTTTCTTCATTGAAGAGCATCATATCTGGTAAAAATACTTCGGTTAATAATAATGATTTTCCAGGTAAAGAAAATACCGAACGGCGTGCCCATAAATCTGGCAGAGATTCCTCTACGGCACTCACCGCTTTACTATGCAAAAACATATGGGGTTTCAAACAAGCTACTTCAAATTCACTTCGTTTTAATGCGGGATTTTTAAATAGCACTGAACCCAAAGAACGCTCTTTTAAATGAGCTAATGCCTGCTCTTCCCCTGTCAACATCTCACGTGGAATCACAGTACGTGCAAACATCCAAGACTGCTGTTCATTGCAGATAAGAACTTCACGTACGAATACACGAATTGGAGGATCGGTCCTTAACAATACGCTTTCTTCCTGCTTGGGTCGTTGCCAACTCTCGCTTAAGATTTTAATGCGCGTATCGGCTACACCGTGCTGCACTAAACGTTGCATAAATGAACCCCCATGCAGTAGCCAAGCTTGCCATGGCAATTTTATTGCTCTTTTTTGCCATACTGAGAGCTTTTCCCATGTGGGTTTTATGGTTTTTTTCATATTTCACGCTTATACAGGAACATTTTTTTATTGTACTATAGCCTAGTAGGTAAATATAACATTAGGTTTTGATAATGCAGCCTCCTATCATCATCATCGGCACTGGTTTAGCAGGTTACCAGCTAGCACGCGAATTTCGCAAAATGAATCAAACCTTTCCCCTTGTTCTCGTGACAGCGGATGATGGGCGCTATTATCCTAAGCCGGAGATCAGCATTGCATTAAGTCGAGGAAAATCATCGGATTCGATTACAACAGCGACTGTCGACAAAATGGCAAAGGACTTGAATGCAACGATCCATACTCATACGCTTGTTTCAGCCATTGATGTTGCTAAAAAAATTATTTTTATGAATGATGAAATTATTCCCTATCAAAAATTAGTCTTGGCGTGTGGTGCTGAAGTTATCACCCCCCCATTGCAAGGCGATGCTGTACAAGATGTATTATCCATTAATCATATTTACCATTACACTACTTTTCAAGAACGCATCAAACATAAAAAAACTATTGCCATTTTAGGTTCAGGACTTATTGGCTGTGAATTTGCAAATGACCTCAGTAATGCACACTATCAGGTTCATGTAATCACGCCTGCAAACGCACCGCTTGACTTACTCGTGCCTGAAAAAATTGGGAAACTATTGCAAGAGGCACTCGAAGAAAATGGCGTCCACTTTCATTTTCAATGTATTGCTAACCAAGTTAATAAAACAAAGACAGGTTATTGTTTAGAATTATCCAATGGAAATACGATAGAATCTGATTTTATTTTATCGGCCATTGGTTTAAAACCCCATATTGCTTTGGCGGTAGCCGCAGGCATTAAAACAAACCGTGGTATTCTAGTCAATCGGTATTTAGAAACAAGCCTACAAGATATTTATGCATTAGGTGATTGCGCGGAAGTAGAAGGGCATGTACTGCCTTATATCACTCCCATCCTTAATTGTTCACGGGCTTTAGCAAAAACGCTTTCAGGAGAAAGGACGCCCGTACAATATCCTGCAATGCCTATTGTAGTTAAAACACCTGCTCACCCATTGGTTGTTTGCCCGCCACCCAAAGATATGCCAGGAAAATGGGAGATTGAAACACAAGACAATAGCACCCGCGCATTATTTTATAATCAACAGCAACAACTTTACGGGTTTATTTTGACGAACGAAATGGCAAAGGAAAGATCTATTTTAGTCAAACAAATGCCTATGTTATTTTGAGAATTTTTTAAGGAGTAAATACGATGTTTGAGTCTATCAATAAAAATTTAATTGCTGATGAAACAGTTTTATATCGCACCAAAAAACATTTCATTATTTTTCTAGTCCCTTTTTTTTGGACACTCCTCGCATTATTTTTTTTAGCGAATGCTAACCCATTCATTGTTAAAATTTCTTATGGACTATTGCTTCTTTCGAGCTTAGCGTGGCTAAATCAGTTTTTACTTTACAGTGCTTCGGAATTTGCGATTACCAACAAAAGAGTTATGATGCGAGAAGGATTTTTTTATAGGCATACCAATGAAACACGTTTATCTGCGATTGCGAATGTAGGTGTTAATCAAAGTTTATTAGCACAAGCTTTCAATTACGGCACACTTTTTATTAATACATTTGGAGGCGAAACAGATAAATTCACTGAAATAAACGCACCAATGGAATTTCAGAAAAAACTGCAAGAATTGTTATATTCATTATGAACAATCCCACGGCATAACCCAGTCATTTTCAGTAACGGGATACCTTATTTCACTCGGTGCAATAATCAAACCTTTTTGTATATTCAAATGAGGATAAAGCTTGCGAAATACAGCGATATTTTTTGCATCGTTCGATATGATTTTGCTTTTTGCCTTAATTTCGATAGGATAAAATTTACCATCGCGTTCGAGTATTAAGTCAACTTCAGCTCCACTATGCAAGCGCCAATGATAAAATCGCGGCGGTACAGCAATTAAATTTGCCTGCTTGCGTAACTCACAAACAACGGCATTCTCAAACAAGGCTCCCCATAATGGATGGGCTGCAATAGCTTCAGGACTTGAAATCATTTGGGAATAGCAAACTTGGCCAGTATCTGCAAAATAACCTTTTGGCTTTCCACTTATACGTTTAATACAGTTATTAGAATAGGCAGGTATTTCGAACCATTCAAATGTTTGAGATAAGGTGGTGAGCCAACGTTTTGCTGTTTGGGGCGTGACGTCAATATCACGGCCTAATTCAGTATAATTAATTTCCTGCGCAGTCAACGCTGCAGCTAGCCGCACAAAACGTCCGAATTGAGCTAAATCAGAAACATTAGCCAATAGACGAATATCGCGTTCAATATAAGTCCGTTGATAGGATGAATGAAAATCGCTAATAACATCTTTGGGCAAGAAGTTTGCTTCAGGTAATGCGCCACGCCATAATATTTCATAAAGTGGATAAGGGAGTGACAAACGATTTAAGGGTTGCTGTATGAATTGATCAGGATTGTCTAGCCACTGTAAAAGCCAGGGTTTATCTGTAATCATTCCTAAACTGGCCGTTTTTATTTAACTGAACAGAGGCACCTGAGCTATTACCCTCTACCTTGAATTTTAATGATCGCATCATCAAAAATCAAGGCAAATCATTCCGAACGCAGTGCCTCAATCGGATCTAACCGCGAAGCTTTATACGCAGGGTAAAACCCAAAGAAAATGCCAATCACGACAGAAACAGAAAACCCGATTAGAGGTGGCAATAAAAATAAAGTGAATTGCCAATGCCAAACTAAAGCCATGGTATAGGCAATCATCATGCCAATCATCACGCCGCATGTGCCTCCTATAAAAGACAGCATAATCGCTTCACTTAAAAATAAAGCCCAAATGTCAGAACGCTTTGCACCCACCGCTAAACGAACGCCTATTTCTCGACGACGTTCTACCACGGACACCAGCATAATATTCATCACCCCAATGCCGCCGACTAATAATGAGATACTGCCAATCAACCCTAAAAACACTGTCAAAATTTGGCTTTGTTTTGACATGCGCGCAATAAGCTCTTTTGCACTCCGAAAAAACAAGCGTTTATTCGCGACCGTTCCATTAATATAATTCGTTATATTTTTTTGCACATCCTCAATCACAGCATCAGACGTCAACCGTAAAATAATATTATTAATAGAGGCGTATTTACTGAGTGAAATAGACGTTAAAATAGGGACCATGACTGTATTATTAATATCGGCATACACAAAACTATTTTCAGGCCAAGGCTTTGCCACGCCTACTATCGTAAAAATATTTTTACCTATTTGTATTTGTTGGCCTATCGCATCCTGAAATGTCAGTTTTTTTATTTGTTCATTGATCTTATTTCCAATGACACAAAAGAATGCATATCCATCCAGCAATGAAATAAACCGTCCTTTCTCTACATCCACATGGACAATACGCGCAAAATTTTCCGTGACGCCTAATACACTTCCGTCTAATGTATGTCCATCAAACTGCATGGTATTATACACTTGCGAATAAGGCGCTACGTCAATGATACCTGGATCTGCTTTCCCAATATTTATTGCTTCAGGCAGGAGCAATTGATTAAAAGACCCTGCAGCTTCTGTATTTTTCTCTGATGAATCACTGACTGAAATTGCTAATAAATCTGTGCCTAATGTTTTAAATTGTCTTAATGCTTCATTGGTTGCTAATTCACCGCCCGACACCATCCCCACCACTGAAGCTGTTCCCACTAAAATACCTAATAAAGCGAGTATTGAGCGTAATTTGAATGCCAGTAAGTTAGAAAAACCTGTCTGTAAATGATTAATTAATTTCACGTAACCTATCCATCAATTAGCCCATCTTTTAAAGTAATGGTACGTTTACACAAGCGACTCACTTCTTTATCATGCGTTACAATCACAATCGTTCGACCTTCATCTTGATTAAGATGTAAAAATAAATCCATCACTTCTTGTCCTGTTTTAGAATCCAATGATCCGGTTGGTTCATCTGCAAAAATAACATCTGGGTCACCCACCAATGCCCGCGCAATTGCAACACGTTGTTGCTGCCCGCCGGATAATTGATTCGGCTTATGGTTCTCAAAAAGATCCATACCGACTTTTTTTAAAATTTTTCTTGCTTTTTCTTTTGCCCTCAACAGAGGTTCTTCACGATAAAAAAGCGGCAACATCACATTTTGCAATGCATTCAATCGCGGCAATAAAAAAAATGACTGGAAAACAAAACCAATTTTTTTATTACGTGTTACAGCTAATGCTTGTTCTGATAAACGTGAAACATTTTCATCATTAAAAAAATACTCACCCATTGTGCAATGATCTAAAAATCCCATGATATTCATTAAGGTTGATTTACCTGAACCTGATGATCCTACAATAGCGAGCATTTCACCGGGCATTAATGTAAAACTAATACCCTTAAGCGCGTGAAATTCACTAAGCCCCGTTTTATAAACTTTAGTAATATTTTTTAACTCAATGAGGAACGACAATAGTATCTCCTGGTTTGAGTGGAGACTCGATCACAACTGAATCCTCTGTTGTTTGGCCTGTTTTAACTGGCACTTCCGTTATTTGATGATCCGGATCTTGCATCTTCACATATGTCTTATTATTTTTAATGAACACCGCCGCAATAGGAACAGTAATCACAGGCGTGCCTTTAATGGTAATTTCGACTTTTGCACTCATGCCGACATGAATCACTGCCTGCTCTGCGGGTGTTAATTTGGGCACAGTAATTTCAACAGCAAAAACAGGCACGCCATTTTGTCCAGACTGGGCTTGCCTATCAACACCCGAAATTTGGCCTTTCAGTACAAATTGAGGAAATGCAGTTCCCGTCACTTTCACGGGCTGACCCACTTTTAATTGATTCACATTAAATTCATTCACACTAATATGAATAATCAACCCGCTCACATCACCAATCAGCGCCAACATATCACCCTGTTTGACAGATGACCCTTTATTAATTTTTACAGAGAAGTCACCACTGTCATCTTTAGAAGCCAGCAAGATAACGCCCGATGCGGGAGAAGATAAATGAATTTTTTGTGTATTTTCTTTTTGATTGAGGACACTATTAATTTTATTCATATCTGTAATCGTTAATTCTTCAAAGTTAAAAGGTTGCTTATCTAGTTGCTGCAACATACTCGTTAACGCCTCTTTCGCTTGAATAAAACTTAATTGCGCATTGAAATAATTTGTTTTAGCGGCTTTATAGGCATCTAAAGAAATGAGTTGGTTCTTATAAAGAAATTCATTTTCTTTGAATAAACTTTCATTATTAGCATACTCTGTTTTTGCTTTGATATATTGCATCAATGCATTTTTATAATCCGTTTGAAATTTACTGGATGAAATAACAAATAAAGGCTGTTGTGCTTTGACAACATCCCCATAATGAAATGTCATGTCTTCAATCACACCTTCTGCAGGCGATGTCAAAACAATGGATTTCAAAGGCTGTACCGAACCCGCATAAAATAAATGTGTCACCAAAGGATGCGATGTTACCGTGATAATTTCTTGCTCTTTATTGTCATCTTGATTTTTATCATCATCTTGATGGCTACAACCGCATATAAAAATGATGAGAAAAAAAATAAAAAAGCGATTAATCATAATTCACCTGTATATGCCATGTTTCAAGAGTCCGCCCTATGAGTTGATCCAGAGAAACTAATGCTTTTAAATAATTTATTTGCTGTGCCACAAACTGCTGCTGACTTGTCATATATTGCTGTCGCGTTGATTGCAGTTCCAGGCTATCAATTAAGCCATAATTGTATTTTTGCTCGTAGATGTTATACATTTTTTGCTGAAGGACTTCTGCCTGTTCTGATAATTTCAATGAGCGTTCCGCGCTAAAAATAGCATTCCAGGCATTAATCGCTTTTGTTTCCTCTTCCCATTTTTGCTCTTTTAATCCAATCGCCGCCTGACGTAGTGCTATTTTAGCATTCGCAAGCCCTATTTTTGCAGCTTGATCATCGATCGGTATACTTAAATCCAGCCTCACATTGTCAGTGCGATTCATACCATTCACAAGACTATTAATCCCCGCATTAGGCCCTCCACCTCCTGAGCTGCCCGTTGCTGCATTCGCAGTCACATCCAACTTCCAACGTGTATTATCTTCAGCAATGACTAAACTGCGTTTTGTCGCACCTTCATAAGTCATTTGAGCAGCCTGATAAGAGACATCGTGTTCAACCACTAATTTTTTAGCATCCGCTAACACTGGTATAGAATATTTTTTAATTAACGTTGGTATATCAATATCGCTAAATACAATATTGGTATCAGGATCCAAGCCTATCTCTTGTAATAATCGCATACGCGCTTGAGCCAGATTGTTCTTATCGGCTTCAATCTTTGAGTCAGATTCTGCCACAGAAGCTTGCACAGTTACCAATTCAACACCTGCTTTATGTCCTGCCTTGATGAACAGTTTTGTTTGCTCTACCGATTTTTCGGCGCGTTTTAAAGCATTTTTATCAATTTCCAATGTCTTTTCTGCAGAAATCACGTCCAAATAAGCGTTTATTACATTCGTCACTGTCGAACGCAACCTATCTTCTAAATTTAAACGACTGATTTTTTCACTGTCCATCGCATTCAATAATTCCGCTTCTACAATAGGACGGCCAAACCCTTTCAGAAGGGGTTGTATAACGGTAATTCCGACTGTTGGGTTGTAATTATTCCCTATATTATTGGTAGCGTTCAACGTAATATCTGTGCCATAGACAGTTTTTAAAGTGACTTTAGGGTTGATAGCAGTTGTATTTTGCGTGACAAGACCCGATGCAGTCGTTGAATATTGTTGCGATGTTGTCTTAGTCGCATCCAAAAAATAATGGGGCTTAAACTTCCATTCTGCCAATTCTAACGCGTATTTCTCACTCACATGACTTAACTGCTGACGCTGTACGTTAGGATTTTCACGCATGGCCAGCAGGATAGCATCATTCAACGAAAGCGTACGCGCAGAGCTAGATTGGGCTTGGCACGTAAGTACCACTCCTAATAGAAATGATAATGATAATAAAAATAGTGACCGTTGCATGTTTATATACTTTCAGAAGAATAAAACTCACGTTTCAGTTTAGATTTTTTTGCATATCGATTGACAGCTAACATAACTAGGCGAGTCAGTAGCTCAGGATAATCGACACCTGATGCAGACATTAATTTAGGATACATACTGACTTCGGTAAATCCTGGAATAGAATTAATTTCATTAAAATAAATTTGGTTAGTATCGCGCTCTACGAAAAGGTCGACTCTCGCCATCCCTTCACATTCCAATGCAACAAAAATATTTTTAGCATACGCGCGCACTTTTTCTGTGAGTACCTCTGAAATAGGTGCTGGAATAATAAGTTCTACGCCATTTTCATCTAAATATTTTGACGCATACGAATAAAACTCATGCGCACTACTCGGTCTGACTTCACCAGGGATACTGACAAAAGGCTCATGGCCTGGCTCAAGCGACTCTAACACAGCGACTTCGACTTCCATAGCATCAATACCCTGCTCAATAATCACTTTGGTATCGTACTGAAAGGCTGTATTAATTGCTGCAGATAATGTCGATGAATGTTTTACTTTTTCTACGCCAACACTGGAACCCGTATTTGCAGGTTTTACAAATACAGGATAACGTAAGGTTTGCTCCACCAAGACACAAAACTGTGTGGGATCTTTTTCCCAATTTGCCTGTTTAATAATCAAATAAGGTGATACCTGTATCCCCGCATCTTTGGCCAAGCGCTTTGATACATCTTTATCCATACCAATCGCTGAAGATAACACACCGCAGCCTACATAAGGTACAGCCGCCAATTCCAGAAGCCCTTGCACCGTGCCATCTTCACATAAAGTTCCATGAATCACTGGAAAAACAACATCAAAAATACGATGAGAATCTTTAACCAATTGATTTGCGGGTATTTGCTGGGGCGCTTTGCCAATTAAATCAGGATTAAATAACAGCCTTTCTGAATCTTTTTGCAAACGAAGAAGTGCAGGCGAGTTTAATTCTTTTTTTAAAATATCATCACCTAGAAACCAACCACCTTGCTTGTCGATGCCAATAGGCACCACATCAAAACGCGTTCGATCCAAGTTTTTTATCACATTCGTAGCTGACATAAGCGACACCTCATGCTCACCAGAACGGCCGCCATATAAAACCGCCACACGAATTTTATTTGTTTGACTCATGTAAGACTCGAAATGCATCATTATTTTGTGTAGGACTATACCCTTTTTCCGAGTTTACTACTAGTACATTGATAGCTTAGAAGGGTAGGGTGGATTAGACGCGTTTTTTGCGTCGTAATCCACCAAATTAAAACGACATTCTTAAAAGACTATGAGGTAGATTTGATTGGTAGATTACGATGCAAAAAACGCG
>JAJONP010000221.1 GCA_021323555.1 Gammaproteobacteria bacterium | reverse complement strand
GCAGATGAAGCCGTGACTCTCTGGAATTGCAGTGACCGCCTCATCTTGTCTTTAATTCAGAAAATTATTAAACCCACATTCGCAGCGATACTTTCACCTCTTTGTTATCACCAGCACGGGATCAGTGGCGTTAAATTAGCATTAAATGCAGTGATTAAAGCCACTGCATCACGCCGATTTCGTTATTCTATACGAATAGACATCAAATCGTATTATGCTTCTATAAACCACTCTATTTTATTAGAACAACTCAATAATGATTTTGATGATCCGCGTTTACGCCACTATTTTAATGACATTGTGACTATTCCCGTGGACAAGGACGCTGTGGTATCACTACCGACTCAAGGTATCCCCTCCCGCAGTAGCTTGTCACCTTTTTTTGGTGCTTTGTATCTCACCCCTTTAGACCGTGCTTTCGAGCAACGCTCCTGTTTTTACGCGCGCTACATGGACGATGTGATTATCCTGTGTGAAACACGAAACCAATTCGTCTCTGCAAAAAAACGATTAAAAAAAATATTAGCATCATTAAAACTTAAACTCTCGTCCCATAAAACAAAAATGGGTGTATTCAAAACTTTCCATTTTTTAGGTGTTAACTTTAGTTCGGCGCAAACCGAACTTCATAAAAAACCACAGAAAAAGGCCATAATTGCGATTCATCCTCGCAGTTGTCGCCGTTCCCTCGATAAGGCCACTGCCATGAAAGAAGATGCCGTTCCTGCGGCGACCATTCAGCAGTACCTTATGCGTTGGGCTCTCTGGTGGAAGCGCGCAGTCACGCCCGCGACAATATTACAATAAAACCAAAGCTTGAAGTATGCTTTGTTATTCCTCGCCATTTTTCTCCTATCTCGACTGTCCATGATAAAAAATCCACTTTGTTTAGAATTGTTTCTAGCAAGATTTTAGACAAGGGGGATAAATTAAATGTCAAAGAAAATAATGAAGGAGTTAAAAATGACGATAACATTTAAACCAAGTAGGGCCCAAGATGCCCATCTCGCAAGAGCCTATGAAATAGTCATGCCATCCGTAAGACCTCACGTTATAAGAGAAAAAAATGACTATCAAAAAAATTACCTTCTTCAATATAAGGAGGAACTATTATCATGAACATACGAGTTGCACTTTATGCAAGAGTTTCATCTGAACAGCAAGCTCAAAGCGGCACTATTGACAGTCAAATTGCTGCTCTGTAAGAAAGGATTAAAACAGACGGGTATACTTTACCCAAAGAAAACCAATTTATTGATGATGGTTATAGTGGCTCAACGCTATTAAGGCCCGCTTTAGAAAATCTGAGAGATAGCGCAGCTAATTATTTATTTGATAGGTTATATGTTCAGACACCCGATAGATTGGCACGTAAGTATGCCTATCAATGTCTTTTAATGGAAGAGTTTAATAGGTATGGTATCGACATTATTTTTCTTACAAATCAGCCAGGCAAGGGCCCTGAATCTGAATTACTATTACAAGTGCAAGGAATCATTTCTGAATATGAACGGACTAAGATAATGGAACGAAGTCGTCGCGGTAAATTACATGCAGCAAGAAAAGGATCTCCCTGTGTATTATCAAGGGCACCTTATGGCTATCGATATATTGCGAAACGCGATAACGGTGCTGTTGTTTATGAAATCATAGAAGAAGAGGCTAAGATTGTTCGATTACTTTTTTCTTGGGTTGGACAAGAACGCATGAGTATTAACGCTGCTGCCAACCGTTTAACTGAAATGGGTTTTCGTACGCCGTCTGAAAAGCAAAAGCACTGGAACAGAGGCAGTGTGCATCGTCTGTTAAAAAACCCTGCTTATAAGGGCACGGCAGCATTTGGTAAAACCAAACGTGTTTCTAGAAAGCACCGCTTAAGACCTTATAAAGGGCATCCCATACAACCCAAAGCGATGGGTTCTATCGAACACACACCAAGAGAAAAATGGATTTTTATTCCTGTACCCTCTATTATTGAACAAACATTATTTGAAGCTGTACAAGAACAATTAGAAGAAAATAAGCGTTTAAAACGACAAAGAAAGACTGGCGCGCGTTATTTATTACAAGGATTGGTCGTCTGTAATTTATGTGGTTATGCCTATTTCGGTAATACAGCCATGCGTTTTTGCAAACATAATTATTATACTTGCAGTGGTGCTCGAGCTTATCCTAACCGAGACCGTGTGTGTTATAATCCATCGATTCGCGCAGAGGCACTTGAAAAATTGGTTTGGGAAGAAGTAAAAAATTTGTTGTATAATCCTTATTGCCTAGAAAAAGAATATCATCGACGGATTAAAGAATTAGAGAAAAATGCTAGCAAAAAAGAATGTAATAAATTACATGATGAAAAAATGAAAATTGAAAAATGCATTGCGCGCTTAATTGATAGTTATGCGGAAGATGTTATTGAAAAATCTGAATTTGAACCTAGAGTAAAAAGCTACAGAAATCGTCTTTTCAATTTAGAGCAACAACTCTCTGAGTTAAGATATAATCAAACTCAGAAATTGGAATTACATCTGTTGATAGGAAAATTAGAAATGTTTGTAGCAAGTATGAAACAAAAATTGGAAAATGTAGATTGGCAAATGAAACGAGAGATTTTTGAAGCACTCATAAAACAAGTAGAAATTTGTCAAGACAACATTAACGTTGTATTTAAAGTTTCTCCTTACCCATTAGGAAGTAATAATTCGCCCCACTTATTGGAAGATTGTCGCGGGAGTAGTGATGAAAGAGCTGTCGTTGGAACATATGCTGATTGCGTATGTTCATAAGGCGACAGAGTTAAATAACCCCCTTGCGTGGTTAGCGCGAGGTTTGCGTCTGGTAAGCTAACGCCCATTGCTGAGCGTAGCTCCCATAGGAACCATGCATGATAGTTTCCCATCACACGGCTCGAG
>JAJONP010000059.1 GCA_021323555.1 Gammaproteobacteria bacterium | reverse complement strand
CTAATTTCTCACGGCCTTCGGCCTACTTTCTTACCTTCGGCTCTCTATGTCACTTATTGAATCTAAATAATATATTCTTAAAAAAGTGTCGGTCCCTCAGCCCGCAGGCCTGAGTCTGCCGTTTAGCCATTATCTGCCATAGATCTACAATTGGGTAAGAGAGCTTTTAAAGTTGTTTCAGATGTTGGCGGTTTTCTAAGCCCGAAAATACTATTAGATCCAAAAATACTAGGGTATCTATGTTGTTGTAGAGGAGAGTCTGCTGGTATATTTATTATCTGTTCTGGTGTTTGTATGAGTGTAGTTCTGATATTGATAAGAGCCTTTTGTTTCTGTGCTAAGAGAGTAGGTTTAATTGACCACCATGTAGGTGTGCAACGTGCTATTTCTTTATTAAGGCTATCGAGTTTTTGGTATTTTTGAAATTGATTTTCCACATCACGAGAAGGAGGCAGCACAAGAGAAGGCAAGTCTGAATCTGAATCTGAATCTGAATCTGAATCTGAAACAGAAGCTTGAGCAGGATGTCTATAATTTTCGACAGCATGTTTCTTTGCCTTTTCATAATTTAATGTTATCAGCAACGTAAAAAAGAAATCCCATCCGATAGCTAGCCCGTTGAAAAGACGTTCACCTGCATCTACTATTAAATTGGATGTATGGTCATGCGTTAATTCGTCCATGGGTTGGGCTAACACGGCTATAGTTTTTTCCTCGAGATTATTATGAGTAGCATCATCATTATCACTTTCATTTGCATCGAAGTGTTGATGAGAAGAACAACCTATATGAAAAAGCTGATGAAACTCAGTCAGAAATTCTAACAATGCATTTGCTATGGCAGCAGCCCATGCTGCAACTTGAGAGAACTGACTATCTACCGAAGAAACCCCTACGGCGATAATATGGCCTAGAAATAATAATGGGTAAAAAAGTTTAGAAATAAAAAAAGGTATGTTGATTATTCGCAGGAGATGCGCGATTAAGCGTATAGGAAGGTATAACCAGTTAAAACAAGTAGAATTGGAATGAAATGTGTCTTTGACAGCATTAATTTCTGCTTTGAAGCTTTTTAGCAGAGCGTCCTTGGTTTTTCCAACCCATTTACCGAAATCATCTTTAGCGTGTTTAAGTGATTCTCTTGCATTCACAAGACTATAAAGGAAGGTACTCGCTAATAGAACAGCTAGACCAGTAATAATAATGACATGTAATACACTTGCCCCAGTAAGAATAAAAGGGATGTAGCTATACATGTTATAGACAGCAGCAATAGCTCCAAAAATAGCTAGGCCTGTTAATAGAAGCGTTAAAAATGATTTTTTAGAATTGTATATATTGTTATATAACGTATAAGAAAATATACGATACGCCATATAACTCGATCCCAAGGCAGCCATGGTTCCAATCACAACAAAAAACCCAGGAATAAGACTCAAAACAACTGCTGGCAAACCTGAGATGACTGGTAAAGCATACAGCCCATAATAAGTAGAAAAACCAAATGCTATGCCAGCTAAACCAGAAAGCCCACGCAAGAATTTCTCCTTCTTTTTTTTACTAGCAATATGTGCTTTGATTGCTTCTTTGTCAAAAGGCGCGAGTAATAATGCTATAGAGTCTTCTGATTTATCTTCCGCCTCCATAGGACTATCATTTTGAATGCTATAAATAAACAAATCTTCTAAACACTTTATTCGTTGTTTTGCAGCAGCTATTTCAGCATTGTTATTTGACTGATGTTCCAACTCAGATAATATTTTTCTTTGGTTTCTATAACAAGATAAGAAGGCGCTTTTTTCTTCATGCTCGTCAAGATATCGACTTGTCAAAAAATTTCTTGCAAGATGATTTTCAAGGGAAAAATCCATGACTTGATACATATTTTGCTTATAAACATCGTATTCTATTAATCCTGATAGACTTGCAGAAAGCAGAGCCAGGACGGCAGGTGTTGATAAAACAAATAGTACAGGCGTGGCGTGGAATAAAGCAAAAATTCCAAAAAAACTAAACATACTTTCTGATACAGCAATCCCGCTTGCCATCGCTGTTATGGCTCTGTCTCTTGTTAGCATTGATGGGTATCTCCAAGATGATTATTAATAAATATCGAAATATAGGGCGTCAATTAATAGGTGATAAAATTTGGGGTTCTAAGAGCCCTCATTATTAGGCGGCTGCCGCGCCTGCGGATGGGTATGATGGCAATACGGACTCTAGGAATAGTTGAGATTTAGGCTTAGATGTCGAACTGAATAAGTTATACCGATGCTCTCTTAACGCTGGATAAGTATTGATATTTGATATGTTTGTCAAAACAACATCCATCATTTTTTCATCAGAACAATTCGCTATTTTTTTTCTTATTTCTTTGAAATTCTCCTGTTTTTCGACTACTTTTCTATCTTTTATATTTAATCGATTGCTCTGGTAGTGATCTATTTTCTCATCAAAACGTGCAAGCATTTCATATTGCCGCCATTTTGTGTTTCTATAATTCTGATTTTCACGGGTTTCTTCAGGAAGAGCTTCTTTTTTAGGAAAAAATTTTCCTTTTGCTGTTGTCCACGTATCTCCATAACATCCAAATCCTCCAAAGCTAAAATCCCATAAGATAGCAGGTATTTTAAGAATAAAAGAAAGCCCATTGATGATAAAGTTCGGATTATGCTGGTGGTCAGCCCCTTCTTCGTTATCTGAAGGCTTTAATAATCTTTCTGTGAATGCTACATCGGAAGAAAAATCAGATCGAATAAATAAAGGTGGTAAACTACATTTATTATCGTCATCATTCTCAACCAATTGATGTAGGTCAATTAAAAATTCTGTGCCTCCGTTGGTTACAATGGTTAACCATGCGGAGATAACATTTTTGTCGGAAGCGGATGCAGCCCCTGTCGCGAGGATATGTCCGAAGAAAACACCTATATAAAAAATCTTTAATAATACCCGAAATGGATTAAAAAATTGGAATATATTTTCTTGAGTCCAGGTATCGAGAATGTCTTTTTTTATTTTGTCACGAAATCTATAAAGAATACCCACGATTTGCATGGCAGATCGTATGGTATTAACGAAACTGTAAATAAACGTAGGTATAACCATGCAAATCCAACTCACTCCCCCAAAGACAAGAGGAACAGATAGAGTAGTTCCTGTTACTGCAACAGTCAAATGCAACCACGTGCCTGCAGTGGCGATAGTTGCAACAACAACTATCGCAATAGCCAAGGTTAACAAACATACATTAATAAAATCCCGAACAAAATCCCATACAGTTCTTCTTTCTTTTCGAATAAATTCTTTTATTGCATTTATTCCTTGAGTAAAGGCTTCACTGTGTATTAAAAAGGAGAGGGTGCGATACATCAACAGAACATAACCCACTCCTGCAAGACCTGAAATAAAAACCCCTATTATATCAAAGGGTATGGCATGGCTATGCAGAAATACTAATTCTGGTTTGCTGAGCAGATCTGTGACTGCAGTATTGAATGAAGAAAGTGTAACAAATACACAAGATATACCTGCTAAAAAAGCAATCCCTCGAATCCACGGTATTTTTTTTTCTTTCTCTTCAAAATGATTTTTAACTGTTTTTTTATCAAAAAGATCAGCTAATTTTTTTAAATCAGAGGTTTCTTTTTCTTTTTCTTCTTCTTCCGATGAGTTTAAAATTTCACGAATAAATAAACTTTCCATTCTTTCTATTCTTTTTTTGATAGCGGATATTTCTTCTTCGGCTGCTTTCTTATTTTTATAGTGTTCTAAGCTTTCTTCCAGGCTATGTAATCTATCTTTTTGATTCCTGTAATAAGTAAGGAAGCCATTATCAGGAAGATCAATACTTCTCAGCAAACGCTTTGCAACACTGCGTTTTAAATCAAACTGGGTGGCTTGGTATACATTTTGTTTGTAAATGTCATATTCTATCACCAGAGAGAAAAAAGCGGCTGCGGATGCTATGAGCATAGGAGGAGATAAAAAAAGGGCGCATCCGACAGGATAAAGGGATAAAATTCCGCAGCAAGCTAACGCTGCTTCTGAAACGGTACTGCCAATAACTGCAGCGTGAAATAAGATATTTCGAGTGTTCATCCGATATTATATCCACAAATTTTTTAGAAGTGCATTATTTTAACACAAATAAATGATAATCATTATCATTTGTGATGATATAGTCACAAAAAATGGCTGTCAATAACTAAATAATAGAGAATTAATGTTTTTTATTTTTTCGCATCTTTCGCAATTGCCATAATGTTAATAATGGCCCCGAAAAGGCATAACAAAAGAAAATAGCAAATAATATTTCGGGTGGGTCAATTGCGATAGCAACAATCATCAAGAGAGGGATTAATAAAGCAAAAAAAGGTACTTTCCCACGAAGATCAATTTGCTTAAAGCTGTGATAACGAATGGTGCTTACCATGAGTGCACCTATTAACACTGTTAAAAGAGCAATCGGAATGCCAATCAAAATGCCTTGTACATTGTAGGTGTAACCTAACCAAACGCTGCCTGCCACAACCCCTGCTGCGGCTGGACAAGGTAACCCTTGAAAATAACGTCTATCCGCATCGTGGGATTGCGTATTAAAACGAGCCAGGCGTAAAGCTGTGCCTGCGGTATAGAGAAATGCAGCGAGCCATCCTAATTTACCTAAATGTGACAATGACCAGCTATAGACAATTAACGCAGGCGCGATACCAAAGGCGACCATATCAGACAAGCTATCATATTCTGCGCCAAATGCAGTTTGGGTATTCGTCATTCTGGCCACACGCCCGTCAAGCGTATCCGCCACCATTGCCACAAAAACAGCAATGGCTGCAATATCAAAATAACCTTTCATTGCAGCAACGACAGAATAAAATCCCGCAAATAGAGCAGCCGTAGTAAATAAATTAGGTAAGAGATAAATACCCCGTGGATACATTTCTTTGGCAGGCTGTTGCAATTGTTCTTTTTCCATCCGATGACCTCTTGTGTCTATTTTTCATGGTATTTTCAGTCCAGCTACTTGAGCAATAGATTGAATTTGGGGGGGCACATTTTCAAATATCATTATTTTATTATGATACTTCGCGTATTTTAACCATTCGATTAATAGCACTAAACCCGCACTATTGGCAGTAGTGACTTTGGATAAATCAATCGTTAACGTAGAACACGCTGTTAATAATGCCAAGCTGGATTCCCAAATAGGCATGATAGTTGTGAAGTTCAATTCACCAGATACAGCCAAACGATTATGTTCAGTCATCATTGTGGACGTTTTGCATTATGTTGTCTTAGGTCTTGCAATAATTGTGCCATATTACCCTGAGATAACTTTTGACGAAATTGTTCTTGAAAACTTTGTAACAGGCTCACTCCTTCGACAGTCATATCATACAGTTTCCAGTGAGAGCCTTGTAAATGCAATCGATAGCTGACAGAAACAGGTGGGCCATCTGAACGTATGATTTGGCTATTCACTGTAATCACATTTTTACCAGCGATGCTGCCGCGAATAGGGTAAAAACGAACAGTTTGATCTTTATAATTTGCTAATGCAGACGCATAAGTTTGAACTAACAAACGGGTAAATTCTTGCTTAAACTCTGCTTGCTGGTTAGAAGAGGCATTCTTCCATGTTTGAGGAGGTAATACTCTTTGTGACATTTCATCCAAATCTGCATGTGGAATAACAATTTTATAGGCCAACGAATAAACCAGTTTAGGGTTATTTTTTAAGGTTGCTTGATGTGCTTTCAAGCTGGCAATCATTTTATCGGCGAGTGAACTAACCAAGCCGACTGGATCGCTATTATCCGCAAAAGCAGTTTTTAATAGTACTAAGAATATAGAGAATAAAAATAGTCTAGCGATTGTCTTTTTCATTTTTTTGTACCTCTCCTGAGTGGCTAATACTAAATAAAAACTGTCCAATTAATTTTTCTAAAATCATAGCAGAGTGCGTTTCTTCAATTATACTACCCTCTTTTAAAAATACTTGGCTATACATAGGTGTAATGGCAATATAATTATCGCCCAACAAACCTGCTGTTAAAATACTGGCAGAGGAATCCGCAGGAATATCTTTAGTGCTAGAATTAATACGCATTGTCACGATTGCTTTATAAGAGGCGGGATCAATAGCAATATCAGTGACTTCACCTACACTGACGCCGCCTATTTTGACAGCACCCCTTACTTTTAATTGGCCTATATCATCGAAAGCAGCCGTGACATGATAGCCTTCTTGTTTGAAAAAAGTGGTCAATCCACTCACTTTAAAAGCAAGCGCTATGAGTGATACAGTAGCCGCCAGTAAAAATAAACCCACTAAAGTTTCAATGGTTCGTTGCGATCGCATTACCACCCTCCAATCATCATTGTGGTTAATATAAAATCCAGTCCTAATACAGCTAATGAGGCGTATACAACAGTACGTGTTGTAGCATTTGCAATGCCTGCGGATGTCGGTGCTGTATGATACCCTTGATACAGTGCAATCCATGTAACGACTATTCCAAACACAATACTTTTATAAATACCATTGGCTATGTCCGCATAGAAATCAACAGAAGATTGCATATTAGCCCAAAACGCACCTGTGTCCAGTCCTAACCACTTGACGCCTACGAGGTAAGCACCGTAAATGGCAACCATGTTAAAAATAATCGTTAATAATGGCATAGAAATAAAACCACCCCAAAAACGCGGTGCTATGACATGGTGAAGAGGATCAACTGCCATCATTTCCATGCTGGATAATTGATCTGTAGCCTTCATCAAGCCAATTTCGGCAGCAAGAGCTGACCCTGCACGACCTGCAAATAACAATGCTGTTACAACGGGGCCTAATTCACGTACTACACTGAGTGCTACCAAAGGGCCGAGCTGCTGGGACGCCCCAAATTTTGATAAGGTATGATAACCTTGTAGCGCAACAACCATCCCGATAAATAACCCTGAGACGATAATAATTAATAAAGATAAAACGCCCGTTGCATAAATCTGTTGAAGGACTAAAGGAAACTCTTTTCGAATAGAAGGTATACGGAAAATAGCACCATATAATAGTAAACCTGCCTTGCCTTGTTTTTTAAGAAGGTCAATGCCTAGACGTCCCAGTTCAGCTATTTGATTGATCATGATACTTTTTCCTCACCCAGGATATCTTGGTTGAATGGATTAGCTGGGTAGTGAAAAGGAACGGGGCCATCCGGTAATCCTGTTAAGAATTGCTGTAATTTTGCTGATGTATCATGACTGATAGACTCAGCAGTGCCTTTGCCAATGACTTCACCATCAGAGATCACATAAGCATTATCAGAAATACCTAAAGTCTCTGGCACATCATGGGAAACAATGATAGTCGTTAATCCTAATGCATCATTCAATGTGCGGATCAATTTTACAAGTACAGCCATTGTAATCGGGTCTTGGCCTGAAAAAGGTTCATCATACATAATTAAATCAGGGTCTAAGGCAATAGCTCGTGCCAATGCGACTCGCCTTGCCATGCCTCCCGATAATTCATTTGGCATTAAATTTCTTGCGCCACGCAAACCTACCATTTCCAGTTTCATAAGCACTGTACTGCGAATCATGCTTTCAGATAATGATGTATGTTCACGCAAGGGAAAAGCCACATTTTCAAATACAGTCAGATGAGTAAATAACCCTCCGGTTTGAAATAACAGCCCCATTCGTTTACGCAATGCATATAAATCACATCGATTGAGACGACCTATTTCTTGTCCATTCACTACGACACGCCCTCGCGTTGGCTGCAATTGGCCGCCTATTAAACGCAGTAACGTGGTTTTACCAGAGCCACTAGGCCCCATAATTGCCGTCACTTTGCCTTTAGGAATGACAATATCAATATCTCGAAAAATAGCTCGATTCTGACGTTGAAAGGCTAACTTGCTAATTTCAACCAAATTATTCATAACAACCATCTAAAAATAATGAGTAGGCAGTATAGCAACCAAGCGCATGTTAGTAAAAATCTTTTTTAGGTGATAAAATGCCGCAACAGGATTTGAGGTATTTTTTATCATGCAGGAAATTGAAAAAATTTGCGCCCTAGGGCGTGCAGTAGTGGCATCAGAAGCACGTGCCGTTGATGCGCTTGTGGATCGCATCGATCATCAATTTGGCACAGCATGCTTACGTCTTCTCGCGTGTGAAGGCCGTATTATTGTGATAGGCATGGGCAAATCAGGTCATATCGCTAGAAAAATTGCAGCTACGTTTGCAAGCACAGGTAGCCCCGCTTTTTTTGTTCATCCAGGTGAAGCGAGACACGGTGATTTTGGTATGATTACATCAAAAGATGCGGTGCTCATGATTTCTTATTCAGGTGAAACCGATGAGATTATTGCAATCTTGCCTTTTATTAAGCGATTAAATCTTTTGTTGATTACGTTAACTGGAAACCCGCAATCAACGCTTGCTAAAGCTGCTACGATTAATATTGATGTCAGTGTTTCAAAAGAAGCCTGTCCTCTAGGGCTCGCACCCACCTCTAGCACCACAGCAGCGCTTGTGATGGGTGATGCCTTAGCCATTTCTTTACTCGAAAAAAGAGGATTTACAGCAAAAGATTTTGCGATGTCACATCCAGGAGGGTCGTTGGGTCGAAAGCTATTATTGCGCGTAGTTGATCTTATGCATACTGGCAGCTCTATTCCTAAAGTGGATTACAATGCATTATTAAAAACAGCACTGATTGAAATGACTGAGAAAAAATTAGGAATGACAACCATTGTTGATGCAGATAATCAATTAGTAGGCATTTTTACAGATGGCGATATACGTCGAATTTTTGATAAACAGATTGATATCCATAATACCTATATTCATGAAGTGATGATAAAAAACCCGAAAGTGATTAAGCCAGATGCTTTGGTTGCTGAAGCAGTGCATTTGATGGAAAATTTCAAGATTACATCGTTAATAGTTAAAAACGAAGAAAATCACCCTATAGGGGTCGTACACATGCACGATGTTTTGCGTGCAAAAATACTATAATAAGAGAGGACGGGTAGAGCTTTTATGAAAACAGAATTATTAATGCAAAAAGCAAAAAAAATTCGCCTGGCCGCGTTTGACGTGGATGGCGTACTTACCGCGGGTGGTATGCTGTATGGCGAAGAAGGCATTGAAAGCAAGCATTTTCACGTGCATGACGGACAAGGTATAAAATTTTTAAAACAAACAGGGATTGAAGTTGCTATTATTACGGCTTGTAAATCAGTGATGGTTGAACGTCGTATGCAAGACTTGGGAATTAAGTATGTTTATCAAGGCCAATCGAGTAAACTCTCAGCCTATGAAGACATTAAACAAAAATTGCAATTCAGTGATGAAGAAATAGCTTATGCAGGCGATGACTTACCTGATCTTCCCATATTGAGACGTGTCGGCTTTGCCATTACAGTACCGGACGCTTCAAAAATTATAAAAGAACATACGCATTGGACGACAACTCAGCGCGGCGGGCAAGGTGCGGTGCGTGAAATATGTGATTTCATTATGCAGGCGCAAGGCACTTACCAATCCATTATTGATTCTTATCTTAATTGAGGGTTGTTTTGTTTACTCTATCGCTAAAAAATTCCATGATAAGTTTTTTATTTATCTTGGCACTTGGGCTGAGTATTTTGTCTGTTTTTATTGCCAAACATTCTCACTCAACTTCATTAAGAGATGCAAACCATCGGCCCGATGCATTTATGGAAGATGTGGTTGCTATTATTATTAATAAACAAGGCAATCCTTCTTTGAGAATTGAATCACCTAAAATGGTGCACTATGCAGACAACGATACAACGGACATTACTACACCGCATTTGATGTTGTATAGACAATCCCCTGAGCCTTGGCATATCAATTCAAATTATGCGAAAGCAACGCAAGGTTTAACCGAAGTGTTTTTTTGGAACCATGTCGTTATTCATCATTTACAAGATGTGGCTAATCCAACAACTGATATGACCACATCCACACTCACAGTATTTCCAGATCAGCAAATTGCTAAAACAGATGATACTATCACGGTTGTGCAACCGAACACGACTATTCACGGCGTGGGTATGCTAGCAAATTTAAACGATGGTACCGTGCAATTGTTTTCTCAAGCACGAGGAGAATATGTTCCTGGCGCTTCTTAGATTTTCTTATCTTAGTAGCATTTTATTTTTAACGTTATTTTCTCCTATAGCGTTTTGTTTGCAAAAAGATATCAATCAGCCATTCAACATCGTGGCGAACACTTCTATATTTAACTATAAAACAGGTATAGATATTTATGAAGGCGAAGTAAAGATAGATCAAGGCACAACACATCTGACTGCTGATCGCTTGATTACACAAAAAAACAAACAACATAAAATAATACTCGCAACAGCTATGGGAATTAAAAAATTAGCAGAATACACGACTGTGCCATCGGTGGGTGACGCTTTATTATATGCAAAAGCGAGAATTATTAAATTTTATCCTGACGCTTCTGTAGTTATTTTAGAGAAAGACGTCATCGTCACACAAAAAGGAAATAGCTTCCACGGCCCCCTGATTATTTACAATATAAAAGATCAAGTGGTCACAGCACCTGCGTCTAAAGATGGCCGTGCTACGATTGTAATTGAACCTGAGCAGTTAAGTTGACGTTCACGCCTTAATAGGCAAAGTCCGTCTTTGGCCAATCTCGTGCGAAAATTTTATAAAAATGTGCTCACATACACGTGTATGCTGCGCTATTTTTATAAAATTTTCGCACGACCTTGGCTCAAATC
>JAJONP010000058.1 GCA_021323555.1 Gammaproteobacteria bacterium | reverse complement strand
ATCAACAAATGCAAACGTCCTATAGAGCATGTGATAGAAGATGCAGGGCATACAGGGCGTACTTCAAAGGCTATCATCAATCAATATAAAAAAGATGTGTAAAAATTAAATAAATATTATTATATTATGTACAGGATTTACTAAATATTTTGTAGGATTTTTAATAATTAGTCATCTTTAGATATTATTTCTTGGCGAAATTACAGTACAATTCTGGTTCTCAAAATAATACGTTAAATTCTGTAAGATTCTAATGAAGGAGAGAGCCATTGATTAAAATTTTAATAGTCGAAGATCATGCGCTTATTCGTACAGCTATTACAAAATTATTGATGAATGTTTCTGGGATTAAAGTGATTGGTGAAGCATTGACGGGGGAAGAAGGTGTCCGTTTAGCAAGAGAATTAACGCCAGATGTCGTACTGATGGATATACAATTGCCTGGCGTAAGTGGCTTAGAAGCAACGCATAAAATGATACGTCATGACCCTGATATTAAAATTTTAATACTGACAATTCATTTTGATGAACCTTATCCTTCACGTTTATTAGAAGCAGGCGTTGCAGGTTATATTACAAAAGATTGTTCGATGGATGAAATGGTTCGGGCTATTCGTATCGTGCATTCAGGGCAACGCTATTTAAGTGGTCCGATTGCTCAGCGATTAGCATTAAAAAATTCTTCTGCGAATGCAGGACAATTCGAGCTAGATACTTTATCGGAACGCGAGCTACAAGTCATGGTGATGATTGTCAATGGACAAGACATAGAAGAAATTTCTTCAAAATTACGTATTAACCAAAAAACCGTCAACAGCAATCGTTATCGTATTTTTAGAAAATTGGGCATTGAGAATGATGTAGAGCTTACTTTGCTGGCTGCGCGCTTTGGGATACTTAAAGAATATGAAACAATATGAAATAACTTATAATGCAAAATACCTTTACATTTAACTTGGTAGGGTGGATTAGACGCGCTTTTTGCGTCGTAATCCACCAAATAAAGTTGCATTATCAATAAAGCTATAAGGTAGATTTGATTTGGTGGATTACGGCGCCAAAAAACGCGTCTAATCTATCCTACCTTCTTTCTAATAAATTACCGTCACACCCCCGAGCCTTCATCTTGAATTAATAAGAGTATCTAGGGTACAGTATTAAAAGTTTAATTTACCATGTCAAATATATGTAAAGGAGAGATTCAGCCATGAACACTGGTATCGTTATTTTAGTTTTTGCCATTGCAATAGTTGGGTTTATTATTTTAACCTACAATCGGCTCATTTCCTTAATTGAATCTGTCCGTAACAATCAGAAACAAATTGATATTCAACTAGATCGTCGGTTTAAGGTATTCGAATCATTAATCAATGTCGTAAAAAAATATATGGACTACGAACAAACTACTTTAAAAGAAGTAGTCTCATTACGCAACGAAGCGCAGCAAGCTAAATCTCGAGGCGATGAACCAAGCCGAATCGCTGCAGAAAATAAAATTTCTGAAATTGCTTCTAAAATTAATTTAGTGTTTGAACAGTATCCACAATTAAAGGCGAATGAAAATTGCTTGCAATTACAAGAGGAAGTGGTCAGCACAGAAAATAAATTAGCCTATGCAAAACAATCTTTTAATGACAGTATTGAAGTCTATAATGCGACAAAAAAATCTTTTGTAACGGCTTTTATTGTGGCTCTATTTAAATCTAAACTGGATTTTGATTTTCCTTATTGGCAGATGAGTGAAGAAAAAATAGCTGAACAAGAACAATATACCATTAAACTCTAGGTTTCTTTTTTATGGCTAATAATAATCTGTTTTCCACTCCCGCTGACTGGCGCAAGATACTGCGAACTAATCACCACAAGACGGTTTTTGTCATAGGGTTATTTTTCTTAATTTACTTTTCTATTGGGATGTTAGTCGATACTTATTTATATAGCACGCATTACCCACAAGCAACGTCTACGCAAATTATAATAGCATTAATAACATTTCAGCTTTTTCCTTTAGTGACTTTGGCAATGCTAGGAGTGGCAGCTATTTCACTCCTTATAACTATCAGTTTTCATAATCGTTTAATGTTGCTCGGAACAGAATACAAAGAAATCACACCAGCCACCGCTCAAAATAGCATTGAAAAACAACTTTATAATATAGTCGAAGAAGTTAAAATTGCCGCAGGTTTACGTTATATGCCTAAGGTTTACATTATTGATGCAGATTATATGAATGCATTTGCAAGTGGTTATAGCGAAAAATCAGCTATGGTGGCCATTACGCGTGGATTGATTGAAAAATTGAATCGCAGCGAATTGCAAGCTGTGATGGCACACGAACTCAGTCATATACGTCACATGGATATTAAGCTTACTTTGATGGCCTCTGTGCTTGCCAATTTGATGATTATGGTATTGGATATTTTCTTTTATAATATTATTTTTGCTACCCGCCGTGATTCAGAAAATCGTTCTGCTTCTTCGCTGGCGGCAGTCATTATGATGATTCGTTATATTTTGCCTGTGATTAATATCTTATTATTGCTTTATCTTAGCCGTACACGGGAATATATGGCGGATGCAGGCTCAGTTGAATTATTACGAGATAACCAGCCCTTGGCTTCTGCATTGCTTAAAATTAATAATGATCATCAGGCTCACCAAAGCGCTTACAGCGTTGCATATCAAAAAACGCCTCATGAAAATGTGAGACGAGAAGCTTATATTTTTGATCCTGTGCAAGCTGGTATTGAGTCTATTTCTTCTTTAACCGATTTATTTTCTACGCATCCTAGTCTAAAAGATCGGTTGGCAGCGTTAGGGGTTAAGGAAAGATGATGTCTAAGCACGCTGCATTTCTTATCCGAAAGATCACCTTACTACATACTATAATCATTTTATAAAAGTATCTATATTTTTGACAGGTTATCTGAACCTGCTATAATCTTACTAGTAAGATTATGAAGAGGTGTCTCATGAGATCATTTACAACAACACGAATGTCATCGAAAGGTCAGGTTGTTATTCCAGAAGAAATTCGGAAAGCTTTAAAATTAAAGGAAGGAAAACAGTTCATTGTTCTGGGAAAGAAAGATGTTATCCTATTAAAGGCTATAAGATCGCCTTCCATGAAAAATTTTGATTATCTTATTGCTCAAGCAAAGAAGCAAGCTAGGCAGTCGAAAATTAAAAAATCAGATATTCAAAAAACAATAAAAAAAGTGCGAAAAGAATTGTGAAAATTATTTTAGATACAAATGTTTTTATCTCCGGAATATTCTGGGCTGGACCGCCTTATCAAATCTTAAAAGCGTGGCAACAGCGAAAAATTGGAATTGTTGTATCTCAAGAAATTCTGAATGAATATGATCGCGTATCAAAAGCCTTATCAAAAAAATATCCGCCTATAGATTTATCCCTATTTATTGAATTATTAACTATCCATGCTGATATATATGCACCAGAGAAATTAAAAGGATCCGTTTCCCGCGATCCTGATGATGACAAATTTATCGCTTGTGCGTTATCGGCCAAGGTTAAAATTATTGTGAGTGGTGACCAAGATTTACTAAGTGTCTCTGGCTATCAGGGCATTAATATAATAAAACCAGGTGATTTTGTGAAAGAAGGCTATTTTTAATATATTTTTGATTGCCTAGCCCTAATAAATCAACTAGCTTCACCCCCCCTTTATCTATTAGAATTCGTTATCCATATTAAGTGTGTGTCCAGAGGGAGTAGCGTAGGCGATGTTAAGAAGATTACGTGGGTATATTTCTAATAGTAGTAGTAGCTCCGATTTATCAGTCGATTTGGGAACAGCGAATACTTTGATTTATAGTCGAGGTGAAAAGCGAATTGTACTTGATCAACCGTCTGTGGTTGCTGTTTCTACCCAACCTGGTTCTACGGGTCAAAAACACGTTGTGGCGGTGGGGAGCGAGGCCAAGCTCATGCTAGGACGCACGCCAGGCAATATTGATGCCATCCGACCTATGAAAGATGGTGTCATTGCCGATTTCCGTCTCGCAAAAGTCATGTTGGAGCATTTTATTCAAAAAGTCCAAAAGAAGCGTTTTTTACGTCATAGCCCCCGGGTGGTGGTCTGCGTGCCTTGTGGTTCTACCCAAGTGGAACGTCGAGCCATTAGTGAGTCAGCGATAGGGGCAGGTGCACGAGAAGTATTTTTACTAGAAGAGCCAATGGCTGCGGCAATGGGCGCGGGTATGCCTGTGGATGAAGCCCGGGGATCAATGGTAGTGGATATTGGCGGTGGCACGACTGAGGTAGCTATTATTTCTTTAAATGGTATTGTGTACTCTGCGTCAGTTCGTATTGGCGGCGATCGGTTTGATGAAGCGATCATCAATTATGTGCGTCGTAATTATGGCACTTTAATTGGTGAATCAACGGCTGAGAGAATCAAACATGAGATAGGTTCGGCTTATCCAACGAACCATGTGCTTGATATGGAAGTCAGTGGCCGTAATCTCGCTGAGGGCGTGCCCCGTGGATTTACATTGACGAGCAATGAAATTTTAGAAGCATTACAAGAGCCGTTATCAGGTATTCTAGGTGCTGTGCGGGCTGCATTAGAGCAAGCGCCACCCGAGCTGGCATCTGATATTGCAGAACGTGGTATGATGCTGACAGGCGGCGGTGCATTATTACGTAATATGGATCGCTTGTTTATGGAAGAAACGGGTCTGCCAGCGATTATCGCAGAGGAGCCTTTGACTTGTGTGGCTCGCGGTGGAGGTAAGGCATTAGAGATGATTGGTTCATCTAATATGTATTTCTTATCCAAAGAATAATGGATATTCTTAGAATAGGAGGATTTTGGAATTAAACCGATTTTTACCCAAAGCACCCAGTCGGGTGTGCGTCTTTTTGCTTTGCTTTTACTAGCGGTTATATTAATGTTTTTGGATAAGCATGTAACAGCCATGGTGCAGTTACGTGCCATACTCTCTATACCGATTGCTTCACTGCAATATGTTGTACATTTTCCTATTAAATTAGTGGATACATTACAGGAGACGGTGAGCACCCACGATTCCTTAGTCAAAGAAAATTTGAATTTAAAAGCAGAACAATTACTGTTGCGTGCGCAAGTACAGCGTTTATTAGCCATTGAATTAGAAAATAACGAGCTGAAAGCATTAAAACGATCTTCTTTACAGATTCGAGGAAGAGTATTAATTGCACAGTTATTATCTGTTTCTTCCAACCCTTTTTTGAATCAAGTGCTATTAAATAAAGGCAGTCACGATAATGTTTTCGTTGGGCAACCTGTATTAGATGCCAATGGGGTAATGGGGCAAGTGGTTCAGGTTGATCGACTTACCAGCCGCGTTTTATTGATTAATGATGCGCATAGTGGGTTATCTATTCAGGTAGCGCGTAATGGTATGCGAGCCATTGCAGTGGGTGATGCGTACTCGGGTAAATTAAAATTATTGAATGTGCCACAAACAGCTGATGTGCAAGTAGGTGATGTATTAATGACATCAGGGCTAGGAGAAAATTATCCAGCCGGCTATCCTGTTGGACAAATAGTAAAAGTGGTGAAAGATCCAGGATTACAATTTTTGACGATTTTAGTTGAGCCTGCTGCACATTTAGAGAGAAGCCGAGGCGTATTATTAATTTGGCCAGGAAATAACAGTAATTCGCGCTAAATAACGTTACGTCTAAACACTACTAAACTGCGCTTGCTCAGATATTTCAATAGGTAAAATATGACAGAATCGAACCGATACAAATTGAGGGTCCCAGCGACCTTACTCGTAGCATTTATTTTAACTTTATTACCTATGCCCCATTGGGCTATTTGGTTATGCCCTGCATGGGTTTTAATGATGCTCGCTTATTGGACGATTGCAGTACCCGAACGAGTTAATATAGGCATTGCCTGGTTGCTCGGTATTTTTTTAGATGTATTGCAAGGAACATTGTTAGGTGAGCACGCGTTAGCATTAACGCTTGTGATTTATCTTATTTCACGAATGGTTAATCAATTACGCATGTATCCCTTATGGCAGCAAAGTTTTACTCTCTGTTTATTTGTTTTGTTATATCAATTTATTTTATTTTGCATCCAAGGATTTTTAGGTGCGTTACCGACAAGTTGGCTGTACTGGATGTGTCCTTTTACCAGTTTATTATTATGGCCATGGGTGTGTAGTATTTTGCGTGAAAGGGTGTATGCAATCTAATGGCTGAAGAAATATTAGTGAATGTGACTTCTCGTGAAGTGCGAGTTGCATTAGTGGAGAATGGCATCCTGCGGGAAGTCTATATTGACCGTAGTTCGCATCCCAGCGTACTAGGAAATATTTACAAGGGCAGGGTGCATCGGGTAGTCGCGGGAATTCAAGCCGCTTTTGTAGATATTGGTTTTGAGCGTGCTGCATTTTTGCATATCAGCGATATTCATACCACAGTACCTGGTACAGATATACGTGAGTTATTGCGCCAAGGCCAAGAAATTCTTGTGCAAGTCTATAAAGATGCTTTGGGCTCAAAAGGCGTGCGCGTGACAACGCAGTTTACATTGCCTGCACGTTATCTTGTCCTTACGCCAGGCATCGAAGAAATAGCGGTTTCACAGCGTATTACAGATGAATCAACACGCGAACGTTTATTAAAAATACTTTCGCCAGCAAATGGCAACGGTTATATTTTTCGAACGGCAGCTATGACAGCAACGAGTGAGGCCATAGCGATAGATAAAGCATTTTTAGAAACAGCCTGGCATACAGTTTTAGCACGTAGCCGAGAAGCAAAAATAGGCGATTGTATTTACAACGAACAACCTATAGCTTTGCGTTTATTGCGAGATATTGCGTCTGACACAATTGACAAAGTGAGAGTAGACCAAGCGCACATAGTACAGGAGATGCGTGAATTTGCCAGGCACCATGCACCCAAATTAGTTGAACGTATTGCATATCATGCAGGCCCGCAACCTATTTTTGATATCAATCGAGTAGAAACGCAATTACAAGAAGCTTTGCGTCGAAAGGTTTATTTAAAATCAGGAGGCTATTTGATTTTTGATCAAACAGAAGCGATAGTCGCTATTGATGTGAATTCAGGTTCTTATTTAGGTCATGGTAATCCTGATGAAACTATTTTTAAAATCAATCAGGAAGCAGTAGACGTGATTGCACAGCAGGTCCGCTTGCGGAATCTGGGTGGAATTATTATTATCGACTTTATTGATATGAGCCATCCAGAACATAAAATAGAATTGTTAGAGCGCTTGCGACTCGCTTTTTCTAAAGACAGTGTTAAAACAGAGGTGAGCGAGTTAACCAGTTTAGGCTTGGTACAAATGACACGTAAGCGTACACGTGAAAGCTTAGAGCGTGTGTTATGTGTGCCCTGTCCTGTTTGCCAGCATCGGGGTACAATAAAATCACCTGAAACGATCAGTAATGAGCTTTTTCGTGCGCAGCAAGAAAAGGAATAAGGAAAGTGGGCATTTTTATAAAAGTACTGCGATGGCTGAGTTACAGCATTGCAGGAGTCATTATTTTAGCGGCAATAGCCGTGAGCTTAAGTCATTTATCAACACCTTTCTTAAATGCACACCGAGTTGATTTTGAAAAATGGGCAAGTGATTTTCTTCATACGCCTGTAACAATCAACCAAGTGCATATCTCCTGGTATCATCTCGGACCCATGCTGACATTTCAAAAAATTGCTATTTTAGATAAAAAAACATTAAAACCATCTTTTAAAATCCATAAACTCAAAATTAATATGAGTATTATTGAAAGTTTAATGAAAAGAAAACTATTGCCAGAAAATATTATATTGGATGGTGTATCAACTACTCTTTATCAAAAAAAATCAGGGCAGGTCCATCTCGAAGGTTTAGGTGATTTTTCAGTTCAGGATAATTTTACAGGCACTGCCGTGGCTGCTAATACAGTAACAACATGGATACTCTCAAGACCTTATCTTCAGTTACGTAATATCAACATTCAATTTATGGCAGAAAAAAGGCAAAAAAGATTTTTTACATTAACGAATTTAGTGTTAAGTAATACAGGGAAGAGACATGATTTAAATGGGCAAGCGATATTAGATCAAAAGACACCAACGCGTGCAACGATTCATTTGGAGTGGACAGGTGAGGCTCTAGATATTTTAAACAACGCATCTCATGTTACGCTTTACCTCTATTTAGAAGCATTGTCATTACCGCAATGGTTAAGCCATTTTACATGGCATGGTTTACAAGTAAAGCAGGGAGTGGGCAGTGGAAAAGTTTGGATAACATGGGATAATCGCCAATTACAAAAAGTCCAAACTCAATTTCAATGTTATGAAATACAATTGCAATCCTTCGTGAGTCAGAAAACCCTCATCATTTCGCGAGCCAGTGGAAATGTCAATTGGCAACAAAAGGGTGATCATCAGCTATTTTCAGGCGAAAATATTTCACTCGATTTTCCTCAACATTTATGGCCAACCACTCATTTTTCAATGACTTTGCAGCCTAAAACAAAAGGTTATCATCTACAAGTGGGTTATCTTGATTTAGCTGATAGTAGCGCGTTAGCGCTGGCAAGCGGTTTACTAACAGAGCCCATGAAAAAAGAACTTATGGCACTGGCTCTTAAGGGTGAAGTACGCGCATTGGATATTCAATCAGAAGACATCACAAAACCAGAATATAACACTTATTCAGCAGAATTTTCCGATTTGTCTTTTAATGCATGGCAAAAATTGCCAAGTATTAAAAACTTAAGTGGTAATATCTCCTTAGACGAAAAACAAGGAAAGCTAAGATTAGATAGTCAAAAAACGAAAATCGAATACCTTCCGTTTTTTGCAAAACCCATTCTTTTAGAGAATATTTCAGGTGATGTAGAGTGGCAGAAAAAAATGAATGGTGCTTGGTGGATAGAAGCCAAAAAATTACAAATTAAAAATGAAAACATTGATATCTCGACAGAGATGACAATGCTTTTACCAGAAGATGCATCACCCCTATTAAATTTAACAGGTCATTTTTCTTTTTTAGATGCGGGTACAATAGAAAATTATTTACCCTTAAAATTACTTGAACCACCCTTTGCTAAATGGCTACATCATCGCTTTCACGGTGGAAAAATAGATTCAGCCAAAGTGATAGTCCAAGGAAAACTAAGTGATTTTCCTTTTGAAAAAGGAAATGGTAAATTTCTGATAGATGCGAATGTAAAAGATTTAGATTTTGAATATGCACCTGAGTGGCCAGCCATTCATCATCTTTCTGGAAGGTTAATTTTCTCAGGGGCTTCCATGATGGCTGATGCCACCTCCGCACAAATTTTTGATGTTCCTTTAACTAAAATGTATGCCAGTATTCCTTACATTGGCCCTGCGCATCCACAAATTTTACATTTGAATACGCTCATTGATACAGATATAGCCCAGGGTTTACGTTTCATTCAGAACAGTCCATTACGAAGAACCATCGGTAAAAACTTAGAAGGTATGCAATTGACAGGACCGATGCAATTAAAATTAGCGTGTCATGTTCCAGTGAGAGTTCCAGAACAAACTCAAGTGCAGGGTAATTTGCAAGTGTCGGCTGCAAGCCTACAATTGCCTGACTGGAGATTAGGACTAGATCATTTAGCAGGTACTTTGCATTTCACTGAAAAATCCATTCAAATGACGAATACAAAAGGACGTTTGTTTAATGAACCTATTAATTTTGATATCAATACTGAATATAAACCGCATTCTCCGCCTGTGATGAAAGCAATTTTAAAAGGCAGGATGACGGTACCTGCTTTACAAGCCTGGTTAAATATACCCTTAGCCAAATATCTGAAAGGCGCGGCGGATTATACCGCAGAGCTTCGTATTATGTCGGCACAATACGCACAGCCAACGCAACTATCCATTCATTCGAATTTGGTGGGTATGTCAGTGAAATTACCTGTTGCTTATGAAAACTATGCAAAAAAAGAAAGTCAATCGCGTGATTTTGAATTGACAGCCAATCTCAACCAAGATCAGCCTTTGCAGGCAAATCTCACTTATGGGAACCTGGCGACAGCAGCTTTAACTTACGAAAAGTTAGACCAAGATTGGCAATTGAAAATGCTTGATATACAAGCCAATCAAATCGCTTTATTAGGGCAAAAATTAGCGAGTGCGCATCTCGAAATCATCCCTAATGAGTTGAATTGGAAAATAGCGATTACGAGTCCAGATATCATAGGCCAGATTTGGCTGCCTAAAGATAATGCTCAAGAAGCGATCCATGCGGAATTTAAACGTTTATATTTAACGCCTTCAGACAATTCGCCATCGTGGGACGTAAAAAAAATACCTGAATTTTCATTGATAGGCGATGATGTGCGTTATCGTGATAAATCATTAGGACGTGTCATATTAAATATTATTCCCAATGCATCAGGCATCGAAATTAAGAGATTTAACATTCATTCTACTCTTTTTAATTTAAATGCAGAGGGCAGTTGGTTATTGCTCAACGATCAATCTCAAACCCATTTTCGAGGTACGCTTAAAACGCAAAATGTGAGCCAGTTTTTACAAGCTTGGGAATTGAGTTTAGCGAATCTTGTCGCAGAGACAGGTAGCGCAGAATTTAATTTGTCATGGTTAGATGCACCTTATCATCCAACGTTATCCAACATGGAGGGTCATATTTTACTGGTCGTTGGAAAAGGAAGAGTGATTAATTTAGAAAACTCAACCAATGCGAAAATAGGTTTTGGCCGTATGTTAAATATTTTAAATTTACAAACACTGCCGCGACGTTTAAGTTTAGATTTCACAGATTTATTTGAGAAAGGT
>JAJONP010000220.1 GCA_021323555.1 Gammaproteobacteria bacterium | reverse complement strand
TCAAAAAACGGCCTAAAAGTGGTAATTCCTAAACGCTTTTTAAGGTGTTTTTCTTGCCCCTTTGTCTGGATCAAGCACTTTTCCAGTGTGTTCATGCTTCATCGCGAATCGTTTCCCACAAAACGCCAATCCTATTTTAAGAATGTGGGTACTCCCGCGTCTTTTTGCCTCTGATAAATAGCCTTTTTCATCCACCTGCTTAAGCGCTTCGTGAGCCGCTTCTTCCAAATGAGTTTTGAGTTTTTTAATATCCTTGACCGCATCTACTTTTTTAAATTCCAATAATAATGTGGGTCTGCTTTTATCACGCGAGAAGATCATATAATCATATCGGCCATAACCGCTTTCCTTATTTGATTGAATTTCATAGTTCGTACTGTTATGTAAGCTTGCTGTTAACCCTATCATTAACCCATGATAAAAAGCTTCTGGATCGCGACTCGTATCATAACTGCTAATCGTTTGTTCCATTACTTTTTTCATCTCTCGTTCAAATGCTTCCATGTTCCCTGTCAATAAATGATCAAGAAATTGGTTATACCAAACAATGCCATATCCATTCGAAAACCATTGTTCAATAATTTGCCTGTAAAGATCTTTTACTTCTTTGTTTGGAATTTCTAATGTACACCAGAGTCCCTGTGCCGTACGCCGTTGTGAAATGACTTTTAAATAGCCTGCCATTAATAACAAACTCCACGCCGCTAATTCATTTACGGCTAAATCCCCAAACACAGTATTGTCATCAATGAGTTGTTCAATAGGCTTATCTTGCAATAACAATTCAAACTGTTCCTTAAATGCCGCACCTGACCGCATTAGGATACGGCGAATCAGTTGATTATCGCTGGTATTGACCCAATAAGGCTGCAGTTCTCCTTTACGCTTAATACAATTAACGACTGACCACGGGTTATAAACAACCGTATTACCGACTTGATATCCATTATACCAATCCTTAATTTCTTTTTGGCTTTCTTCTAAGTCTGCTTTTATAAGTAATTGGTCTACTTCTTCTTCGGTAAAACCAAAATGGTTTCCGTATTCGTGACGCAGCAATGAATAGACTTCCAAATTATTCACGCCTGAAAATAAACTTTCCTTGGCTACGCGCAAAATACCTGTAATGACTGCTCGATCCAGATAGGGATTTGTTTTTAAAACCGAACCAAAAAGATCACGCATTACATTGATCATGGGCTCATAATAATTATAAACATAACTGGATTGTATCGGTGTATCGTATTCATCAATGAGTAGCCAAGGCCTAATACCGTGATGCAGGTATAGAGCTTGTGTTAAATTTAACAAAGCAGAACTAATATGCGTTTCACTGGCTCTTTCTTCTAAAATAGATTCAAACACTCTCTTTTGGTGCGAGATTAACTTTGGGCTGGAAAGCAAATAACTATGCTCAATATAAATACGACTCATCAATTCGCAAAGTTTAAAATAGGCTTTTTCATATTGCTCCTGTTTCACATCTTTAAAAGTGACAAAAATAACAGGGTATTTTCCTTGATGCGCTTCACAAAGCACTTTATTTTCTGCAATTTTTAAGCCATCAAATAAATGGTGAGTCGGTTCACCCGTGACTGTGTTCGCTAAAAAATTATGCAGCATAGACAAGTTCAGTGTTTTTCCAAACCGTCTCGGCCGTGTAATCACAGCCGCTTTTGTAGCCCTATCCTCCAAGATTTCTTCAAGGAATAAACTTTTGTCAACAAAATCCAGTTTATTTTCTATTACTTCTCTAAAATCATCAGAGCCAAGCGGTAATTTCATCATCGGTGTTCTCGTATTAAAAGGATGAGAAACGGTATGTAAGTGACCTATCGTCAAGTCTAAAAAAGCCCGCCTATCTGCTACCGACAAAAAACCCAGCCGTTTAAAGAAATGCGGCGATGTAGTTTGTAAAGGCACTACGGCTCGACCTAACATATTTCGCTCCTCTCATTTTTAATGAATGCCCTATTGTACCTGACTTCATTTAATTTTGTCTCAAAGTTTTCTTTAAATTGGCATACCCTCGTTCTTTCTTCAGACTTGCACAGAATGAGATTCTTAAAGACCAAGTCTCCTTTTTTTTAAATCTACTTCTCTCAAATAAAATGTCAGCCAACAAAGTATTTATTACTATTCTATTTTTAAGACAATTTTGGCTTTATCCAGACGTTCTACTTCCACACATTTCGCAGCAATGGCTTCTGATGAAAAATATTTTATTTTTCAAAATCTTATATAAAACCTTGAAAAAATGGCTCCTTAAATCGGTGGAATAGCGTATGTCGTTTGACTTACTGACTTACCGATAAAAAATAGCATTTATTTGTATATTTTTAAATATAAAATTTATATTTTGTCTAATTAAATTACCATTTGAATGTCGCGGGTCATACTCGGTCAGTCGCGCGACTGACTGTAGATGTCGTCCATGTGTTCTTTGAGCCTTCTATAAAGGAGGATCAGCTCAGATAACCCTTATTTTCTTCTACAGGCAGATGAGTATTTCATGAGTTAATCTTCAATTTTTCTGGCAATACCCATCGGCAGACTTTTTCACCGTTTTTTTTAACGACTTCGATCTCAATTTTTTTGAGAGCAATCCGAGTCATTTTTGCATTGACTGGATAAATATATCCGTACCCGCCTCGTGGCTCATGAAGCCATATCACCTGGTCATTTATTTTAAATGTCATACAGTCTTTCTCACCGCCTGACCTCCTGAGAAAATTGACCTATGCAGCCATACCACCTGGTCGTTGACTTTAAATGTCATACAGTCTTTCTCACCGCCTGACCTCCTGAGAGAAATGGCCTACCCTGCAAAAGCCATCACCTTTTCTTATTTTTCTATCCCTCGCCATCTATCAACCTGGCAATAACTTCTTTAGCACGTCTCTCTACATCTTGAATTTCATCCTGTCCTATTTCCTCATTTTTAAATTGCTTACGAAGTAATTTTCGTGAAATCGCGACATTTTGTGCCACCAGTTCTGCTATTTTGAGATCAAAATAACTTTTAGATTTGTCTATTTTTTCAGCTAGAATGCCCTGCTGGATTTGTGCTGGATTTGTGTATCAATGACCAATCCTTTTTCAATTAAGGATCGCACATACCGTGTGACTTTGATTCCTTGGTTTTCCGCATTTCTTTCTAAAATCTGAGAAAGCCCGTCATCGACACGCATGCTGTATTGTTTCATCTGCATAAAATACTTCCTTTTTTGAGAGTTTTCAGCTTACCTTAAAAAAGTGCAATAGTCATCTATTTTAATGACGATAGATATTGAAAAATCCAGACTTCATCATATTTTGACCTCTATAGAGGTTAAATTTAACTTCTATAGCATTCAAATGAGGATTTTTGACCCTCAAAAAACGCAGCGTTTTTTGAGGCTTTGAAAAATGAAGTTTAAAAAAGTGCAATAGAGGTTAAATTAAATGACTATAGCGTTCAAGAGATTCATCAAAAATCGGTAAAAATCGCATTTTGAACGCTATAGTCATTCAATATAACTTCTATAGAACTCTTTTTTATTTTTCACTTTTTCAACCAATTTGATCTTAAAAAGTCAAAATTCAGTGACTATTGTCATTCATTGAAATGGATCCGTATTTTTACAACTTATAAAAAAATACTGTTATTTATCAGTATCTTATAGCTCT
>JAJONP010000219.1 GCA_021323555.1 Gammaproteobacteria bacterium | reverse complement strand
ATAACCTGTGCCAATCACAGTAATATTCATAGAGATTTCCTATAAATTCGCACTTGATCACCTCGTTTATTCTGAAAAATCTGAATAGGTATTAATTTAATCTCCTGAAAAAAACTTGATTTTTGATTACCGCGTAAAGCGATATAATCATAATCATGATATTTTCTCAAAGTAGATTTAATAAAAAGTTGGTTTCCAAAATGGTTTGAATAATACATTAATTGTAAATCATTGCTATACAATTTTGCATTTTTGGGCACATGGTTTTCTAGCCACTGGCCTGCTTCACGCACATATTGTTTTGAATACCCAAAATCAAAAAGACCGCCTAAAGAGGCAATAAAAATAAAAACACTTGCCACTATAAGCGGCCATTTTCGTTGAGGCCATTGCTGCAGAAAATCATGCAATGTAAAAGGAATCCAGAGCATCAATGTTAATGATAAAGCGAGTAAGTAGCGCTTGGAGAGAAACATGTTTTGACCTAAGAATACAGCAGTTATGAGCACGTTAAGGAATACATAGCTCCACAGCACTAATCGCGTTGCATACGTTGTCACAACTAATTTCTTAACCCATGCATAGACTAGCAATACGCTATAGATCAGCGATAAGTTGACTATCACATTACAAAAATACCAAATAAATAATGTAATAAATAATACAGGGGTTGCATCACGTGCGCCATTCTCGCTTAACACGGCTTGGGCTAAACCTGCTGACTTTAATTGGAAATTTTGCTTAAGTACTATGAGACCATGGAATAACTGAAATTGTAATTCAGATAAGCGTCCACTCAAATGGGGGTGATAAACTAAAAATACACCGACTATGAAAATACTGGCTATTATAATAAACGTGTTTAATTGCAAAAAAGTTTTGATTCGAGTGAGAACAGGCACATTCATCTCAAGCCACGCGACCCATGGAATGGCTAGCAGAAAAATAGCTCCTTCAATACGAAATAATGTCGCAATCGTACTACTCACGCTCCAGGCAAATGCATATCGCCATTGCCGTTCACGAAAATAATAAAGTAACATTAAAATAGATAATAAATAAAATGTCCAAAAGCCATGATCACGGATAATATAAGCTTTTACAGCATTAAACTCATGCGCGAATAAGATCACCAAAGCCCCTAGCGATAAAATACAAGAGGAGTGGTTTTTCGATGACAGCTTGTCAGAAGATAGCGTTAAAAAGGACAAAATCCTCATAAAAAATAAAACCGTCAGTAGTGAGAAAAAACTATCTAGCACATAAGCCGCATGGACATAAGATAATTGTGTTAGATCCACTAATTTTGCAATTAACCAAGCGTATAATGGCCACTTTGCCTGGTCACAGAGATTCATCGCAAAATGAATGCCAGCCTTCATAGCAGCCGCACTTTGTAAATAGCAAATCCCATCGGGATTAATTAATGTTTCCTGGCTACTCACCCAAACAGAACAAAAAATACTGATTATCGCTGCGATAAAATACAAAAAATAAGGAGATACTGTTAAACAGCGCATTCAGCAAACTCTTTTAACAATAAACGAAAATCTGCTTCCACTTCAGGATGCTTCAGCGCATAAGCCATGGTAGCTTCCAAATAACCTAACTTAGTACCGCAATCATAGCGTTTACCTTGGAATTGATAGGCCATGACAGGTTCTTTTTTTAATAATTTTGCAATTCCATCCGTTAATTGAATTTCACCGCCTGAGCCTTGAGTAGTATTTTCTAAGAGATTAAAAATCGTAGGAGTTAAAATATAACGGCCTACAACGCCTAAGTTAGAAGGCGCATTTCGAGGTTCTGGTTTTTCTATAATGCCACGAATGCGAGTCACTGAATGGTCAATGGACTCTACATCAATAACACCGTATTTTTTACTATCTTGCGCAGCAATTTTTTCAACCGCTATCACGCTTGATTGTGTTTTTTCGAATATTTTCAGCATTTGCTGCAAGCAGGACTGCTTACCTCCATCAATTAAATCATCTGCCAACAACACAGCGAAAGGCTCGTTGGACAATAATTGCTTGGCACACAGAACAGCATGTCCCAACCCTTGAGGTGATTTTTGACGGATATAAACGCACGAAACACCCGATGGCAAAATACCTTGCACGATATCAAGTAAAGCCTGCTTGCCTCGTTCCAGCAAGTTAGATTCCAGCTCAAAATTAGAATCAAAATGATCTTCAATAGCCCGTTTGCTACTGCTTGTCACGAAGATTAATTCTGTAATGCCCGCCGCCAAGGCATCTTCTACAGCATATTGAATCAAGGGTTTATCAACGATGGGCATCATTTCTTTAGGATTTGCTTTGGTCGCAGGCAGAAACCGCGTGCCTAACCCAGCAACGGGAAAAATAGCTTTCGTAATTTTCATATACTTTAGATCCAGGACTCTCTATAATCCGCAAATTAATGGATGTTAGCATAGAATTTTATTTGTAAACATAAAAATAGGGCCATAATGCGTAAAAATATTCTTATTTTCGGTCATGGCTATGCCACACAATTTATTGATATTAGCAATCAATATACAAAATTATTTGACCCTTTGAAATTTGAAGTGACTGTTGCCTATTTAACAGGTGCGCCTGATGAAAAAATCAGAAACAGACATTTAGCTGAACATGTCTATTTTCTTAATGCCTCTAAGCGGACGACACGAGGCTTAAAAATAGCCGCTATTAAAAAAATGCTGGCATTGCAACGCGAAAAAAAATTCCATATTGTCATCTGTCATCGTTATAAGCCCAGTTACATCATGCTATGGGTCGCCCGATTTTCTAAAATACCCGCACTCTTTTTTGTAATGCATGAATTACACACGTTAAAAAGTATTCTTAGACGATTCGTCATTGCCGCCTTAATACAAAAAAATATGTTTTTTGCAGGTGTTTCAAATGCAGTGAGAGATG
>JAJONP010000218.1 GCA_021323555.1 Gammaproteobacteria bacterium | reverse complement strand
AATAAATAAAAAAATTAAAATAAATCGCATTATTTTTTTCTCAGTAAAAATTGTGAGCTAACGACTAATATCAAGGTCAATATAAATAAAACGCTACAGAGTGCATTAATTTCAGGCGTAATACCCAAATGCACCATCGAATAAATAGCCAATGGCAAAATCTGAAAATCAGGCCCCGCCACAAAATAACTAATCAATACATCATCTATCGATAATGTAAAACTTAACAACCAACCCGCGACTAACGCAGGCCAAAGCAATGGCAAAATAATTCTGATTAACACAGTAAAATCGGTTGCGCCTAACTCTTTGGCTGCTTCAAAAATATTTTCATCTAATCCCATGATTCTACTATAGATAGTCACTACTACAAAAGGAATGCAAAAAGTAATATGAGCCAATAATAAACTCCAAAAACCTAATTTGATTTTGATGAAACTAAATAAAATAAGCAATGAAATACCCATTACAATATCAGGCGATAAAATTAAAATAAAAATTAAACTAGATAAAAATTTTCTTCCTATAAAATAATATCTATATAAATTAATCGCTGCTAATCCTCCAATTCCAATCGCTGCTGTTGCAGCAGTCACACCCAATAGTAAAGAATGTAAGGCTGCAACCCATAAATCTGTATCTGCCCGTAATGTTTGATACCAATGCAATGAAAAACCATGCCACACTAAAGAATATTGGGCATTGTTAAATGAATAAGCGATGAGCACTATGATCGGGATATAAAAAAACAGATAAATAGCGCTAAGATACGAAACAACAGCTAGTCTCATAATAAAACTCGATTCGTTTTGCCGCGTGTGCTACGCCAATAAATAAATAATAGCAACATTAATATAAAAATAAAAGCAAGGCTAATCGCCGATCCTAACGGCCAGTTTTGCGCGACAAGAAATTGATTTTGAATTAAGTTACCGAGCAATATTGATTTTGAGCCGCCTAATAAATCTGGAATATAAAATATTGTCATGGCAGGTAAAAACACTAGAATACAACCTGAAACGATTCCAGGTAAAGTAAGAGGAATAATAATTTTTCTAAATAAGACAAAACGGTTGGCTCCTAAATCACGAGCCGCATCCACTAAACGATTATCTAAGCGCTCGATACTCGTGAGTAAAGGCAATATCATAAACGGGAGTAAATTATAAACTAGCCCTATCATCACCGCTGTATCACTCAACAATAAAGGCAATGGATGATGAATAATTCCTAGCCATAATAAAATTTTATTTATAACACCTTTGGCTTTTAACAAAGTAATTAAAGAATACGTGCGAATAAGAGAACTGGTCCAAAATGGAATAATAATCAATAACAGTAATAACCATTTGATGCGACCGTGTAAACGAGCGATAGCATATGCGAATGGATAGCCTACTACTAAACAAATCGCTGTGCATATACCTGCCAAACAAAAAGATCGTTTAAAAATTTCTAAATAAATACCATTCGTCAATTGAGTGTAATTTTCTAAAGTGATTGGCAATCGGAACAATGCATTTTCATCATGGCTCAATAAACTGGCAATCATAATCAATATAAAAGGCAGTAAGGCAAAAACAGCAAGCCACAGCCAAACGATACTTAAAGAAAATCGCCTAAATAGATTGTCAGATCTCATAAGCCAGCGCCATTTCCCACCCAAAGAGCCAAGTGACCCAGACAGCATCTCCAATTGCGTACTCGAGCTTGTCATCATCTTCATTAAAAAATTTAGTCGCTGTGATAAGTTGCTTATTGGATAAACGCACCATTAAATCAACCGTTGTGCCTTTGTAAATCACTTCTTCTACAATACCCGCAAACATATTAATAGGGTCTTCTACTTCTTTTTGGTCCCACACGACTAAATCTTCTGGTCGCACTAAGACATGAATTTTTTGGTGTAAGGTGAACTCTGGTTTGCTTTTAATGCTATATTTTTTATCTTCAATGGCGACTTCGGTATTTTTCTCATTAATATCAGTAATAATCGCATCGAAAATATTAACTTCGCCAATGAAAGAAGCGACAGAAAGATTGGCCGGTTCTTCATACACTTGTTGCGGTGTACCCACTTGCTCAATGCCACCTTCTCGCATGACAACAACACGATCTGACAAAGAAAGCGCTTCTTCTTGGTCATGCGTTACGAAAATAAAAGTAATACCGAGTTTACGTTGCAATTGTTTCAATTCAATTTGCATGGTTTTACGTAAGTGATAATCAAGGGAACTCAATGGCTCATCTAGCAAAAGCACTAAAGGCCGGTTCACCACGGCGCGTGCAATCGCTACGCGTTGTTGTTGCCCGCCGCTCAATTGTTGCGGTTTGCGGGAAGCATATTTTTCAAGTTTAACTGTTTTTAAAGCATCTAAAACACGCTCTTCTATTTCTGCTGCTGGTCGCTTTTGGCAACGCAAACCAAATGCCACGTTTTCCCAGACTGTCATGTGAGGAAATAAAGCATAGCTTTGGAATACTGTATGAACATGACGTAAATGGGGAGGTAATCCACTGGCATCTTTATCATTAATAAAGATAGCACCCGTACTAGGCTCTTCAAATCCGGAAATTAATCTCAATAAGGTCGTTTTACCACAGCCAGAGGGTCCTAATAATGTGAGGAATTCACCATTCCGGACTTCAAGGTTCAAATCAGATAAAATTTCTTGACCATGTAGGATCTTCGAAACACTTCGCAGTTCTATAACATTCGGTACCATCTTCGCTGTGTTGTCTCCCCACTGATCTTACAAATAAATCTCACTATCTATCCTTGCACTGTTGCTAGGCAACATAAAGGTAGGGCCTCATATTCTCAAATTTTTTCTATTATCACTCGTGACACCTGAGAATGTAGCAACTGTCTTGAGATTAGACGCGCTTTTTGCATCGTAATTCACCAAATTAAATCTACCTTAT
>JAJONP010000217.1 GCA_021323555.1 Gammaproteobacteria bacterium | reverse complement strand
AAACAAAAAAGAGCTAGAGAAGTTAAGTGATAATGCCTTGATGATGTTGCAGGTTCAAATTGAAATAAGCTTATTGCAGAGTACTCAACCTAACATAGAAGCGACGTTCTGAACAAAATTTAAAGCATAAAAAAATGAGGATCAATACACTTTATATTTTGATCATTTTTTTTGAGTTAATTCTATGTGGAATTGTCACGAGTCAAATTTATTTGAAGCTTATCCCTATGAGTTCTGGAATGATATTGCTGAGCCTCATTCTACTGACTATCATACTGATTATTTATTTATCACGCCGAGGTAAAAGAAATGAGGTTATTAAACCCCTTGACCAAAAGAAATATGATTATGAACAAAGAAAGAATAACCTATTTAAGAATACAACACAATCACCCGAATAACTGGTACTCGAGGGTTTGTGAGAAATGCAAGAAGAAATACAATATCAACCGCATTACTAAACCTGAAATTGACGAAGAGTTAAACTATTGTTTTGATTGTTACTACTATGTGATTTATGATGATGTGGATAAATGCAAGGTTACAAAATAGTTCTGATTTTTACTTTTCGGCGACTTGATTAAATTGACAATTGTCATTTTAGAAAAACAATATAATACTTAATATCGCTTAATTACAGAACTTTTAATTTCATTAAAAATTATTATATGTCTATTCGATCGCAATTATTATTTGGATTTTCGGTTTTAACATTGGTCTTTCTTGTAGATTTTATTGTTAATAAGCGACTATCTAGCACTATAGAGAAGAATACCACCTATCTGAACAATTCGGAAAGCGTTATCAGAAATTCGAATATGCTCCACAAAAATATGATCGAAATGCAAAGTGCTTTCAGAGGATTTCTTCTGACCGGTCAGGAAGTGTTTCTTGTGCCATTTTATCAGGGAGTCCAAACAGTTCCTTCACTAATCGCACAGCAACAAAGTTTACTATCCGGTGTAGATCAACAAAAGAGGCTTGATTCTATCGTAAATATACATCTGCAATGGGTAAAGTATGCCAATTTATTGATTTCAACCAAACTAGATACATTGCCAGAAGCAAATGCAAAATATATTGAATTGTTTGAAACCAAACTTCGAATGGAGGTTGGGAAAAAACTTAATGATAAGTTGAGAGTAATTTTTAGCTCGTTCGATAATAACGAATATCTGTTGAGGCATGAAAGAAAAATAGCTCTCCAAAAGTCGGTTCAAATTACCAACACAATAACATTATCAATAACCATTTTTTCCATTTTACTCGCATTAATATTTGGCATTTACTTCATAAAAATGATTACGCGGCGAATATCAAACATGGTTGAATTGGCGGAGGAGATTTCCAAAGGCGATTTCAAAGTAATAGGTGATTCGAAAAGCGACGAGCTAAACAGGCTTTCTATTGCTTTGAATAGCATGTCACTGACCCTTAAAAAGACTTTCAACGAATTAACAAAAAAGAATAAAGAGTTGGATCAATTTGCGTATGTAGTTTCACATGATCTCAAAACACCTTTGCGAGGCATAAATAATATTATTACCTGGCTTGAAGAAGATTATCAGGACCAAATATCACCTGAAATTAAGCAGAATCTTAGTTTGATTACAAGCAGAACGGCAAGGCTGGAAAATATGATTAACGGGCTATTAGACTATGCAAAAGTCGGTAAAATACAAAAAGGAATGGAAACTGTCGATGTATTAAGGCTAGTACGGGAAATCGTGGATTTGGTTGTTCCGAAAGATTACAGCGTACAAATTGATGGTGTCATGCCATTTATTGATACAGAAAAACTACATATTGAGCAGGTTTTCTCAAATCTCATCACGAATGCAGTAAAATACAACCGAAATGAAAAACCAAAAATCATCATTAAAGCCAGGGAGTTAAAAGATTATTATGAATTCACGGTAACAGATAACGGCATAGGGATTCAAAAAGAATACTTTGAAAAAATATTTGCTATATTTCAAACATTACACGAGAAAGATGCCTTCGAAAGTACAGGAGTAGGCTTAGCAATTGTCAAAAAAATTATAGATGATTATAAGGGTACAATAAGAGTAGAATCCGAGGTTGGCAAGGGCACTTCTTTTATTTTTACCTGGCCAAAAATCACACAACCAACAAAATAATTCAGAAAAATGAAAACAATATTATTAATTGAAGATGATTACCTGGACGTGGAAAGTGTAAAACGTGCCTTAAAAAAATTAAAGATTCCACATGATCTTCATATCTCACATAATGGTGTCGATGCATTAGATCTCTTAACAAGAAATGAGAATAAACTTGTACCCGACATTATTTTACTGGATATAAATTTACCTAAGATGAACGGTCTGGAATTTTTAGAGATTGTAAAAAGCTATTATAGTCTTAAAGAAATCAAGGTATACATCATAACTACTTCCTCAGAGGAGTATGACAAAATTACTGCTCAACATTTTGATATTACAGGATATATTTTAAAGCCATTAGACTTTAACAAGCAGACAAATCCGGATGTTGCAAAGTTGTTGGCTGACTTAAATGAGTAATTAGCCTTTATCTTTTTATTGAAAATAATGCGTATTAACAATAAATCATCCAAAGATAGATGACGATCCAGAGACCAATGAATGTGGAGTAAACGCCAAGCGCACGCAGGTTATGTTTGAGGTCCTTTTTAATTATTAGTCTATAAAGTAACCAAAGGATAAAAGCAACTATTAAAACTATTCCACCGACAATTCTCATATTTTTTTATCAAATATCAAATTATTTAAGGAGTCTAACAAAAGAAGATATAGACAAATGCCCCTGCAAAAAAACCTATCAGCGCTAGCCAAGAAATTTTTCTTAAGTACCAAAAGAAACTAATCTTTTCTATTCCCATCGCTGCAACACCAGCTGCTGATCCAATAATAAGCGCACTTCCTCCTGTCCCAGTACAATAGGCCAGCAGTTCCCAAAACTG
>JAJONP010000216.1 GCA_021323555.1 Gammaproteobacteria bacterium | reverse complement strand
GAGATTCAACCTTGTCCGGGCGAATACGTTCTCGCAAAACTGGTCTCAACCGATGCTATTTTTTTAAGGAAATATAAACCCACTTCTCCTTCTTTGACCGATCAATTTGAATTGCTTTCACTCAATGAAGACTGGGGCAATATGATTCTTACTGAAAAAAACAGTGAAATTATCGGCACGTTGATTGAGCATCGTTGTAAACGCCGGATAGATCACACTATTAAATAATATCCTTAACCAGATCTTCTTTTTTTTGCCTACGATCTGTCGACAATTCCACCACGCTGACCGCAACTCTTTGATCTTCTGCGTTCCTTTCCCCGCTTACTTCTATGTAAACGGCGCTGTGGTACCCGCCAATAATATCAAAGGCAAAAAGTTCCGCCTTAGTCTAGCGAATTGCCAACAGGACTTAACTTAATTTATATTGCTTTGATCATTTTCAAAATATTTATACTTATTATTTTTATCATTTAGCTTAGTGATATTTCATGCTATCCTCAAAGGTAATTGTATAGGATCGTTTTAATTGACGAGTAATCTTACTTATATAGTAAAAATAGATTGCTCACTATTAGGAAGACGGGTTTTATTTTTTAGGCTTAATTGTATTTCAATTATAAATCAATGAATCTTTCCTCATCCTACTTTAAGTTATTCTTCAACCGTAAATTAATCTCAATTTTTTGCGAATCACTATAACTATTCCAGTCAATCACTTCCTGTGCTGTTCTTTTGCAGCCAACACAAATCTCATCCCCTAAATTGGTTGAACTGCAGATACCGATGCAGGGGCTGTCTGTCAAATCTCTTTCACCATTGATTTTCATATTTCAGAAAAGATCTCCGTAAAAAAATTTTTCATCATGATCCAAGCTCGTCTGTCCGCAACCGCCGAATAAACTGTTCCAAATCCTGGATCATTGGCCATTGGGTTGGTAAACGCGTGCATGGTGCCGCCATAGGTATGAAACTGCCAATCAGCCCCCGCCTTTGACATTTCATCTTGGAATTCAGCAACGACATCAAGTGGCACCATAGGATCATCCGCACCGTGCAATGCGAGTACTTTAGCAACAATAGGATTTGGCCTTAATGATAAAGGTGAATGTAATAATCCATGAACACTCACAACGCCGCACACCTTTACACCCATTCTTGCTAAATCCAACACACATAGCCCTCCAAAACAAAAGCCTATTGCGCCTATACGCGCATTATCGACTTGATCTAGCTCTTGCACAACATTCAAAGCCGCTAACATTCGTTGGCCTAATAATTCTCTATCTGCGAGCAATGGCTGTATCAAGGCTGCCTTTTCATCTTTTGTCTTGCCTATCATGCCTTGGCCAAACATATCCAGTGCGAAAGCCATATAACCCAACTCTGCTAACCTTTCTGCTTTTTGACAAGCAAACTCATTACGTCCTGACCAATCATGCGCAACTAAGACAGCAGGTCTTTTTCCCACAATTCTATCCTCGAAAACACAATAACCTTCTAGCTTAGCTGTGCCTGCATCATAGTGAATATTTTTCTTTTGTAACATGTTGTTCTCCTTTCGTGTTCTACATAGAACATCGTTATGATTTGTTTATCCCATAAACGTCACACTTTATCAAAGTCTCACTTAAAGCGGTTGTTAAGGCAGCTATTTAAAAATAATTAAATTACTTAATTATCAATGGGTTAAATTAATGTTCGGCCACCGAAGTAGAACCTCTTATTAAGCGCTGCATAATGCTGGCTCTAATTAAATTGCTTTTAACCCCCTCCATTGCAGGATAATAGCGGCGTACCTCAATAACAGCACTGTCAATTTTATTCATTAAATTTTCCGACAATCGAATACTAATCATCTCTGTTAATCCTTTCATTTCCCCAGCAATATCTGTTAATGCAGGAAAATCCTTTAATTGTAAAAAAGATTCTATAGCTTCAACGATCCACAGACTTTTACCACGCATCCCATAGCCGTCACTAATAATACGCTGTTGCATTTTATGATGGAGTGTCTTTTGCAATTTAACGGATGTCACCCTGTTATTATTCATCAGGCTATCTCGTGCTCATGTTCTAAAATTTCGATTAACTTTTTAAAAGCAGACGCGGATTGATTCATATGAGACCAATCTACTTTTGAAAATACATTAGCAAATTTTTTATATTCTGCACGTTCTAATACAGATTGGATAATAGTGCGAATAACACTTATTTTTAACGTAGATCCCATCTGAATGCGTGACATTGCCCTCCCCCTTTTTGTGGCGGCAATCGATACGTTTTTCTTCTTAAGGTGTTTCTTTCCATGGGCAATCATTTGGCGTAATTTTTTTAAGCTACATCCATGGATGCATGCTTGTAATAATTCATGCCGTAATTCTGTGGAAGTAATACTTGCAATAACGGCTGCTTTATCAAGGCTACGAATTTTACCATTCGCTATCATTTGAGTAACATCATTTGGTGCATCCAATACTGCACTATAGTAAGTTGCCTGTGGCAATGATAATCCTGTTATATTTTTCAATACAGTCGCTGTCACGGTAACATGGCCTTGTTGCTTTTGGTATTCATGCAAAATATCGCGGATATTATTAATTCTTTCATCTAATGTCAGATCTTCTCTTGCTGTATTTTCTATCCACTGAATAAGTTTTAAAGAAAACCCTTGTGGTTTCTCATTAAATACTCGCGCGTCAATCTCAGATTTTCCTGCGAGGATGGACGCCAAACAGCGCCGCTCTCCAGCAACCACTCGATAAACTTCTCCCCGTTTATAAACAACAATAGGATTAATCAAGCCACTGCTTTGTATAGTATTAGCTAATGTGGTTAAACTTGATAATTCTTCAAATTTTCGGCTATACAATGGATCTTCTTTATTAAGGCCTTGTTGTATATCAGTTAATGAAATAGCTAATTTTCTAGGATTTTCTGGATCTAATTCAATACGTGATAATGGCA
>JAJONP010000003.1 GCA_021323555.1 Gammaproteobacteria bacterium | reverse complement strand
AGCAGCGTGATGGTTTTCGAAAGAAACATAGGCTATTTGTTTCCCATCAGACGACCAAGCAGGTGACATAATGGGATCTGTTGAAGTCAAGAGCGGCTGCGGGTTATAGCCATCCTGATCAGATACTTCGAGTATATAACGTGTAGGGCTTGATGAGCGTTGCACAAGAATATAAGCCAATTTTGTTGAAAAGACACCACGCACACCTGTAATTTGTTGATAAATAGCATCACTGATATGGTGCGCCAGAGAACGTAATTCGCCCCCTGACACTGTATATATACGATTTAATAATACGGTTTCTTGTGAGGTACGCTTACCTTTAAACGCTTCGATTAATTGAAAGGTAACCTGGTAACGATTGGCACCGGTTTCGCGCACTGTTCCTACCACTACATTATCGACATTTCCATTTGCAAGCTTAAAACGCCCGCTATTTTTTAAATCATCCCCTATTATCGTTGCAATATCTTGTGGCGGTGTTTGGCCTTGTACAGTAAAGGGTTTAATAGTGATGGGTATTGCACCTGCTACCCCACGCGTGAGTTCCATGCTGAGCATGGCGGAGGCTGAATAGGAAAAAACCGTACTCAAGCCTATCAATAAAATAAAAATGAATTTTCGAACCATATTAAATTAACCATTTAAAACTTGAGAATGCTGGCTAATGTGATGTATATCATATATTTTTTTCAGCCTCAAGGCTTCTTTAATCAAAACTAACCCTTTACCTTTCTATACTGTGCTGTTTATAATTGCGGTTTTTATTTATTTGCGGTTTTAGGCATACGGAGAAATAAATGAAATTAAATAAAATAATACTTAAAATAGTGTGTTTATTACTATGCAGTTGTTTAAGTATCAATGCATTTGCTGGCCGTGATCGTTATGCTCGTTCTCGTTATTATTCGCCTGCCAGATTGATAAATTGTATCGCAGAGACCGATTGTATTTTTTATCCTTATGATTACGAAAAAGCAGTAATGAAGCCCTTAACACAAGGTCAATATTCTTGTCGTATAACGAGTAACTCAAATAATGTCGTTCTGCATATAGAATCTCTCCGAGATTTAGTACATTTTAACCTAGAAGCCAATAAAACGTTAGAAAAAAATGTTATCCTGTTTGATAGATATGATTACCAGTTTACTTTCTCAGCTACAAAGCCCGATTTCACCGAGCGAGTACAAGAAGTCAATACCGAGATAACAGTCAATTGTAAAAGAGTACCATGGCTATAGTGTTTTTAATTAATGATGTATAGGAAACAAAATTTTATGAATAAAATAATAGCCTTATTACTCTATCTTTTAAGCATTAATGTATTGGCTGATCAACCATTCAATAATAAAAATTGCAATTTAGGAACTGACTGTGTTTTTCATCCCTATAATGAATGCATAACAATATACCATCTAAAACAAGGTGAATACTCTTGCCATATCACACAAAAATATTCAACTGTTAATGATGCTAATCTTATAGTAAAAACGCAAGGAAGAAGAAAAGAATTTCCAGACTCTTACTTGGAAAAAGGTGAAATATCTGAAAAAAATATCAGCTTGTCGGTTGGAAACATCTATGATGGTTATGAGTATTTTACATTTATGGCCGTTTATAAAAACACTGGACTTTGGAATTCTCTTTTTAATATGTACAAATATGCCGAGCCAAAAACTGAAATAACTGTTAATTGTAGAAAGTTATAGTATTAACTGATTCTACTTTAAAATACAGTGGATATGACATAGAAACTATTAACTCACCCAACTATCACCCCGTAACACATTCTCTGGCTTCACTTTCAAAACAAACTGCCTGAAAGATGTAAAAGCATTTGCATCTGTTGGCACAGGCAATGGCGATGCATTAAATACCGCCGCGCGCGCAGAGCGATCTAACGCAGCATCGCCACTGCCTTTAATAATTTGTACGTCTAAAACAAGGCCGCCGGGTGCGACTCTTATCAATAATTCTGCTGTTAAGTGTTTATCTACATGACCTGGAACAATCCAATGCTGGCTGATGGTTTGCAAGATAAGCGCTTTATATTTATCAACAATACCCTGCATTTGCTGTGTCATCGTTGCTGCAATGCGTTTTTGTTCTTGTTGCATTTGTTGTTGTAATGATTTTGCTTTTATTTCTTGTATTTCCTTTTCAAAAGCATTTTGGATGGCTTTTTCTTTTTTAACGATACTTGCTTTTTTCAAAATCGGTTGAGTGATAACAGGCTTAGTTAAAGCAGGTTTATTTGAAATAGCAATCGCTGGTTTTTTAACAGGCACATCAGGTGTTTTTTGAATCGATTTAATTATTTCAGTCGGTTTAACAGTGGGAATGGGTTTAGGTAGTACAACAGGCACAGCTGGTTTTTGTATGATTCTTGAAGGCGGCATTGGCAGCGCCTCCATTACCACCGCGTTAATCACTTCTGGGTTTTTAGAGTTTTCTATGACAGGCATCGGCGAACTAAAATCAACGCTGACTATTAATCCTACCAAAATAATTAAATGCAGCAGTACAGCATAATAAAAAGAATTTTCTTGCTGTAGTCGCAGTGCCATGCGATTACCCCGTGCCGATTGGATCGTGCGGCATGGGTTGCGTGATTAAGCCTACACTTTTAGCCCCTGCTTCCTGCAATAAAACCATTGCTTCAACGACTTTCCCATAATTCGCACTTTTATCACCGCGCACTAATACAGGGCGTTGATCACCTGCTGCTGTACTTGCGGTTAATTGCGTTGTGACTAAATGACTTAAAACCTGAGGCGTGACAGGCTGATTCGGTTTGCTTGCAATATTTAAGTAAAAATGACCTGCATTATCAATCGTCACAATAAGAGGCTCTTTTTGGTCAGGTGGTAATGCTTTTGACTCCGTATTGGGTAAATCAATTTTAACGCCTTGGGTTAGCAAAGGCGCAGTAATCATAAAAATCACTAATAAGACAAGCATCACATCAATAAATGGAACAACGTTAATTTCAGCAATGGGTTGACGTGATCTGTGTTGATGAAAATGAGCCATGCTGCATTACCTCACTGTATCCATTTGACTGATTCTTTGTTGTGCCTGACGAAATAAAATATTGGCAAATTCATCTTGAAAAGCATCAAACCGATTCAATAAACGCCCAATTTCTGTAGCATAGCGATTATACGCAATCACGGCTGGAATAGCTGCAAATAAACCCATGGCTGTCGCCACCAATGCTTCTGCAATGCCTGGCGCGACCATCGTAATAGTAGCTTGTTGCGCATGGGCTAGCGCGCGGAATGACAACATAATCCCCCACACTGTACCAAACAATCCAACATAAGGACTGGTTGAACCCACTGTCGCTAAGAGAGGCAGATGTAATTCTAATTTATCTTGCTCTCGCATTTGCGCTACTTTCATTGCACGTTTAGCACTCTCCATCATTTCTTCCGGCGTTGCAGAGGCTGTTTTATGCAGACGTAAAAATTCTTTGAAGCCTGCCAGGAAAATCGCTTCCATGCCTTGCACGCTTGCTTTGTCATGTTCACTCTTCGCATACATTTCTGACAAATCACCCCCTGACCAAAAGGTATGTTCAAATTGCTTTGTTGTATTTCGTATTTCTTTGATATAGAGCGAACGCTGTAAGATATAAGTCCAGGAAGCAATAGAAGCCCCTATTAAAAATAACAAGACTAGCTTTACGATCATGCCAGCATTCATAAAATAAGCCCACAACGAGGAATCAATATTCACTGTTTATTCTCCCTTACTATTTCTACCGTCAAATTAATTAAACGTCTGCTTATAGTATCCATCCTATTAATCAAGTGCAAACAATAAACCAATAAAATGTAACTATATGATTAATATGAATAAAAAATTATAAATCTTCGTCTATACTCCAAATAGAGTTCAAAATCTTTCAATAGACTAGTAAGGATATAAGATTATGAAAAGCAATCAAAATTCCAGAGATCTTGATCTTATAGGTCTTCAACAAAAGCTAGATGCTTTACAAAATAGCCTCCAAAACCACCTAACGGCTACCGATATTTTTAATCCTATTGCCAGAAAAAAAGAAGAGCTCATTCTAAAGCTAAACAACATCATTCAAGAATTGCATACAAAAATACCCGATGAAGAAATTACAGCCAATATCATCAAAAAAATCGATGAGATTATTCCATTAATCGGCACTCTCAATCTAACCACAGAAAAAGATTTAAAAGAACACATTGCTAAACTAGACAAACTCATTAAAAAATTTAATAAGCAAAAAGCCATTGAGGAACGCATTACTCGATTAAATTATGGTGTTAATTTATTTACTATCATGAATTATCTTGCTACTGGCGCAAAGGGCGTTATGACTTGCTTCTTTGCCTGGAGTATGGGGATATCTAAAGCGTTGGAACGTGTTAGCCCTATTTTTTATCCTATCAATGCGTCATTCATCGCTGCAACCATGTTTATTAATTTTCTCATCAGTATGTTTAAACTCGTTAGAACAAAACATGAAGTTGAAGAAGCAGGGATATTTGCTAAACAAGAAATGCGGGATGCAAAATCTCTGCTGAAAAAAAGCACCGCCTTTCAATTCTTTATTTTTACATTTCAAGTATTAGCTGTATTGGGATTTGCAGGCGTTCTCACAACACCACTTGGTTGGGTATTCATTGCTGCAGCAACTCTGGTGGGGTGGATAAATGAAACATTCGTAGAAGTTAGAAAAGCGGAGGCTAAAAGAGATAAATATCCAGAAGGCTCGCCCGAGTATTTATTAGAACAAGCAGAAGTCAATAAACAAAAAAATGAAGCCGCATGGAAATCTATCAATGTCTTGTCTGCCATCTTAGTCGCTTGCGCACCCATTCCTGGCATTGGTCCTCTCTTAGGGCTTATCGGTTTAGGATTGCTTGCTATCAATCCAGTAAGAGAGGGATTAACGTATCTCTATAACAAATTTTCTAAAGAAAACAAATCTACACCTGAATCTCAACCTGAATCTGAATTTCAATCTGCCGCAAACGATCCCACCTACTCCACTTCTGCTGGGATGCAGGCAGCTCTCAGCAACGCTAGGAAAACAGAACCGAGTAGACAACCTACTCGAGAGATTACGCCTGTAGAGACATTATCAGAGCCTGAACCTAAACAATCGCTTGCTCAACGTTTTTGGTCTTTTTGGTCAAGTTCAACGGCAGAGCTTCCACAATCTCAAGAATCCCAAAAGCAAAACAATCGTCAAGGAGAAAACAATCAGAAAATAAGGTAGATAGCCTATGATGACACATACGGATAATAAACCAGAACCTTCGCTATCAGATCAAGAAGCCTTATTGACACTCAAAAATCACTATACAGGGCAAGCTATCTTTGATCCTGTTATTCACAAAAAAGAAAAATTAATTATAGAATGCACTCTTATTCTTAATCAATTATTAGATCTACAAAAAAACAATACTGAAGAGCAGACAAAACAATTTAACCTTATTTTAGAACAGATACACGAAATTATTGCATCAATAGAGACGTTAAACAAATCCACAGAAGAAGGATTTAAAAAACAGATTCAACACTTGAATGAATCCATCAAACTATTCAACGCTATGATTGATTTGAATGAGTTTAATGAAAAAATTTCCACTTTAACCTACGGTAGAAATTTATTCACCTTGATGGATTCCTTAGGTAATTTTCTAAAAGGTACAGCTATTCTGCTTCAAGCCTGGCATTCAACAGTCACCTCCGCAGTATCGCATGTGAAGCATATTTTCTATCCCATCCATGCCGCGTTCGTTACTTTAAATTTACTCATAAATTTTTTCATCCGCGTAGTTGAGTTGATTAAAACAGATCATTCACATGCGGCTCTTTTAAAAGAAGAAGCATTCCGACAGCAAGAGTTAGAAGATGCGAAATTTCTGCTAAAAACGAGCACTCTATTTAGATTCCTCACGTTCACGCTTCAATTATTGAGTGTTTTAGCTCTTGCGGGTGTTATTACTACCTCTTTAGGCGTTGTCTTCCTGGCCGCAGCAAGCCTGACTACCTGGATTGACGAAACTTTATCGGAAGAGAAAACGATGCGCGATGCCAAAAAGAAATTTCAACGCCCTGAAAAAAATCCATTAACACAGAAAGACAATGACGAACTTAATTTATTAAATGAAAAAATAAGTCAAACAAGATGGAATGCAGCTTACAAATCTATCAATGTCATATCGGCTATATTCATTGCTTGCGGCATCATTCCTCCTGCTGGCCCTATCTTAGGAATAATAGGTCTTTCAATGCTCTCTATTGCGCCTGTCAAAGTCCTTCTCTCTCAAGCAAGCGCTTCTAAAGAAAGATCTGAAGCAGCATGGAAAGTTTTCTCTGCAGCAGGTGTCTTCTTGATAGCTTGTTTACCTATCCCTACCGTTGGCCCTATCTTTGCTTTAATAGGTATAACTATATCGAGTATCGTTGCTTTAAAATATGCTTATACGAGCCCGTTTATTCAAAACTATTTTCCAGCAAGAAAGACAGAACGTGTTAAAATCTCTAAAGAAAAATTCAAAGAAAAAACTGGAGAGGAGCCTGAAGAAAAACCGCAACTACAACCCTCTTCCTATACAACAGTCACCACCATCCCGCCTACAGTAGAAGAAAGCAAACAACAGCAAGAACAGAGAAGCGTTCAAACAGAACTTGTTGAGAGCTCTAAAGAAATATTCGAAGAAAAAAAAGGAGAGCGCTCTGAAGAAAAACCAACACAAAAAACATCCTCTTATGCAACAGTCACGGCAATGGCACCTAGAATACAAGAAAGCAAACAGCAACAACAGGCAAGCATTGAACAAGAGAGTGGAACATACAAAACGCTATTCAAAAGCCCTGTCAGCAATAATGCAAAATATAAAGATAATTTATCTCCTTTAAAGACATCTGAAAAAATCAAGCCTAAATAGATGACAAGGGAATACCTAAGAGAGCTTTACGCTCAGGGCACATCTGTCATGGGTATACCAAAATGTAAATACGCATGACGAGTTGCAATACGCCCACGAGGTGTGCGCATAATAAAACCTTGCTGAATTAAAAAGGGCTCAATCACATCTTCAATAGTGCCTCTTTCTTCGCTAATAGATGCTGCTAAATTCTCTATTCCCACTGGGCCACCATTGAATTTATCAATTAAAGCTAATAATAATTTTCTATCCATCATATCAAAGCCCTGATCATCGACATCCAACATATCCAAAGCACGCTGTACTACATCAACTGAAATCTGGCCATTGTTTTTCACTTCTGCATAATCACGCACACGGCGTAATAAACGGTTTGCAATACGAGGTGTTCCGCGCGAACGCCTAGCAATTTCTTCCGCGCTTGGCATATTCATTGATATCCTCAAAATATTCGCTGATCGCTGAACAATTTGAGCAAGCTCAGTCACTTGATAAAACTCTAAACGCTGTACAATACCAAAACGGTCACGCAAGGGAGAAGTCAACAAACCTGCACGTGTTGTCGCTCCAATTAAAGTGAATGGCGGTAAATTTAATTTAATAGAACGTGCTGCGGGCCCTTCTCCAATCATAATATCCAATTGATAATCTTCCATCGCTGGATACAACACTTCTTCCACCACTGGGCTTAATCGATGAATTTCATCAATAAATAAAATATCACGTTCTTGAAGGTTCGTTAATAATGCCGCTACATCGCCCGCACGTTCTAATACAGGGCCTGAAGTTTGACGTAAATTAACTCCCAATTCGTGCGCAATAATATGGGCTAAAGTCGTTTTACCTAACCCAGGTGGGCCAAAAATTAAAACATGATCCAATGCTTCCTGACGCGCACGTGCGGCTTGAATAAAAAGAGCCATTTGTTCTCGTACAGCCGATTGGCCAATATAATCTTGTAAGCTTTTAGGACGAATTGCGCGATCAGCCCCTTCTGCTTCATTCGTTTCCTGGTTTAATAGAGGCGAAACAATGCGTTCTAATTCACTCATACCATTTCCTTTAGAGCTTGACGAATTATTTCCTCACTGCTCTTACTATTATCATCGACTTTAGCGACTGCACGGCTTGCCTCTGCAGGCTTATACCCTAACGCAACCATTGCAGAAATAGCATCTTGAATAATGCGATTGCGCGTCTCTGGTTTTTTTACTAAAGAAGCTGACTCACTTGGTAAAATAGGCTGCCAATCTGATAACTTGTCACGCATTTCAATAACCAACCGTTCTGCTGTTTTTTTACCAACCCCTGGCAAATGTACCAGACTGGTCGTGTCATGATTCATAATACAACGCACAAATTCGGTAGGATCCATACTCGATAAAATAGTCAAACCTAACCTTGGGCCTACACCATTTACTTTCAGTAAAGTACGAAATAAAGCGCGTTCTTCACGTGCGTAAAATCCATATAAATGATGGGCATCCTCGCGTACCACAAAGTGCGTATGCAAAACAATTTCTTTACCCTTATCAGGCAAACGATAAAAAGTGCTCATAGGAGCATCAATTTCATAAGCAATGCCATGCACATCGAGCAATAGTTGAGGGGGTTGTTTTTCCAAAAGAATGCCTCGTAATTGGCTAATCATAAAATACCCTGCTATCAAATTATAAAGAAGATTCTACATGAAGTGATAAAAGAGTGGTATGGAATTCTCTAATCCCATAAAAATATTGCCTGGATTGACAAATGGTATTACTATTACCTAGTAATAGTAATACTCTTTTACTTGTTAAAGGAAAATTATGCGTATCACGCAAAAAGGCCAAGTGACTATACCCTTTCATATTCGAGAAAAATACAACCTGCGACCTTATAAGGAAGCTAATTTTATTGAAGAAAAAGGAAGAGTTTATCTCGTTGCTGCACCTAAAAAAAATCAACGTAACTCTACAATCATCACTCAGCTACGTGGAACAGCAACCATACGCATGAGCACCGATGAAATTCTTGCTTTAACAAGAGGAAAAAAATGACAGGCATTCTAGTGGATTCATGTATTATTTTAGATATAGTCACAGAAGATCCTAAATGGTTTGAATGGTCATCCTCCATTCTGGAAAAACAGGCGCGCCAAAGCCAATTATTTATTAATTCTATTATTTACGCTGAAATATCCATAGGATTTCAAAAAATTGAAGAACTGGAAGTCGTATTATCTTCTTCTACTTTTAAAAAAATACCTTTGCCCTGGGAAGCTTCATTTCTGGCAGGTAAAGCATTTCTCCACTATCGTAAATCAGGTGGTCATAAGGCATTGCCTTTGCCTGATTTTTTTATAGGCGCACACGCTATCATTGAAGGATGGCCTTTGCTTACCCGTGATACAAAACGTTTTCAATATTATTACCCAAAACTGAAAATAATCTCTCCGTCATTACCTCACTAAAGATTGAAATAAAATTAATGATTGCTTATAATGATTTTTTTAACGAATAAAAGGCTAAAAATATGAAAAAAATATTTTTTCATTTTCTAAAAAGCCGAACAATTTTGTTGTGGATATTCTTAGGTATTGTGTCAAATATTGTTTTTGTAAAAGATACAATTGCTGTAAGCGAGCCGCCTACAGTTAATAACTCCGATAATATCCCTGCGCCCCACACCACTTATCCCTTACTTTATACGATGCATGCCAAAAAAGCTGTATTAATAAAAAATAAGGAAAATTATACGTTGGTGTTACAGGGCTTGTATGATGATGTGAATTACAAATTTTCTTCTACGAATGTAAGCGGCACACTGGAAACTAAAAAATTCTTAACAATGTGGCAGTCGAAAGCCAAAAAGAATGTGGAAGCAGATGTGACAGGGTTACAAAAAGACAGTACAACGATTGGCCATAGCCAGTTTTATATTCGTGCTTTATTAAGCGACCCTCTCTCTCTCAATAAGCATCAATTAAAGCTTACCTTGCTCATCACACATCCTAAGCTGGATATCTCTAAAAACATTGATATGGAAAACGCCTCTCTATTTATTAATGTTTGCAGTTTGTGTTTTTGCAATAAAACAAAAATCACGTGCGATAATCAGTAATTGGCTGATAATCTCGCCAGCTATTGCGTTTTTTACGCGATGGCGCTACGAGGCCGATTTTTTGCAAGCTAAATCGTGTATGCGCATGGCATAATGCAATCGCAAGCGCATCTGCCGCATCTGCTTGCAACTCACCTGTCATACTTAATAATTGCAGCACCATATGCTGGACTTGCTCTTTTTTCGCCGCGCCAAAACCAACGACTGATAATTTAACTTGCCTAGCGGAATATTCAGAAACAGGTAAATCAAGCGATGCAATTGCGGCACCACGTGCTTGTCCGAGTTTTAACGCAGAACCTGGGTTTTGGTGCATAAAAATCTGTTCGATAGCCGCTTCGTGAGGTTGGTATTGCTGAATAATTGCCTTAAGCGCATTGTAAATTTGCTGTAAACGTATTCCTGTATTTTCTGCCGTGACACGAATGCAGCCGCTATCTAGATAAAAAGTCTTGTTGCCTTCCAGGCGAATAAGACCATAGCCTGTCATACGAGAGCCTGGGTCGATTCCAATGATGATCATTGTTGTCCTTTTAAAATAAATTATCCGAGCGCTTCCTCTTCTACTATATCTGCATTTGTATAGACTTCTTGTACATCGTCCAAATCTTCCAACATATCAATTAAGCGTACTAATTTTTCTGCGGGTTCTTTTTCTATAATCGCTACACGCAATGTCGCAGCCATTGTCACTTCTGCCTGAGCGGGGTGTAACCCTGCCGCCAGCATCGCTTTTTTAACAAGTGGAAAAGCATCAGGTTTGATTGTCACGTCTATGCTTTTATCGTCATTAATAATAACATCTTCTGCGCCTGTTTCTAAAGCAAGCTCTAAAATACGCTCTTCATCCGCACCTGGCGCAAATGTCATTTGACCTATTTTATTAAATAAATAAGCTACTGAACCATCTGTACCTAAATTCCCACCACATTTAGTAAATGCATGACGTACATCAGCCACTGTACGGTTACGATTATTCGTCATGCAATCCACAATAATCGCCACACCAGAAGGCCCATACCCTTCATACCGCACTTCTTCAACTTGCTCTCCTTCCATGCCACCTACGCCCCGCTTAATAGCACGGTCAATCACATCCCGCGACATGTTGGCATCCAATGCCTTGTCGAGCGCAGTACGCAAACGCGGATTTGAATTCTCATCACCGCCTCCTAATTTCGCTGATACAGTAATTTCACGAATTAATTTGGTGTATAACTTTCCACGTTTAGCATCTTGCTTGGCTTTGTGATGCTTGATGTTTGCCCATTTACTATGACCTGCCATAATCAGCCTCTTTTTCTCTACACTATTATTTTATTTTTCTTTTTTGATTTGGATACCTAATTCCATGAGTTGCGTGCGATCAACAGGTGATGGCGCATCTGTTAATGGACACGTTGCTGTTTGCGTTTTCGGAAAAGCAATAACGTCTCGAATGGAAGAGGAACCTGTCATCAGCATCGCCAAACGATCCAACCCAAACGCAATGCCGCCATGAGGTGGGCATCCCAATTTTAACGCAGTGAGCAAATGCCCGAATTTTTCTGTTGCAACTGTCTCAGACATATTTAATAAACGAAAAACAGCCATTTGTAATTCAGAGGAATGGATTCGGAGAGATCCGCCACCAATTTCACTGCCATTGAGTACCATATCGTAAGCACAAGCTAAAATTTCAGTGGGATTTTTCTCTGACAATTCGCTATTTTCTTTAATTCTCGGCGCTGTAAACGGATGATGGCAAGCAGCTAAACGTCCATCACTTTGTTCAAACATAGGAAAATCAACCACCCACAATGGCCGCCAACCTTTTTCAACGAATCCACGATCATGGCCTGTACGTAAACGCAATGCACCCATGGCATCATTTACAATGGCTGCTTTATCCGCACCAAAAAAAATAATATCGCCTATTTTAGCCTGAGTTCGCTCAATGATAGTATTAACAGCAGATTCAGGTATAAATTTTAAAATAGGTGACTGTAGTCCATCGGCATTATATTTAATATAAGCCAACCCTTTCGCCCCAAACACGCCAACGTAATTTGTATAATCATCAATTTCTTTACGACTTAAACTAGCACCTCCTGGAACACATAAGGCGACTACACGGCATTTGGGATCGGCGGCTGGCGCAGAGAATACTTTAAACTCTATATTTTTTAATACATCCGCGACATCAACTAATTCAAGCGGTATGCGCAAGTCAGGTTTATCAGATCCAAAACGTGACATGGCCTCTGAATATGCCATCCGTGGAAATGGATGAGGTAATTCAACATCAAGCAATGTTTTAAACAACCCACGAATCATGTCTTCCATCATATTCTGAATTTCTTCTTGTGATAAAAAAGACGTTTCAATATCTAACTGAGTAAATTCAGGCTGGCGATCTGCACGCAAGTCTTCATCACGAAAACAACGTACTACCTGGTAATAACGGTCCATCCCTGACATCATTAATAATTGTTTAAATTGTTGCGGTGACTGTGGCAATGCAAAAAAAGAACCTTGTTTAGTACGACTTGGCACTAAATAATCACGGGCACCTTCAGGCGTTGCTTTCGTTAGAAAGGGTGTTTCAATATCCATAAAACCGTGATCATCTAAAAAACGCCGCAGAAAACGCACCATGTTCGCGCGAAATTTCATACGATACAGCATCTCTGGACGACGTAAATCAAGATAACGATAACGCAAACGGACTTCTTCGCTAATATCATGATATTCATCAATCGGAAAAGGTGTTGGTTCAGCTCGATTTAAAATAACAAGTTCCAACCCTTCAATTTCAATTTCACCTGTGACTAATTCGCGATTTACTGTACCTTCAGGACGATGACGCACCCGCCCTTTTACTTGGACCACATATTCATTCCGCAGGGATTCCGCTAATCGAAATATCTCTATTTGCGTAGGCGCAAATACCACTTGCACTAACCCTTCGCGATCACGTAGATCAATAAAAATAACACCGCCATGATCACGGCGGCGATGCACCCATCCTGCTAACGTTACTGTTTGATTTAAATTTTCTGTTGTGACCTGCCCACAATAATCACTACGCATAATTTTACCTTTATTCTGGATTTTTAATTTTTTTAAAATGACTCATAGAATTCAAAGGCTGAACAACGCCCAGTGAAATCACAAATTTCAACGCTTGATCTATACTCATTTCTAACTCAATCACATCTTTACGCGGCACCATCATTAGAAAACCCGATGTAGGGTTAGGCGTTGTAGGAATAAACACACTTACCATTGGTGTATTCAGTGATTTTTCCACTTCAGGCGTACCATCGCCCGTTTGAAAAGCCAAACTCCACATGCCCGCACGTGGATATTCCACTAATAAAACTTTACGAAAAGATTGTCCACCGGGTGTAAATAATGTTTGTAAGACTTGTTTCACACTTGCATAAATCGTTCGGACTAAAGGTATATGTGCAATGATAGCATCGCCCACCAAAACCAAACGTCTCCCGATAAAATTAGCGACAAAAATGCCTGTTAAAAAAATAACGACCAGCGTAATAATGACATTAATCCCAGGAATATGAAATCCTATTAACGCATCGGGTTGATATTGATGTGGTAGCATAGACAATGTACTACCCAAAATGCCCATCAAAAATTTAATAACAAGAATAGTCGCCCAAATAGGCAACCAGACTAATAATCCAGAAAAAAAATAGCGTCTGATTAATGCCATCATAGTTAACTTGCCGTTGTGTCTGTAGTTTTAGAATCCGTATTGGATTTAACCTCCGGTTTGACCTCAGATTTATCTTCTGATTTATTCTCTGATTTATTTTCTACAGTCCCTGTATTGTTACGAAAATCCGTTGCATACCACCCTGTACCCTTTAATTGGAATCCCGCCGCAGAAACTAATTTCTGCAAAGAAGATTCGCCACACGCAGGACAATCTGTGAGGGGTGCATCTGTCATTCTTTCAAATGATTCCAGCCGATGACTACATTGAGTGCATTGATATTCATAAATAGGCATAAGTCTCTTTCTCAATAAATTCGTGAAAATTGCTCATTTTAGCAAGATATGAGCAACGGGGATAGGAGAAAATTAGGAAAATTAACTTTGCTATTATATAATCGGTAACTTATTAAAAATACACTCAAAAAACTCCAGGAAAAAAATGGCAACAACAACTATTTTAGTCTTATATTACAGCCGCCATGGGGCAGTCAAACAAATGGCCCAGCATGTTGCACGCGGCATAGAATCTATTCCCACCGTAGAAGCGCGGATTCGTACAGTGCCTGCCGTGTCACCGACTACTGAAGCGACTCAGCCAAGCATTCCTGAAAGTGGCGCACCGTATGCCACCTTAAACGATCTAAAAGAGTGTGATGGGCTCGCACTCGGCAGCCCCACGCGCTTTGGCAATATGGCAGCGCCCTTAAAATATTTCATCGATACCGCAAGCGGACTTTGGCTAGACGGGAGCCTGGTCGATAAACCGGCTGCCGTTTTTAGCTCGAGCTCCAGTATGCACGGCGGACAAGAAACTACTCTCCTGAGTATGATGATACCACTGATGCATTTAGGTTATGTGCTGATGGGTATCCCTTACACAGAACCTGATTTAACGACCACTCTGACAGGCGGTACTCCGTATGGCGCCACTCATGTCACAGGACAAGATGGAAAAAATCCCATAACTGCAGAAGAACAGCGACTTTGTTTTGCGATGGGTGAACGGTTAGCAAAAATAGCATTATCTCTAAAAAATAAAATAAAAATATGAAACAAAAAATACAGGGGTTTAGCTTAATTGAGTTGATTATTACACTTACTCTTATTGGCATCTTAACCGCACTTTGCTTACCTATTTACTCACGTCACATCATAGAGGAACATCGTCTGGATGCTAAAATCGCACTCGAAAAATTAGCTGCTACGTTAGAAGAATATTTTATCGCACACAATTCCTATCAAGGCGCAACGCTCGACATAGTAAAATCACCTTCATTCATTGCTAAAAATAATTATCAATTAATCATCACCGCACTCTCAAATAATTATTTTTCTATCGCAGCAAAACCACTTTCCCAACAGGCACGACAGGATGCGGCCTGTGGAACGCTCATGCTCAATAGCCTAGGCAAAAAAGCAATAACGGGAATAGGGAAATTGACAGATTGCTGGTGAAACACCTTATTTTCTAAGTCAAAGCTCTTGACCTGGTTATATTTTTCCATGAAAATATGGATGCTTGCCGCCTTATTTTCATGGATAAATTATGAAGCGCATTGATTATATTAATAAAATTATTTCGCTTATGAAGCAGTTTTCTGTTGTCTGTTTACTAGGGCCTCGTCAGGTAGGCAAAACAACCTTGGCTAAATCTTACGCGGACATGGTTAAAGGCGAGTTTAAAACTATTCATATTTTTGATTTAGAAAATCCTCAAGATCTTGCTGCACTCGAACATCCTCAATTGGCTTTAAGTCAGCTCGAAGGATTAATTATTATTGATGAAATTCAACGTCGCCCTGATTTATTTCCCTTGCTGCGCGTTTTAATTGACACGTCCCCCAAAAAACAACAGTGGCTTATTTTAGGAAGTGCATCGCGAGAACTACTTAACCAATCATCTGAAACACTGGCCGGTCGTATTGCCTACTTAGAAATTCAGCCTTTCTCTTTTATAGAAACACATGAAAGTCAGAATTTATGGTTACGTGGTGGTTTTCCCAATTCTTATCTAGCCAAGTCAGATGCAATGAGTTTTGAATGGCGCAAGCAATATGTTAAAACTTTCTTAGAACAAGACATTCCTAATTTCGGCATTTCAATTGCCGCACCTAATTTACGCCGTTTTTGGATGATGATCGCCCATTACCATGGCAATATTTTAAATCTGGATGAATTATCACGTTCGCTTGGTATTAATAATAAAAGTATTCGCCATTATGTCGATATACTGACGAACACATTTATGATACGTCAATTGCAGCCCTGGTGGGAAAATATAAGTAAAAGACAGGTAAAATCCCCGAAAATTTATTTACGTGACAGTGGGCTACTGCATTATTTACTCAGCCTTAATAATCTAAGTGCATTACAACAACATCCAAAAATAGGCGCATCCTGGGAAGGTTTCGCGCTTGAAGAACTCATCCGTTGCTTTCCTGTTGACTCTGAAAATTGTTATTTCTGGTCTACGCATCAGCAAGCAGAACTCGATTTACTTATCTTTCATGAAGGCAAACGTCTTGGTTTTGAATTTAAGTATGCTGATGCACCAACGCTTACCAAATCCATGCGTATTGCCTGCGAAGATTTACGTTTAGATGAGTTAATCGTTATTTATCCTGGCACTCGAAAATATTCTTTAACAGAAAAAATTAAAGTGATGAATTTATCGGATTATTTATTATAAATTATGATATCCTCTCCTCTTACATGACAATAAATTGATGCATGGTTCTTATCTCCTCTCGTATCTTCTCTAAAAACCTCCTCTAGCTCAGCTTTAGTATGCCTTCAACATCAAATTGAATTTATTACATTTTTAGCTCTCTCCATCATTTTCTACTGCATGAACTATACTGAGATTAACAATCAATACAATAAGCAGAGATAATTATGAAAGCGCATTCTGTAAGTAAAGGTCTTGACCCCGTAGAGGCATTAAAAGATGCACTTAATAAGAACCTTGGCATTAAGGAAGTCTCTACTGAATTCAATAATGCTCTCGAGGCATTATATGCCAAAAAAAATGAACCCCGCCCGCAGAATTTACGTTCTTTATTGACTCCAGAACAAACTAAAAGCTGCTTCGAATTATTAGTGGAGAGATTTATAGATGCACCTTCTGACCAAGAGGAATCTATACTAAAAGAAATAGTTGCGCTATTTCATGAGAATGATGGACTTGAAAATTCTAAAAAGGAGGGTTATATAAAGGCGTTGGTGGAGCTATATAATAAAAAACAGGACTATAGACAAGCATACCATTATCTACTGCTTGCAAAACAATTAAAAATTATTAGTCCAGCACTAGAGTCTTATTCACTTGTTGTTTCACAGCCGATAATTGAGAGTAATAATAAGGCGATAGAAAAAATTCTTACCGAAATGAAGAGTGGGAAAAGCCTTACATGGAAGCAAGACTTACTTAAAGTTATAGGAGATAAACAAAATTACCTCCTATTCGACATCGAAAGTTTTAATCAATTAAAGTCTTCTTTAAAAGATTTAAAAAATGCAGACGATCGAGTCGCTATATTAGAGAGCATGGTACAGATTGGGCAAATACTCAAACTTCCAGAAGCCGCCAGGCCTGCATTTGACCTTGCTGAAGCTTTGCCTAAGAAAACAGAAGATGAAAAAAAAAGGGCACGGATGCATTTCCAAACAGCATTTGATCTTAGTGATGATATTAGCTTAAAATTAAAAGCCTTAGAAAACCTCTTCTTGCTCCAAGCTGATAAAAAAATGAGAGAGAATAATATTGATAAGCTGATTACTCTCATGGCAAAAGAAACGTATAAAGAAGATCAACACAAAGCCGTACTGAATGCCGTAAAAAATAGTCATCTTAGACGTTCTATCGCAACCCGTTTTTCAGAAAGTCCTGAATTAAAGAGCAAGCTTCAGAATAAAAATAATTTATTGGTTAAAATGCTTGAAACTCACACAAATCGATTTACCTTATTTTTTAAGACAGGAAGCCATAAAATCCTCGATAAAGCACGTAAAAATTTAAACCAAGCGTCCCGTTCTCGACAACATCGTAGATAGCGGTTGCCTTCATTGTATTTTTTCATGAATTATTTTGCATTGTAATTCGCCTTATAATATTAGCATCTTAATAAATTGTTCCCAGACGTTGACCTATTCTCTTTTCCAAAATCAACCTGACGCGCGCGTCCCGATTGACTGATGACAATCGCCCATCGAGGCGTTTTTTCTTTTGGTAAACAATACCAAAAAGTACCATTTTCTACATTTGACATGCCTGAAGGTAAATACTGTAATTGTTGTGATTGATGACTGGAAAAAGCGCGCCAATGGAGCCAGCCCAAGTCAGGAGTACCATAAAAAATATAAATAAGTTTTGTATTCGCTAAAATAATATAACCATCATCCCAATCATTTGAACATGTATTTTTATCTGAACTGCCGCATAATGTTATTATTTCGCCACGTGTAATAGCCTCACTGCGTGCTAACTGAATAGCGCGCTGTAATTGTAGCCGCATCGCATCCACTTTAGCATTCATTAAGAAAATACGCTCTGAGGGAATAGCAATAGTGAATACAATAAACATAATAGTCAATACAACCACTATTTCAAGTAAAGAAAAGCCATCCGCATTCATAAATGCATCCCATTTTTTAGTAATAAATATTTATCTAGAAAATTTCACAAAATCAGGCAACAACATTTTTTTTTATTGATTGCGCTTGCTTGATTAACAGGCGATGGTCGAGATTGACGAGAAGAAAAAAAAGACGGAGCCACATCAAACTCAGCACGAGAAACCTGTAATTTTTGTATTTTTTTTACAACTCTATCAATATCTTCTTTTTGATTAAGGCGTGCATAGATATCGCCCGCCTTTCTTAAATGCTTAACTGCGTTTTCATTGTCCTCTAAAGCTTGGTAGAGCCTACTGATTTTTTCATGAGTAGGCGCAGCATTCTTCATGTAATAATTTAAAATTTCTTGATAATACTCAAGTAATTTTGTCGCCCTCTCCTTTGTATAACTGTGAAAATTATCTTTCTCCTGCATGCTACGACTCGGAGAAATACCTTGCATTGACTCATTATTCCTATCAACATCTTCCGCCTGAAGAATTTGCTCATAGATATTATTAGCTTTTCTTAAATGCTTAGTTGAATTTTTATGATCATTTAAAACCCTATAAAGCCTACTGAGATTTTCATATGCCTGTGCAGCACCTTTAAGGTAATGATTTAAAATTACCTTATAATACTTAAGCGCTTTTATCACATCCTCTCTGTTGAAATAAGAGGGAAAAATATTTTCCTCTTTTTTACTCCGACTCGGAGAAGCATTCTGCCCAGACTCATTATCGCTAACACCATTACAATATTCCTCCCAATAAATATCTAACCATGTTGGCAAAGAGGTATGTACTATTTTATATTTTTCATCCATTGAACAGAGCAACAGAGCATCCACTAAAGCAGGATTTTTTTCGAAAATTTCAGAATAATATTCCTGTTCTTGCTCGAAAAATGAAGTTGCCACTTTTATATCTGCGTCTTGTCCGGACGCTATTAACAAAGTACTTGTTGAGAGCAATAAGCCGATTTGTAGAATAACCGCAGGCTCTCTATAGGGAGAACTCTCTTTCATCCAAGGTTTTAAAGCTTTTGAAATCTTTTCTATTGCAGCCAGTAAATCAGAAGGTTGATTTATTCCCATCTGGCTCGCAGAAAATTTTTTATAGACTGCACCTATTAGCGCACGCGCCCCAGGAATTGTACATTTGAAAAATATCTCTTCTGCCAACTGCCTTGTTTCACTCTCTTGCATTGAGCAACGAATCTCAGGTTCTTTAGTCTCTTCGCTTATGTCCATGATTCGGACGGGGGAAATTAACCCTTCTGATTCTGATGAGAAATTATCCTTTTCCATAAAATTATCCCTTTCTCGATCCTAATAGGATCGACCCTTGCCTTAATTTTTTAAGTTTATTCAACGTATGATTATTATTTTATGTCAAAATCTATCCGAAACTACTAAAAACTATTATTTTCAAGTGTTATATCTTTTTTCATGATGAATAAGCCATTCTTTGCGTATGACTCCACTCGCATAGCCACCCAGATGACCATTTGTATTAATCACACGATGGCATGGAACAATCAACGCAAGCTGATTTGTAGCATTGGCTTGAGCAACAGCACGAAAAGCCGTTGGCCTTCCAATCGCTTTTGCTAACTCCGCATAAGAAAGTGTTTGTCCATAGGGAATATTTTGCAATGCTTGCCATACTTGTTTCTGAAAAGGCGACCCAAGAAAACATAAAGGTGTTATGAATGTTTTTAATCTACCTTCAAAATACTGACTTAATTCATTTTTGATTGAATAGATAGGGGCAGTGTAACCTGACACAATCATCGCTTTTGTTTTCTGCTTAAAGCTTTCGACTTTATGCTCAAGTCCACAACGATTAAAAAATTCTAAAAGATAAAGTGCGTGATCATCTGCTATCGCAACCATAGGACCCAGGGGGGTATCAAACCAGGATGCTGTTAAAACATTCTCCTGCGCTAATACCCTGGAAGACGAGCCTAGCAAATGTGAAAATGTATCCTTAAAATCATTTGCCGATTCATGTCTAGCAATAGCTTGGGTATCTCTCATACAGCATCCTCGTATGTGAGTAACGAACTGCAAGTCATCAATTCGCCTCCCTCAGCATAAAAGAAATGTCAAAAGACCAAAATTATTTCCCATTTCTTCTCACAATCAACAAAAGCGTAATACCAGCAACAAGCGATAATCCACCTAATAGGGGTGAAAAATAAACTGTTTTTTCTTTATCAGCAGTCACTTGTACGCTGCCTATTTGCGCTACTTTTTCTTGTTTAGTATAGGAAATGCCTTTATAGGCCAACACCCCAATACCCATAATAATTAAAAAAATTCCAACTAGATTTGTAATAGTTTTCATTTCATCTCCGAATTTAAATTGAAATCATTTTATTTTACGTTTTCTTAAGATACTCATAATTAGTGAACCAATGAACAACACAAGAAATATAAAAAAGAGAATTTGCGCGATACTAGAGGCCTGTACGGCTATCCCGCTAAATCCTAAAACACCAGCAACAATAGAAACAACGAGAAAAATCAACACCCAATTTAACATGATTTAGCTCCTTTTAAGTAGAAACTTTCTATAATATAGCAGGAATTTAAAAATAAGCATCCTGTATTTTTCATAAATTATTCTAATATAAATAAAATAAAAAACGGTTTAAAAAAGGTTTATAAAATACGGCAGCAAGATCCTTTTATGTTATTTCTCTGGTTATCAGGCATTCTATTAGCATTTTGGGCAGGAGGAAAAAAAGATTGTCGTGCCTGAGGAAATAGTAATTCCTGTAACGCCTCTGTTATTCTATTAACATCAGCTTGTTGCTTAAGTTGTATATAAGTGTTTCTGGCTGCTATTAATTGTTCGTATGCCTCTTTTTTTCGCCCTGAGTTTTTATAAAATTTAGCAAGTTCTTCATGACAGCGAGCGATATCCACATTGGCAGCGCATCTTGCAACATTGAGATTCAGCCCTTTTTTTATTATTGCTTGCTTATTATCATTACCACGATATTCATTGTAATAAACATAAAGCCAATTAGGCAAATCGGTATGTATTGACTTGTCTTCCATGTCAAATGGATATAGTCGCAGCGTTTCTACTATATTAGGATTTTCTCTCTCAACGAAAGAAGAATATCTTTTTGCATCTTTGTAAAGTAATTCTGTTAATACTACTGCGCGGCTGTCGCGTGAAAGCATCAACAAAGTGCTACGTGAGAGTAATAAGCCTATTTGTAAAATAATCGCTTCCGATCTATATTGAGAATCTTCAATAGTCCAAGGTTTTAGAATTTCTGATATGTTTATCATTTTCTCTAATAAATCAGGAAGCTGCCGTATGTTTTTTAATTCTTCCATACAATAACTGTAATATAATATTCCTATTAATTCTTTCGTCTCACACTTGATGCTATTAAATATGTGAAACTTTTCTGCTTCTTTTATTATTTCTTTTCGTTGCATTGCTCTCCTCCACAAGAATTTGCGTATTCTGAATTTAATATTTTTAGTCAAAATTTTTTAATTTAAAAAAGAAGCTTCCTTTTCCCTTTAGGCATTTTTTTTACCCCCCAGCTCCACTTCCCCTGCCTGGTCTGAAAGCTCAGGAATTTCTTCATAGGCGTCTCGCTGAGAATATCCTTTACATTTCCTGGCAAGATAATAGGCTAAACATGCCAACAGTATTGTTCCGCCAGTTGCAGCAATTCCCGCAGCCCAGAAAAATGAGGAAGATGACGAATGAACGCTTTTGCTGGATAAACGCTGTTGAGTTTCTACAACACGATACATGGCACATGCTGTACTCGCATCGAATGGCTGCACATAACACTCCTCAGCAGAACCCGATGTCGCATTATAGCACTCTGGCATGAAATGTTCTCGAAAAGCCCCGATAGTGAAATTTGTTTTCATATCAAATAAACCTGTGTGTTCTACTGCATATCCTATTTTTGCTAAATAATATTGGGCTGTTTCGGCAGAAAGATCGATGTTGGGTGGACAATCAATGCGTTCATCGACCCATTGACCAATCCCTTGTTCTGCTAATTCCTTCCACGGCAGAGTGGGCCCGGGGTCAGTCTTACCTAAAACAATCTCATTACCTTGTTGACGCCAAGGGGCGATGTCCGAATGACCAATGACATTTTCTGCAGGTATAGAATATTTTTTTTGTAATTCTTGTATCAATAAAATGAGTGCTCTAATTTGAGCGCGCTGATACGGCTCAAAATATTTAAAATCAAGCGTCCCATTGCCATCCAAGGCATGAGCATAATTCGGCATGTGAATTTCGATTCCAATGGCAAAATCATTGAAACCCGTTTTGTTTTGCCAATGACTCACACCTGCATGCCAGGCACGCAAAGGCATTTTCACGACTTCATAAGCAATCAACTGTTTTGTATCATTTTGTTCAGGAATGAAATAGTGCGTACTGACCTGGTAGTCAATCCAAATTTGTTCTGGATCATGATAACCTGAGCAATGCAAAATGATGTAACTGGGTGTAATATTTTGATTACTATAATAAGGGTTAGGCTTTCGTGCAGGAAGAACCGTCAGTTGAGCTTGATCTTTTTCTTCAGTGAGATTTTGATGAAGCATGATTAAATAACTCCTGTTAACTATAATTTTGATATAAAATATTTATATGAATAAATTATCTTTTCGCTTTACATTCAAGCATGCCATTGAATCTCAATGAGAACTCATTCATCAATGGCTAAAGCAAGACTATATCAGCGAGTGGATTCATGAGCAAGGATTACAAAATACTCTTTCAGGGTTAGAAAAATTTTTTCAATACCAAACTGAGAATAAAAATCTCGATCGTCAATCTGAAATCACTCACCACTGGATTGGTTATGATGACGATAAGCCATACGTCTATTTACTGACATCAAATGTTTTTAAAAATACTACTGATGAATATTCAAAGTATAGCAAATCAGATGGGCTAGCTATTACTTTAGATATTTTCATTGGAGATAGCGAATACTGAGGAACTCGATATCCAGAATCTGGATTAAGCCTTTTTTAAGATGATAAAAAATATAGATACGCAACGCTGTCACGGGAATCATCTAGTAAGCTAATCAATAAGAATATTCTATTAATAACTTCCTTGAAAATATGTATAACCCATGTTATACATATTACATGAGGTGAAATTTATGCAAAAAGCAGCAACTATCAATACACGTATTGAACCCAAACTTAAATTACAAGCAGAAACTGTCCTACATAAAGTAGGATTAACTTCTGCCGAAGCCGTTCGTTTATTTTACATGCAGGTTTGTTTGCAAAAAGGGTTACCGTTTGCGGTAAAAATCCCAAACAAGGCAACAATCAAGGCAATGAAAGAAGCAAATAAAAGAAAAACGCATAAAGCAAAAAACGTGGATGAATTATTTAAAGATTTGGATTAGACATGCTTCAAGTTGAGTACACATCTCAGTTTAAGCGCGATCTGAAACTTGCTAAACGAAGAAATAAAAACATGACCTCCCTGAAAGAGGCCATGAAACGTATTGAGGCTGAAAAACCTTTAAATCCCCGTTATAAAGATCATCCGCTGTCAAGTAACTGGAAGGGACACCGCGAATTACATATTAAACCTGACTGGCTATTGATCTATAAACTGCTTCCTAAAGAAAAAGTGGTTATTTTTGTGCGTACGGGAACACATTCAGATTTGTTTGATTAAGCTGAGCGACTTTTTTATAATATAATACTTTGATCCTCCTCTGAACAAACACTGATTTACTTACTAGTTCTCTCCAGACTAACCAGATTACGTTCACACCTGTGTCACTTCCCGCCCTTATGAACACTTATTTAATAAAACACTATTAGCTTAAAAATCAACCTTATAGCATGTTCAAAAACAATATAATTGTTATTTATGTTATATATGATATAATTAAAAAATAAAGGACATAAGAATGGAAATAATTAATACCGAATGGGGACTAAATTCATATTTAGAACTAAAGAGCAAACAAGTATTTACTGATAACGAATACTGTAATGTATTAAAACCAGATGTGATGCTCTTACAAGAGTTTCCCAACAATGAAAAATTTAGTCAAAACAAATTTTGGTCGCCAGCAGAAGATCATAGCGGCAAGATAATTACGGATTGCTATAAAATGAAATGGCATCAAATTGGTAATGGGCGTGTGCAGTTAAGATTGACCGTTATGATTAGAGGCAATCAAAGTTTTCTGTGCGAAGCATATGTCAAAGAAAACAAGAACACCGAAAAAAGAAAATTAGCAAGATTAAAAACATACGCCGAATTGATTAGAAGAGGCCAATATACAGTTTGCGGAAGATGGAGGAAATCGAAATGACAGCACAAACTAATGCTAAACAATATCAAACTATTTCTCATAGAAAAATATTCATTAGAAATAATCATGATTATTCTAACGAAGTAAAATTATTTAGAATCGCTGCCCAAATGGAAAAAGAAAAATTACCCAATATTTTTATAGTAACCGCTATAAAAACAGCTTTAGAATTTGAAGGCGTTTCTGATTTATTAAATCTATGGTCTGAAGAAAATGACAAAAATGAAAAAGAAGGAATCGTCTCGGATATTCAAGACATGATTGATACTTGCAATCAAAAAGAAGCATCCGAAGAAATATATGTCAAATTTAACGACCTGGAAGCCATTGCCAATAATATTAGAGCTTTTAAAGATAGCCTATATCAAAAAGTAATGGAGCAAGGCGGCATTAAAAAACTAGTAGAGTTAACTGGAATTCCACAGCCTTCCTTATCCAGGTTTTTTAATTCAAATGCCATGCCTAGAAGAGCGACAGTTCTTAAAATTGCAAAAGCATTAAACCTGGATGAAATAAAAATTGATGGTTTGTGGTGTAGATAAAATATCACAAAATCTACAAATTTATCGGTGGATTACAGCTTGTCCCTCACGGGTTTCGTGGGCAAAAAACGCCTAATCCACCTTACCCTATTTATAAATTTTGCAACCATTTTTTTGCATCATTACTTACTTTATCATCCTGCATTGCAATATCTAACACAGCTTTTTTATGATCAGAATCTTCTCCACATATATCATCTAATAGCTCATTCCAAAGGCTTAAAACTTCAGAAGAAGAAATTTTTCCGACCAACGCAAGAACATCACAAATACGTTGCCGCCAATAAGCATCCGTGGCTTTTTCCAGCCAGGAAACAATTTCAGGCGTCAAACCAGTTTCCTCAAGGCCCTTACCTTCTACAAATCCTTTTTCAAATATTTTAGTTCGCAAATGCGCATATTTTTTGCCATACAACTCATTAATTAACGACATACATTTTTTGCCTAACTGAATGCCTATATCAGATTGGGGATCATTCTTAAGATTGCTTCTAATCTCTTCTACCAAAGCAGCCCAGTTTCTTTCAAAAGCGGCTTTTTCCTGTGGCGTAGAACGAGATTTTAATTCGGCTTCAAAAGCTGCATATTGTTTCAATTCTTCAGGTGTAAATATTTCTTTAACCCAAGCGTGTTCAAGTTGCTGTGTCATACGATATACCTCAATTAATTTAATAATAGTTTCCCAAGGAATAGATTTATCGTCTTTAACATTCGAGACAATGCCTTTAAGTGTCTTGCTTGCATCAAGCAAGGTATTCGCTTTTTTCTCCAAGAACTGTGCCTGCACAGAAAAATGTTCCAGTGCTTTCGCATTACCTGATAGTAACGCTTTAATTTGCAAAAGCTCAAAGCCGAAAAACTTTAAGGCAATAATCTGTTGTAATTTCAATAAATCTTTTTCAGAGTACACGCGATAACCATTCGCCAATCGTACAGAAGGCTTTAACAATTCAATACGGTCGTAATGATGCAAGGTCTGCACCGATACACCTGTTAATTTGCTTAAGTCTTTCACGTACCACTGAGTCATCGTTTTACCTCCTTATGGGCAAGATAAGGTATATAGCCACTATAGGGTCAAGCAGTTTTTCCTAGCAATTTAAAAATTTATTACAATAAGAACATTCAATAGACACTCCGTCAACACACACAGAAATTAAATAATAAGAGATAAATAAAATAGCCTACAGGAGTTGGAATCATTATAGGCTTATAATGCTTATAATGCTTATATTTCAAAGGGTTGCTATAATATAGAAATGGCGCTCCCTACGGGACTCGAACCCGTGTTACCGCCGTGAGAGGGCGACGTCCTAGGCCACTAGACGAAGGGAGCTTATCTATTTTTTGTATAGATTTGAGTCAGAGATAAGTGGTATTATACGCAAATATTAGAATTTGATAAGCCAAATAGTAGGAGCTATAAAATTATTACTGCATTAAAAGAGTTAATAACCACTTTTCGAAAACCAAAAGTCTCTAAAAAAAATAAAAAAGTCACGCCCATGGTTATACCGCGTGCAGAACATACTATTTCGCGCCGCGCTATTAATCCGAATGCATTGAAGGTGCTTTATCGCCTTCATGACGAGGGTTTTAATGCTTATCTGGTCGGTGGCTGTGTGCGCGATTTATTATTAGGCATTCCACCTAAAGATTTTGATATTGCCACGAATGCGCGACCAGAAGAAGTACGTAGGCTTTTTAAAAATTGTCGTTTAATTGGCAAACGCTTTCGCTTGGCTCATATTTTATTTGGACGTGACATTATCGAAGTAACCACCTTTCGTACTCACCATGAAAAAGCAAAAGAGCAACATGGAAAATCCCATCAAGGTATGATCGTGCGTGATAACGTGTATGGCACAATTGAAGATGATGCGCATCGTCGCGATTTTCGCATCAATGCGCTTTATTATAATATTGCAGATTATTCTATTGTGGATTATGTCGGCGGCATTTCTGATATTAAAAATAAAGTATTGCATATGATTGGTGACCCCTCTCAGCGCTTTCTTGAAGATCCTGTCCGTTTAATACGAGCAGTACGTTTTATGGCTAAACTTCATATTCACATCACGCCTGAAACGGAAAAGCCTTTATCTGAACTAAGCCATTTATTACAAAATGTTTCTTCTGCGCGTCTTTTCCATGAAGTACTGAAAATTTTTACAAGCGGCACTACGCTTGAAACCATACAGTTATTACAAAAATATCATCTAGTGACTCAATTATTTCTCTATTCTAAAAACAGCCAGCCACTGCTTAACATAGCCCTCGCGAGTACGGACCAACGTATTAATGAAGGAAAAACAGTTTCGCCTGCTTTTCTTTTTGCGGTTCTATTATGGCACCCTGTTTTAGAGCACGTAGCACAACTAACAGATAATGGCTTGCCTCCGTATGTTGCTTTTGAAAAAGCACTGCAGGATGTTATTAAGCAGCAAACAGTGCGATTAGCTATTCCGCGTTTAATGCAAATGTCTATTCGTGAAATTTTTCTTTTACAATATCGTTTGGGTTATCGTTGTGGCAAACAGCCTTATTCTTTATTAGAACATCCACGTTTCCGCGCAGGCTATGATTTACTTATTTTGCGTGCTAAAGCAGGCGAACCCATACAAGAGCTCGCTGAATGGTGGCAGAAATTTTATACGGCAACGCCTGAGCAACGCGAACAATTGGTATCCAGAATACAAAAAAAATCCCATTCCAGGAAAAAAAATAAGTTTAGAAGAAAAAAGCCGCAAAAGACTGATCTTCTGAATTAATGCATAGAAGGTGTTTTATGAAAAAAATTAAATTACTTATCACTATTTTTAGTTTGTATTTATTCACTGAACGGGGTTATGCGTTTAACGCGCCAACTAACGATACGCTAACTTTACGCTTAATCAATCACTCGTCTCAAACTTTAACCTATGCGGGTATAAGAAAAACAAATATAGGCAATTTATTTTTTATAACACCTGCTGTTATTTTCCCTGGAGGCGCTGCAATTATCGTAGGCACTACCACTCCTTACACCGATCTCGTAGCTAATTTGTCTTTTCAGGATGAAACTCATTATACTCACTTATTACATATCAATGACCCCCGTATGATTAATTTAAAACAGCCTATTTTTTCTATTTATAACAATAAATTAATTTCTTTTGTAACACCGGCATCTCTTTCTAAAAATGAAAATCAAGATATGGATTCGATTGCGTATAGCGCAGCTACCATTGTCATTGAAAATACTGCCCATGCAGATAAAACATATGCAAGTTGATTTAACTTCTATTCGGACATTACACCAGGCAGGCCAATTAGAACAAGCTAAAGAAGGTTATCTCGCTTTACTAGCCAACGAACCAGACACGCTAGACTATATAGCTGCTTGCAACAATATAGGTACAATTTGTTATACACAAGGGAAAATAGATGAAGCCATTCTTTATTATCAAAAAGCAATCGCAAAGCAATCAAATTATATTGATGCCTATTATAATCTCGGCCTCGCTCTGTTAAAAAAAAATTTAATACCTGAAGCTATCAACACTTATCAAAAATTACTTTTGATAGATACAACGCATTTCGCAGCGCGTTTTCATTTAGCCTGTGCCTTTATGCAGCAAAATAAAATAGAAAACGCAATAGCTGAATTTCTCACTATCACAGTAGAACAACCTTATCATTTTGAAACGCAATCTAATTTAGCGACTTGTTATTTAAAGCAAGGTGATTTCGACAATGCAAAACTACACTACAGAAAAGCACTTGAATTACAACCTGATGATACACAAATTTTATTTAATTTAGGCTATATTACAATGCAGGAAGGCCATCTCGATACTGCTATACAATATTACCAGCGAGCTGTCCAAATAGATCCAGATTCGTTTTCTGCACAAAATAATTTAGGCGTAGCCTTTCTTGCAAAACAACGTCCTGAATTTGCCATGCCACATTTTCAAGAAGCTTTGCGTTTACAGCCACAGAATGAATCTATCCATTATATTGTTACTATGCTTTCTCAAAATAAAAAATTACTTTCAGCACCCCCTGATTATATTCAATCTTTGTTTGATGCCTATGCTGATCATTATGAACCTCATTTACGTATTGCATTGGAGTATAAAATTCCAGAACTATTTGAACATGCACTTTCTAAAATAATTTCACCGCATCAATTATTACATATTTTAGATCTGGGTTGCGGTACAGGCTTGTGCGGTATTCCTTTTAAAAAATATGCGAAAACTTTAACAGGTGTTGATCTATCTCTAAAAATGCTAGAAATTGCCGCTCAGAAAAATTTATATGATGCATTAATTGTCAGTGATATAAATGCTTTTTTATCTGATAAAACAGCACAATATGATTTAATACTGGCAGGCGATGTATTGGTTTATAGTGGGGATTTAAACTCTCTTTTTGAATCCATCAGCCGTGCACTGTCTCCAGAAGGATTAGTGATATTTAATACGGAGATAGAAGATTCTTCTACCTTTAAATTAAATCAATCAGGTCGTTTTTCACATCATAAATCCTATATAGACGCACTGGCGGAACAATACTCTTTGTCTATTCTTTTTTATCAACAAATTATCACACGAATGCAAAACAATGAGCCTGTCTATGGACATCTTTATATTCTACGTAAGCATTCGTGGGGCTCTTAAATATGCAAAAAAGTTCGGATTTGAGCTAAGGTCGTGAACATTTACTATTTTACGAAAAGCCGCACTGTAAACTTTCCTCTAGAGTTAAAGAACTCAATTCGTGCTTTGTTAAGCATACAGGCAATAAAGGAGCCATCGAAGGATCTGTGATATAAAACTCGCATTGTTCTTCTATATTTTTTCTATAATAAGCACCGCCATAACCGACAAAACGTGTCACGAGATCATACGTTTCTAAATCATTTAAGCCATCTCCTACATAGACACATCTCGGATATTTTTCTTTTATTTGTTGCACAATGACACGCTTACCCAATTCACGCACCAAGGGTGATTGATGATCAAAATCGAGATAATTACCCATCTCATCAAAATAAATAGGTACTGCAAATATATTTTCGGGATTGATTTTTAAAAGCTCAGCAAATTTTGTTACAGCAGGCATAAGACCCGCGGAAACAATATAAATTTGTTTTTTTAAACGCTTGAGGATATCTAATACCAGCATGAGATCAGGGGTTTTTTGCTGGAAATACTGTTCTCCTAATTTATCTACCTGCGTGCGTGTCGGCAATACTAAATTAAGCCGTTCTGCATATAATGCAGGATTAATCCCACCCCGCCCCATCGCCTCTGCGGTTAATTTTTTCACGATAGCGCCCACCTGACGCGCAGTCGCTAATTCGTCTATGCCTTCTATGTGGCTAAGCGTACCATCACAATCAAAGATGATCGCATCCACAGGCTCAAGGAGTTGATAATTTTTCATCATTCGCTGATAATACGTGAATTAGCCACATTAATAAATATGAAAAAATACCTATGTATAAAATCCAAACTTTAAACGCTATTGATTCCGCGGGCTTAGCACAGTTTCCAGCAGAACATTATCAGGTTACAGGCGATATCACGCACCCAGATGCGATTTTAGTTCGCTCAGCCTCCCTGCATCAATTTACCTTTTCAGAGAGCATTAAAGTCATCGCTCGTGCAGGGGCAGGAGTCAATAATATCCCTATTGAACAATTAACAGAATTGGCTATTCCTGTTTTAAACACCCCCGGCGCGAATGCGAATGCCGTCAAGGAATTAGTACTGGCAGGGATGTTATTAGCCTGCCGTAATCTTTGCCAAGCATGGGATTATGTCTGCAAAATGACGGGTGATGATGAAAGTATCCATCTACAAGTCGAAAAAGATAAAAAACAATTTGCAGGTTTCGAATTACCTGGTAAAACCTTAGGTGTCATTGGGCTGGGTAATATAGGCGTCAAAGTAGCCAATGCTGCAAGAGCCTTAGGTATGCGTGTCATTGGCTATGACCCCACTATTACAGTGAAACAAGCATGGGAATTATCGTCTGATGTGAAAAATGTTCCTCATCTGGATCAACTTATTAAAGAAGCAGATTTTATTAGTTTACATGTGCCTTTGCTGCCAGAAACAAAACATTTAATCAATGCAAAACGCTTAGCCTTAGTCAAACCCAGAACGGTTTTATTAAATTTTTCGCGTGAAAATATTGTGGATAATGATGCTTTAAAAGCTGCGCTTGATAATAATCAACTTTTTTCGTATGTCTGCGATTTCCCTTGCGTACAATTAAAAAATCATCCCCGTGTAATAAGTTTTCCTCATTTGGGTGCTTCCACGAAAGAAGCTGAAGAAACCTGTGCCATCATGGCAGTTAATCAAGTACGTGAATTTCTAGAAAATGGCAATATCATCAACTCAGTCAATTTTCCTCATGTAGAAATGCCTCATAACAAAGGCAATCGTATTGCTATTACAAATGCAAATATCACCAGCATGGTCGCACAAATTTCCACAAAAATTGCAGCTGCCGGTCTTAATATTATTGACTTGCTCAATAAATCAAAAGAAAAAATAGCTTATACGTTGATTGATGTGGAGGGTGATGTCAGCGATTCTTTACTCCAAGAAATTGCTGCGATCCAGGGCGTTATTAAAGTACGTTATCTATCAAAAATAAATGCTCAAAACTTACATTTAAAAAAAGCTGAGCAAGTTATCTAGCATTAATAACCACGAATTGACTCACATTAAATCTTACCCGAAATTGAATCAGAGTAACCTGGTTGAATTGACAATAAACCTCACTGGTAATTAATAGCTTTTTTGATACGTTTGCTATAAGGGCATTATTTATATCCTTTTCTACATGCTCATTTTCCCCCAAGGGGAATAAGGGCAAAATTCATGTATTTCCTTTTCTTTATATTTCATGTCTGTAACTTGAAAATTATTTTTACATTTTTCTGGAGAATAAGCAGCAATAATCTCGCTTATTTCTAGAGGTACTCCAGTCATATTTGATAATTCTTTTAAGGAAATTCTTGGATAAAAATAATCAAGAAACGCTTGCGCATGGTATATTTGGTATCTTGAAACACTCAGAAATTTTCCTTTCTTAACCTCATGATCTAGAAGAAAATAAAAGTAGTCGGCTACGGAGTCTCCTTCACGTATAAAATCATCCGTATCCTTAAGCAAGGAAGGATGTCCTACATACATAAGAAATCGGTATCTTCTTATAAGACCGAAAATATAGCCACTAATCTCATCATCGGACATAGGCGAGGCAATAGACGGAACTAAGCACCAGTCTCCATTTTCATCACGTACAAAACATTTTTTTCCTTCTTCTTGATATCTATTCTTTAATTGTATTAAAACATACATATTAGAACACTGCATTTTAGTTTCAGAAACAGCCAATGTGTCTTCTTCTTTTCGAGGGGAGGATTTTAAAATCTCATCATATTCTATCTCAAAGAGAGTTAAAGTATCACGGATCCTAGGAACTGTCCATTTTATCATGCCCTCGTGCCAAGTCGATAGCATAGTCTCTACAGGGAGTTTTTTTTGATAGTTCATTAGAATGAAACGAATGATAATTTTAAAAGGAAGAAATGGAGTGGTAATAAGCTGCATTATGCCTCTTATTATCCTACATAGTGATGAGATACAAGGATACAATGATCTATCGTAAATGGATTTTCCGATTGCAAATGGAATAGTAATCATACCCAATAATAACTGAGCGATGCCAGCTATGGGATGAAACAAGTCTTCTAAAAACGGGATTCCAATCCATTCATACCTATTAAATGTGTCTAAACAATCTTTTTTTATATCCTTATAGAGATTATTAGGAAAATATTCAAAAATATCACTATATTCTCTAACTCTGAATTGTCTTAACATAATTAATATTTTTAGCCATTTACTTATGATTAGTTAAAAAATTTAAAATATTTTAGCAAAGTAATAGAAGGCAATCCATCTCTTAAAAAGAGAAGTAAAAAATGGTTTGCAAGCTATTTAACTTCCCAAGGAGAGTGCAACCATGAATTTACTAGAACCCTATTGTCATGACGATGAATTTATTAAAGCCTTTATGCCTGAATGAAATAAACGCCTGATTGATCAAGAGAAAAAGATGAGTGTCTATGACGATGATCAAATGTTTTTCTTCCTTGATATTTTCTCTTGTTACCATTCGCGGACATGGTTAAATGGCTCTCCTCCAATGGCCCCAAACGATTGAATCATCTTTAACGATCTCCCTATTTATGATAGATTGCAAAGACATGTTTTTATTATAAGAGAGAAATTATGCAAAAACTTGGCTTATTAGGGATGATAATCGCTTTTATACTGACTGCCTGCTCTAGCACTAATGGCTACGACCAAACGCAATTACGTCATAATTTACTGCAAGAAACATGGATGCGATCTATCAATCTGAATCCCAATAACTGGGTGAAAGGCACTGACGCTTGGTTTTTAACAGGCGCGCCCAATCGCATAGAACAGTATAATAATGCTGCACCGCCTTCTAAAGCCATGACTACCCTTAAGGTACGTGTGCCTGATCTTACAAATGTAAATATTTCAGGCGACTTTCAAGTACAACTTGTCGGCAGAACAGAACATAATAGCGTTTACATCATGGGCCCTCATCAAGACACCCGTCAAATCATCGTTGAAATGATGAATAACACTTTATATATTCATAAAGCTAAAGACAGTAAAGCATGTCTCAAAAATGTTATCGTACGAATTAACATTCATAACTTACAGTTATTAAAGAATGTTGGCATTAGCAATATTTATGGCCGCGATATCACCAGCGATCATCTCATGATTGAGTCTTACGATTCCGGCAATATTTTCTTAGTAGGAAATATGAAATTAGCCAATGTCAATCAAACAGGCACAGGCAGTATCATCGTGATAGGTGCTCATACGCCTGCTCTTTCTATTAAAGCCATTGGCAAAGGCAATGTCAAAATCAATGGGCGTGTGGGCATTCAAAATATCCTGCATCAAGGCAATGGTGAAGTTGCTATCCTTGGCGCTGACAGTGATTCCTTGGCCATCCAAGCCAGTGGCAATGGACTCACGACAGTCGTGGGATATGTCAGTTTGAAAAAAATCTCAGCAAAGGATAGCAGCCGTGTTTATGTCTACTGGACGAATAGTCCCAGCTTATATGTCGCTGCCAGTGGCAAAGCCCAGATTGGTCTTGCAGGTGCCACTACCAATATGAATATTGATATCACAGATGCATCGTGTTTTGATGGGCAATATCTCCAAGGCAACACCATTTATGTGAGAACACGTGATTGGTCACATGCCAATGTCTCTTCTGATAAGAAAATTTTCGCCGCCGCATTGGGCAATAGCAGCATCTATACTTTTGGCTCGCCCACGATGGTTTCCCGTTATACTTCACAAAAAGGCGCTATCATTCCTATTGGGGTTGATTCACCACCATCCGCTCCTGCACCTCGTAAAATAATTTATTATCACAAGCACCGAGGTTATAAGGGAGAATAATTTCTTACCAGACTTTTGAGTATGCACAAAAAGTTCGGATTTGAGCCTCCTGGTAGAGTGTAAACACTTACGAATAATTCTGGTAAATTAGTTTATGAGTTATATCATTAATTTTTCTATTCTCAAACGAAACCAAAATTTTTGCTTTCTGTATTTTGGACAGCTTATTTCTTTTTTAGGCACGATGATTACTGGCGTAGCATTGCCTTATCAAGTGTATCATCTAACACAATCTACTTTAATGGTAGGATTAGTGAGTCTTTTTCAATTAATACCTTTATTATTTACAGCACTTTTGGGTGGTGTACTAGCTGATCGTTTTCACAGAAAAAGATTACTGATTATTGCGGAATCTTCTCTAGCGCTGGGGTGTTTGGTATTACTGTTTAATGCTCATCTTATGCATCCCCACCTTTGGCTAATTTTTATAACAGCCGCTTTCATGTCTGCAATGAATGGATTGCATCGGCCAGCATTGGAAAGCATGACCCAGCAAGTCGTTTCTAAAGATGATCTTCCTAGAGTAAGCGCATTATCAAGCTTTAAGTTTAACCTCGGTTCCATAGCAGGACCTGCTATTGGCGGCTTAATGATTGCGCATTTTGGATTAGTCATGACTTTTTTATCAGACTTTATTAGCTTTTTGATTTCTTTAATCGCACTTTATTTAATAAAAAATATTCCCCATTTCCCCGTATCAAACGAGCAATCCGCTTTTTCTTCGCTAAGACAAGGTATTCGCTATGCGCTTTCAAGGCAAGAATTATTAGGTAGTTATTGCGTTGATTTTATGGCAATGGTTTTTGGTATGCCTTTCGCACTCTTTCCCGCGATTGCAGAATCCTACGGTGATGTGAGGACATTAGGCATGCTTTATTCCGCACCCGCTATTGGGGCGTTGCTCTGTTCGATCTTCAGTGGTTGGACAATACATATCAAACGCCATGGTGTTGCCATTGTAATAGCCGCCACTTTGTGGGGCATTGCGATCATTTGTTTTGGTTGCACCAGGCATCATTTATGGATTGCATTATTTTTTCTAGCGCTGGCTGGCGCATTCGATGACATCAGTGGAATTTTTCGTCAAACACTGTGGAATGAAACTATACCTACACAGTATCGCGGACGACTCGCAGGCATTGAAATGATTAGCTATATGAGTGGGCCTAAATTAGGTGATACAGAAGCAGGCATGGTCGCGGCTGCATTTGGCGTAACCGCTTCTATCATTTCAGGTGGCATATTATGCGTGATTAGCGTTGCCGCTTGCTGCTATTTCCTGCCTCGATTTTGGAAGTATCAGCGTCAGCCATAAGATTTTTAATTTATCTGAATTTTAAGCACTTCTAAACAAAAAGAAGCGGGTTTTAAAATACGAGTCCGACCAATCTTTTTTCTTTTCAATAAACCAGCATAGCAATCTCCAGTCACCAAGTAATCTGCGTGACCTTCAATAACCATACTCAGTAAGAACGAATCATTTGGATCATCTGCTTCCACTTTTTGAGACAAGCGTTTTAATACAATAGCATACTGTAGATTGTTAATCATTGTTCCAACGCGGGTAGGCTGAAGAATGGATTTAAATTTTGGATAACGGCTAGCCCGCCGTAGCTCATCAAGCTGGATTGTTGACGTTATAAGAGTAAATTTGGCAGCTCGCCAAGCGCGGTAGATAGTATCAGAAGTGCCATGTGGAGAAATAAGAGCACTCAGTAATATATTTGTATCAAGTACCACTCGCATTAGTGTTTACGCGCCCATTCTACAGATTCTTCAACTATCGCTAATAAATCACTTTCGCTGATATTAGCATTATTTTTTTTTGTCTGATCTACAGTTAACTCTAAAATATGGGTACGTACTGCTTCCTCAACAAAGCGCGATAAGTCACCTTTTCGTCCGCCCCCTTGATTAGCTAAAAATACCCGAAGCGCTTGATCCGTATCTTGTGATACTGCAATGTTCCAACGTATTGAGTTCGTATTCATAAAAACTCCTCTAATTTAACGCATAAACGCCTATATACTTATACACCAACCTAACAAAAATGCAAGGGCTATGGCCAATGGATGAAATGCACTTTTGGTATCGTAACTTACAAAGCAATCGCTCTAGAATATCTCTTTGATTTTTTTATAGAAAATACTATTTAAATGTTTTTAGCTCTTAACTAAAGTTATTAAGGAAAGTAACGCTTCTCCCATAAGTGATTTAAAAAATCTTTCCACGGCAATACTTCAATCGTGGTTTTTCCTATGGTTTTAATCAAACGACGGCGCGGAGCTTGGCAAACAACCAAAGCATACTTCGGCTGATAATCTTCACAATAGGCTTGTAGCCCTTTTAAATCACTCGCCTCTGGGGAGGAAGTCAGTTTAACTTCAATAGCAGTTTTCCCATAATCTACGATAAAATCAACTTCATAACCTGATTTACTCCGCCAATATTGAATAGGTATATCTAACTCATGCAGCCCAATATAAGCTATTAATTCCATCAAGATAAAATGTTCAAACGCATCGCCAGCTTCATCACCTTTTAAGATTTTTATTTTCCTTCGTCTGATATGATTAGCAACACCCACATCAAACAAATAAAATTTAGGGACTGATTGAATGAGTTCTCTTTTTATTTTTTTTGCAAAAGGAAAAATGAAATATCCAATGAGCGTATCTACCAAAATTTGATAATATTCTTTTACAGTTTTAGCATCAATAGCACAATCCCTCGCTATGTTAGCAAAATTTAACATCTGGCCATTGGTAAAACCCACCAGCTCCATAAAGCGCGCAAAGCCTGCTAAATTTCTTACTAGCCCTTCTGCCTGGATTTCCCACGTTAAATAATCATTCACGTAAGCACGTAACATACGCTCTGGGTAATTCGATAAATAGTGCGATGGCAATAATCCATGATTAAAAGCACGCAACAAATCAAAACGTGGGACTTCTTTATAAACAAGCGGATAAAAATGAAACCGCCAGGCACGGCCGCCTAATAAATTAGCAGCGCCTTTTTTTAATTTTCTAGCGCTTGAACCGCAAAGTATAAAACTTAATTTTTTATTCTCAATCAGCCAATGTACTTCGTTTAATAACAGAGGTAATTTTTGAATTTCATCAATAATGATGGGGTGACTTGCTTGCGCTGCAGGTAAATCTATCAATTCTTCTCGCAGCAAGTGAGGAGCAATTAATAAACGTGTTAATTCATCTGTTTTTAATAAATCATAATAAATAGATAAAGGAAATTGTTGAGTCAAATAAGTAGATTTGCCTGTTTTACGAGCGCCCCATAAAAAAGCCGATTGACCCTTTGATAACCGCATGTTTAATAAGCGTTTTATATCCACAATAACTTTGCTCCTGGTGTAACTTATAAGGAGTATACTCCATTTAAAGACAACTTAAAAGGAGTACATTCCTTAATTACAAAAGCTTTAAGCAGGCTTTTACAACATGCGTAAACAGAATTTCACGACTTGTGCAGTTAATTTCGCTGCCGCTTGGTTCGCTGCAACAACCCCACCATACGGCGTATTTTCTGGCGCAGGTTCTCTCACTGTAAATTGCTTAGCTGCAATGATTTTATCGTTATTTGTTTTTATGATCTGCACACGTAAACTAATCACCACATCACTTGAATGCATAAAAAACTGTTGCTCAAATTGCAGTAATTGTGTGTTAATAACATAATGATATCGAGCCAGGGCGGGCGGTAATTCTGCATAAAAATATTTTGTATTTTGTAACGTTTGTATTAACAGTGATTGTAGCATTTGCGCGGGCGTATCAGCCCAACGATTTTTAGCAAAATAAGCTACTTGATGCTGGCCAATAGTATAAACCATTTGTGTTGTATTATTGATATCACTGGTTGTGGGTTGTGTCACTAACACCGTTATTTGATGTCTTGATTTTTGTGGATGAGTTTTAGGTAATGTATTTAAAACATACGAATTCACTGGCTCATTTTTAACAGGCGAAAAAACAGAACAAGCCGATAATAAAAAAACAGCTATTATTCCCATTATTGTATTTCGCATATATTTCTCCCTTATTTTTCTCCAGGCCCTAATGCTTGCAGTTGCTGGCCACGAATAAGTACGGCTGGATTTTGTTTTATCTCAGCCGATACACTTACCAAATTACGCGTGATATTTTCTAAATTTACCATCGTTTGATTAGCTGCAGGCAATAGATTATGACTGGATTGAATAAGGGGGGTTAATGATTGCGTCATACTTTGTATATTATTTAAAATTTTCTTAATAGCTTTCAAATTTTCTTCATCCATCAGCGATTGAATAGACACACTCACTTGATGTAAGCTGTCATTCAATTGAGTCATTCCTGTATCAAACCGAACTAATAATGAAGGCGCTGTATTAATAATAGGGTATGCCTGGTCAGGTAATTTTTTTAGTAAACGCTTATCAAGCCCCTTATCAATTAAAGCAAGATAAGCCATACCTGTTAACCCTTTCATATTCAATGTCGCGCGGGTACCCAGTGTAATAGGTGTATTATTTTTTACATTTAATAATACGATAACCACTTGAGGATTTTTTTGGCTAATTTCAATATTTTTAATACTGCCCACATTCACGCCATTAAATTCGACAGGCGCATCCACGCTCAAACCACTGACGGATTCTCTCATCATTACTTGATAAGTCTTATAGTCAGTCGCTGTCACACCTGCGGATAACCAAATCACGCCCATTACAATAAAAGCAACCAAGACAATAACAAACAGCCCGACAATTGTATAATTAACATTATTTTCCATAAATTTCCTGTGTGATACGTCCACGTGTTCCTGTAAAAAACGCTTGAATCAATGGATGTGGATTTTTCACTAAAGCATCCATCTTATCCACACACAACACTTTATTTTCGCCTAAAAAAGCAACGCGATTAGCCACATGCCACAAACTATCTAAATCATGCGTCACCATCACAATGGTCAATCCCATCGTCTTTTGTAAATTTAATATTAACTCATCAAAAGCGCCAGCACTATGAGGATCTAAACCTGAAGTAGGTTCATCTAAAAAAAGCAACTCAGGATCTAACGCAATCGCACGAGCAATGCCTGCCCGTTTTTGCATGCCGCCACTTAATTCTGAAGGATATTTAGTAGCCGCCTCGATGGGCAAACCCGCCAATAAAATCTTAAGTAGCGCCAGTGCATTGATCGTTGCACTATCCAGCGTTGTAAGTTCCTGTAAGGGAAATGCTGTATTTTCTTGAACGGTTAAAGAACTAAATAAAGCATTTTGCTGAAACAAAACTCCCCATCGTTGCTGCACTTTTAAGAAGGTGGTCGGTGATGCTGTCATCAACTCTTGATTAAAAACACGTACAGAGCCTGAATCGGGTCGCTGCAACATCAGCATTTCTCGAAGCAAAGTTGTTTTACCCGAACCACTACCTCCCACAATAGCCAATATTTCCCCGCGATTAACTGATAAATTTAAATCTTTATGTACCCAGGCACCGCCTAACTGCAGATTGAGATTTTTCACTTCAATCAGTGGCTCGCCTATTTCTGTGATATTGGTGATATTTGTAAGCGTTGTCATAATTTAAATTTACTAAAAATAACAGAAAAAATACCATCAACGATAATAATAAAAAAAATCGCTAATACAACACTCCGAGTCGTTTGTTTTCCTACGCTATCTGCACTGCCCTGCACTTTCATTCCTTCAAAGCAACCAATACTACTAATCAAGAGGGCAAATACAGGTGCTTTTCCAAGACCAATCCATAAAGCACGCACGGGTATCTCATGCTGAAAGCGATGCAAAAAATCATAGGGTGTAATTCCCAACATATCATTGGCCATCAACATCCCACCCATCACACCAAATAAATTAGCCCAGATTGTCAGTAGAGGTAATGTAATAAAAAGCCCCAGTATGCGAGGCAATAGTAATAATTGTGCAGGAGTCACACCCATGGTGTTCAACGCATCAATTTCTTGGTTCAATTTCATTGTCCCTAATTGCGCGGTAAATGCAGACCCTGTTCTACCTGCCACCATAATCGCAATAAAAATATTCGCGCCATAATTACGTAATTGATTACCCATTTGATATGAAATTACCACGCCTATCATAAAAGACAATAACGCAATAATAGGTAATGCGCGAAGCCCCGTTGTCCTTATCACACCTGCGAGTTCACGCCAGCGCCATTGAAGGGGGTGGGTTATGCCGTGAATAAATTCAAAGGCAAGTTCGCCTGTAAACTTCAAAAAATTTCCGAGTTCAATCCACTGTGATACAGTGATACGACCCAAGCGTGCAATATTATTAGAATGCACAATAGCAGGACTAGTAGAGGAAAGTACAGAGGGTTTCTGAACAAGAATCAAGAGTATTTGCGCTTGCTCTGAAAAATGTTGTAACTGAATTTTTAATTTGGGAGAGGAATTCTTTTTCACATAATCATTTAAAACCCAAGCACCCGCAGTATCTATATGGGTGACTGCCTGACCATCAATCATCAGGTTCCCTTGCTGAGGGCAGGTTATTTTTGTCAGCGCTGTTTTTATCGCGCTTAAATTTTCTAAAGTCCATCTACCTGAGCAAATCACCCGCCCTTCATTTGAATCGACCATAGCTACTGCTTGTGTATTCATTATTCAAACCTTTTTATCCATTCCTAAGACATCTCAAGAAACAAAATAATTGTTTTTATAATACTGAGGTTTTTCTATTTAAAATTCAATGCCCTTTTTGACCATGGTTTAAAAGTCAGATGGCTTTCTTTTTCTCTTAATAATTCATTATATTAGACCATCATAAAATAGATTAAATAGAGACCCTCACATCAGGTTTATCATGGTTGAAATGTTCGAATAAAGGTGCAAAACACACGAACTGATCCAGCAAATAATGTAAATGCTTTGGAACAGAATTCCGATGATTATTCAATTTTCCTAAAAATTCCTCATAAGAGCCCGAAGAGAATTCTATATTTTTCAAAGGGCTTTTAAGAGGTAATTCATCTTTTAATATTTCTAAAATAAACCGACATTGATCTTTTAAAAGAGTATTCAATTGGTTTTTGTCTTCAAGCGAAAAAGATTCAAAATGCTGGATAAATTCATTCGACACAAATGTAATAAACATACTGACAGTGATATCTAATAACCGGCTATAGCCTTTTTTATTTTTCTTTCTGCATCCCGCTTTTTGATCGCTTTCTAAGATATTCCGTTGGGTGGATATAATAACTTCTAATTTCCCGAAAAATGATCTTTCTTTTTTAAGATTAATAAATAAATCTTCTGCTTGCTTTCGCCGTGTCCAATTGACAAACCATTGGTTGGCATAATAGGTTTTTTGAGTGTCAATATAGGAATCCCAGTCATCATCACCTTTGAATTCTTCTTTTGGCTTAGAAGGCTCCTCCAAAGGGTGGTGGCTAATTTTTTCTACTTCTTGCATCATCTGAAGCAGTTTTTTGTATTGTTCACGACTTGTATAAGAACGTTTTTTAGAATCATCCTTCTCAAATCCTGGAGGAAGTTGAGTAAAATCTAAAGCAAATTTTTTATAGCCCTTTAACCATTCCTCTTTGTTTTCTGGATTTAATAAGCCATGTATAAAATAAGAGGCTATCAGTTGACGAGATTCTTTATTTCTATCAAAGTCTGAGAAATATTCAGATAAATAACCCTCGGGCTGTAATTCATCGAACCTATTAACCTTCTGTAAAATTGAATTAATTTTTCTATTAAAATCATGAGACAAAGGAAGATGTTTTAAATAGTAATTTTTCAAGGTATTTAATTGAGGATTTTTCTCTTCTTTAAGAATTATTTCATTAAGAATAGCTAAACTTTCTCTTAATAACTGCGCACCTATTTCTCCTTTATTAAAAATAAAACCTATTTCTTCCACTGTACCAATATCTAAATGATTAAATTCATGAAGATTTTCAAAAAATAAATGACTTTTTGCTTCTGACATGTTCTCAAATAGTTGAATCAGTTTTGTAGTATCCTGTGAAGGTTCTAAAGGAAAACCTATTTTCACTTTTTTTGTATGAAGAAGATATCTATAAAAAGCATTAGCTGATAGTGTCAGGTTACCTAAGATACCTTTATTTTCAGGTATCAGCGCTGAAATTTTTTGATGAATATATTCTAAGCGGATACAAGGAGGTAGACGTAATAACCCCGCTAAAAAGCTTTGACCCTCATCATTTAATTCTGTTTTCAGAAATAAATCAAAAAATTTCTCATATACTTTTTCTTCTAAAGGAGCATGTTCATATAAAAAATTCCATAACAAATCTTGAAGACGTTCTGGCATATGATTCAGTTGATTAACATCAGGCAAGAAAAAATTATCTTCTGTTTGCATAAAAGCTAGCTTGAGCAATGGCTCTCTGACTTCTGGTAATTTCTTTAAAACTTCTTCATTTTTATTAAGGTAAATTTCTAACTTGTCAGCTACATCACCTTTCTGGCCACTACAACATTGATGAATGATATGGGCGATAATATCTTTATTATTGCTCTTGATGAGAAAATCAGTAATATTTTCATGGTTTAAAAATAAATCCATTATTTTTTTAGCATTTTCTGCATTCCAAGAAATAATGGGATCGTGAACCGCTTGAGTAACATTTTCAATAAAACACTTTATTTCGCCTGCCTGGAATTTAAATTTTTTAAAGAAATCTATAAAAAAATCTAATAAGAAAGAATTTTTTTGAATAGCTATGACGGATTTTTCTGGCGATTTTTGAAAACAGAGTTGATTAAAAAACATATCAAATTTATCATCGATATTATCTGAGATGGTTTCTATGTATCTTTTTATACTTCCATAAGAAAAATGACAAAGGCAATCTTCACTTAACAAATTAGCCAATTTTTTAAAAACGATGACCGATTGATACATAAGAGTTGAAAATAATCCTTCTATATCTTTACTTTTTTCTCCGTATAAAGCATCTTTTAATTGCGCAGGAACTTCTTTTTCTTCATTAAAATAATATTTCTGGGCTCCTTTTATTAATTTCTGATAAATAATAATCGGAAAAGAAAGAAGACTATCTTTTTTATCTTCTTCCTCTTGTTCTTCTTTTTCCTCTTCAGATTCTTTTTCTGTAGCACCTTCTTCAACAGATATGAGGTCATCTTTTTGATTATCTAACGCCTGTGGCTGATCCGATAGAAAGGAAAATCTAGAAAAAGAAACTTGCGATAGGGACTCTGGAAATGCGGGTATTATAAAAAGGGTATTATTATAAGAAGAACGAAAATTTCCCCATAAAAGCTGGGCTTTTGCCAAAAAATTGGCATACATTTGATCCTCTTTTTCAAGACAAGCTTGTCCCCAAGCATTATCAAGATCTTGAATAAAATTTATCCAATTTCTTTTGAACTGGCTAATATCCTCGTGCGCTTGATGGACATTTAATAAACCTGTAATGATTTGACTTAAAGTAGAAATCAAATAATCTTTTTTTCGAGCATATAACTGATTCTGTTTTTTAATTTCATCTTTAAGCCGTTCAACAGAACGTGTTATTAAATATTTTTCCCTATCAAGCTTACCGTTTTTTAAATGATCAAAATCTGTTGAACCCCTTTTGCTGTGTTTTTTTATTTTAGTATTTAAGTGTTCTGTTTCGAGTTCAATAATTTTTTCTAAACGGCTTTTATAGTTGCCCTCTTGATAAAAGAAATATTCTTTTTCAACCACACTATAATCAATAATATCTAAACAAGTTCCTTTTGCACCATTTCTACCTGCACGGCCATGGTCTTGTTTGACGACATCCGGCGTAGACGGAAAAGTCCGCAATACAAGTAATCCCTCCTCAGATAAAGGCTTGATGTCTGTTCCACGACCCATACGAGCGCTAATAGTCACTTTTCCGATAGCACCGCTCATGAGTACTACTTCATTTTCCTTTTTGCCACTGTCATTCGTATCAACAATAATATTCTTTTCAGCTTCATATTCCGAACCCACAAAAGCATTCATTAAATAAGATGCAATCTCTTTTACCGCAGCATCATCTTCACATGTGATTAATATAGGTTGATTATGAATACTTTGTTCTATTCTTGTCTTAAGCGCCGTAATCTGTTCTTCTTTATTTTCACAATAAATAGTGCGTTCTTTCTTCATTTTTATCTGTTCGTGGGTGGGTAATTTAATAACATGAGAAATACCGTATCTTTCTTGATAATATTGGAAATCAGCATCGGTACCCATCGTACTTGAGCAACCTTCTATTTTTTGATAATCATTATTAAAGTGATATTCTGCAGTCATAGATAACGCAATTTCAGAAACAGGCGGAATAAAATAATTCGGTAATTTACCTTGATTAGAAGCTTCTCTATTTAAACGGACATGTAAAAATTGTTGGACTAAATAACTGTATATCGCACCTTTTTTAATTTCATTCGCTAACAAAACATTCGCTGCTTGCGTTTTGAGAAAATTGCCTCTGACTTTTTCTCTTTTAGGGCGTACGCAAAAAGCTTTTCCTTCTTTCATTGTAAATGCATCATGGGCTGCCCTCAATAATTCTAATAATTTCTGATCACGAGCATTAACAGCACTCTTCTTCTTAAGAGCAGGAAAGATATATTTTTTTAAAAATGAAGATCTCACCGGAGATTTTTTAACGTTTTCTTGTAGCAATGCACAAAGATCTTTGAGATGCGGATCGCGTTGAATTTCTGAAAGGTCTTTTATTTTTTCAATATAATAAGCATACGTTATCTCATAAACCCACGCATCCATGTTATAAGAAGACTCATTACTTGCTGCAAAATTAAACCGAGTGGGCTCTTTCAAAACATCATCACATTCATCCAGAAAAGCTACGTGTTTCTTTCGGCTTCCAAAAGAAACGCCTTTTCTCCATTGATGGCTCAGCCTAAACAAACTCATGCCTCCAACGGTAGCATAATGAATAGCTCCAACTCCGTCATGATCAACTTCTCTATGATAGTCTTCAATTGGCGAATCAGGTGTAATATAAACATTTGGGATCTTTATTGCATCTAAGACAGGTTGAAATTCTTCATGATCACGTTCTGATAAACTCTCTTTTTTACTAAATAAGTTGACTACAAAACCATTCAAAGCAAGATAAGCCGCGCGCATCACTGAAACAATACTTTTTCCTTGGCCGGTACGTATCTGATGTAATAAATTTTCTTCATTATGCATGGCAACATATAACAAATCGAACATTTGAGTACTATGGGGCCATTTGCCTGATTTTTTTAATATCACTGCTCGTATACACGCAAGCAAACGTGCAGCTGCATAATTTTTTTCTGAATCTTCTTTACATTCCCCCAAATTTTTTGTGTGTGATAATAGTCGTCCCTGCAATTCATCTATTTCTAAAATAGATAATTGTTCTACTTGGCTATAATTATTGGCATAAAATAAAAGATTGGCTAAACGTTTTTTGACTTCATTAGAAATAATACCTATTCCCTTACGCTTTAATCCAACCAATACTCGAACCAATTCTTCTACCTCTTTTTCCTCCAAGCTGTAATCTTGCTTATCCTCCCCCTTCTCATCGAATCTTTGAGAAACACATTCAAAATAATGAATTAATGCTTTTACGGTAGGATGTACAGGAAGCAATTTTCTTAATGAAGAAATAGGAATTTTATGCCCTGATGCAAAATAACTTGCCAGTGATTTTAATTCATCTACATTTTTTGATTTAAGAGTATTTTCGATATCCTCAAATTCTTCTACGTCTAAGGCTCCCGCCGCTATGAGAATCATTCGGATATAACATTCTTTCTCGTCTTCTGCTTCTTTGAGCGACAAGAGAGTTGTTATATTCTTTTTTTGTTGATTGCTTAACGTTTCTTTTGAAAGAAACTGAAGACATTTAATTTGGCATTTTTGCCAAAGATCATTCAAAATATTTTTTCCTTGTAAGATTTTAGGAAGCTCGGCTAATGCTTTAAAATGTTGTCTTTTTTCATTGTCTTTAGAAATTGCAAATTCACTAAGCAATTTTAACCATTTAGGACGTACTCCCTGCTGATCAAGGTAGAAAATAGATTGACGCACCTGCGATACATGAGCCTCGTCAATAGGATCTTGCAGCATTATTTTTAATAAAATAAATTTATACTGATCCGGAAATTGCTGATCCGACCGGATTATCTCTTGAATGAATTGCTTTGATCTTTCAATGATCGGACAAGTTATGGATGTTAATTCTTTTAAATCTGAATGCAACAAACCCGAAATACCCTCAGCTATTAAAATCTCTTCAAGTAAAACAACAGGGTAATGTCTATTGGCTATATCTTTTTCACATAATAAAGTTAATACATCGAACAATTGGGCAACAGAATAATAAGCAGGAGGCTGCTTGTCAGCATATTTTAATAAGAGACCGAGGGCTTGACCCAATTCATTATAATAGGGTTTATTATCCAGATAAATAAATAAATCTATTAATTTCTCTATACAGAGCTCAGGAGACTCTTCTTTTTCTTCTATCGCTAAATGACTATCAATCAATTTTTTAAGTAAAATACTATTTTGTTCACTATAAACAGATTGGTTTTGATAACTTGTATCAATCAAGTTGGAAGCCTTCTGTTTTTCATGAGTTGACAGTAATCTGAAATTTACAGCTTGATAAACAACTACGCACCCTTTTTCTATTAAATTTTTTATAAATTTTTCTCTTATTTGTTTTAAATCCAAAGCTTTTTTTTCATCTTTTTCTTCTTTTTTCTCTACATTAATTAAAATATCCCAAATGTTTTTTAATTCCCCATAGGAAGGAAAATAAGTACTCTGCTCAACATCAATAGATCGAAGTTGTCGTCTTAAGATTTGTAATTCTTCAATAGAAAAATCAGTAGCAAAATTCTTGTGAGGATACCCATAAAAATCATCTATCAACCAAGGAAAATCTGTTAGCAAAGGTTGCATGAGAAAGTCAAAGTTTTTATTATATTCAAGCAACTCTTTTAATTTTATTTCTACTGATTGTTTAGTATGCTTCTTATAATATTGCAATGCTCGCGCACAGCTATTCATGAATAACAATGCTTCACTTGATGTATAACTATTAATAGCTCCCATTAATTCAAGTTCTTCTAGAATTTTACTTAAAATAACAAGATCGTCAAAATGAAGCAAAACTGTTTTAGGAATCAATTCTCCTTCCAGAGCAATATTTTTGTTAACCCATGCAATAAACGAAGAATCCAAACGCTGTTTAACATTTTCTATTTGCGCTGAGGTTATTCCTTCAACAGGATCTATCCCGAGTGCTACATAAGCTGTAAAAAACCGTCCAAAATGCACATCCATTTGAGAGGCTTTCATTAAATTCTTAAAATGGATAAAAGCTTGATAGGAAAGGCAAATCCGTATGTTGGCAAAACGAAGTGCATGCGTTGTAATATCTCTATCTTGAGGCTGAAATTCAACAGGCCATGCTATCACATGAGAACCAGCATCTGGATTTGAATAAAATTCTTCTAATTTCAATTCTGGGTCCCAATGACGATGCCCTTGATTGCTCGCGTGATAAAAACCACTTTCTCGCCAATCGATCTCAGATAGATGGTCTAAAATAGACTGAGGCTGAGATAAATTTTTTAAAACCGTACATAATCGATCTAAAAATACAACAGCGTGAAAATCATTTCTCTCTAAAACTTTTTTCCATTCTGTTTGTTTTAATACGAGCTTTTTTTCTTTAATGACGTCCAGTAATTCTCTAAAAGCGCTCCATAATTCAGAATAATACACATGATTTGTTGTATCATAATGCCGCTTTGCCAAAGCCCACCATTGTTCTTTAAAAATCTCACTGTTTTTTAAAATCGCAACACTTTCTACCACAGCATCTACTTCTTCTTTTTCTAATAATTCTACCCAATTTTGGGAAATATCTAACACGCCTATTTTCCACACTGAAAAATATTCTGGGCCAAAAGCTAGGTACAGTCGATCTGCCATTTTTAAAAAAGAAATAGTGCCTTTAATAGAACTCTCGTCTTCCCTATCATAGTGGTTAAATAATTGACCAAATGATTTCAAATTTTGAAGTGTTAAAGAAGCACCCTTTTTTTCTTCTGTTGAAAAGAAATAGTCTAAAAATCCTGCAGATACATTTTTTCGTGACCATCCTTTTAAATGGGCCAAACATTCATTAAAATTCAATACAGGTTTACAAATAATAGCGGGAGAGACCTCGGGAGTTTCCATAAAATCCCTCATATATGGTAACGCTTCATTATTTAATCCTTCCGCTTCAATACGTCTCCAACGAGCTTTAGACTCTTCTAATTCATAAGCTATATCTACATGCTGCATCATTACTGCAAGATGCTCATCTGCTATTGACTCTCGAGGCTCATATTTTTTTTGTGTCAAATAACTATAAAACTCTTCTTTATCAGATACGTGAGAATCGTTCTCTGTTGTTACTAAATAATGCCAATAGGTTTTTTGTACTTGCTTCTTATCTTCTTCTGCTTCATGCGTCGTTAAGGGAAAAAATTCCCTAAAATCGCCATACTGGAACTCTCTGGGTTTTTCTCTTGGCAATATCACTGTAAAAGGACTTTTCTGTTTTCTCCATAATGAATCTGGTTTTAAATCCTCTCTTTCTTGCCTGACAGAAAAACAAAGAATTAAGTGACCTTCCTCTTAATAAGCCAGTTTAAATCCAGGCGGCAAATGGCATTTAACAATACCCATACGAAATTGAGCAACATCTTTCAATATTCTCTTAACAGCCGCAGGTTCCATCTTTGTAATCAAATATCCTATATCTTTATCGCTACCGACCCAGATAGAAAACAATCTACGTAAAGGTTTTTCTACATTGTCCTGACCTATAAGTCTTTTGACTTCGATAGGCACACTATTCCATATCTCTCTGATATCAGCTTTTTCCTCGATATTATCTCGTGTGATTAACAAAGATTCTTCTTTTTCATAAGAAGAAAAATCATCTTGTTTTTGCGTGCTGCGCTGTGTTTTTTTTTGTCGTGATTGGTCGTGGAAGTCAGCTTCCGCCTGTTGTTCCTGTTCTTGTTGTTGCTCAATACTGAATATTTGCCTATGAAGAGAATAAGTTGAATTATTTCCCTCCCAGGGTTGTTGCTGCATCTCAACACAATAAACATCCCATTCTTGTCCAGATTTCTCCTCCCTTTCTTCATAAAGAAAGGTTGTATAATCCTGCAAGAGAGGATATCTACGTTCTTTTTGATTTCTCTGTACAACATTCTGTAAAGTACGATACTGTGCTCGCTGGCTATAAAATTTTGTATCTATTTTTCCAAAATGAAGGAAATTTAATACCCTATAAGTTTTGTTTATAAGAGCATCACATTGATTCTGAGACACAAAACAAGAGAAAATATCTTGATCAAATTCTGGATTCACTATTTTTACACAGCCTCTTTCTTCTAAAATTTTTTCGTTCTCGGTAATAAGACTGATAAGTTCTGTTTGTGGAGAAAGAGATGAAAAGTCATAAGCCTGAGAAGAAAGAATAATAGAAAATGAGTGAAAGAGGGGAAAAGACTCTTCTTGTTTGTTAATATATTCTTTCATAGAATTTATCATAAATTCTGGGCTTTTTTTCCCCATTCTTTCCAAATCAAATACACAAGATAATAAAGGAAGCGGCTCCGCGTGTCCCTGCTCCCAGTCTGTTACATATTCCGTAGCAAGATAGTGGAAAAAACTTTCAAATCCTTTCTGACCCATTTTTGTAATTTGCAAAAAATCTTGTATGTAATCAGGCAATGTGTTTGGCTGTTGGGAAGGGGATTGATAATATTGGATTATTGTATGGAGAGCAGCATCGGAACTCAGCTTTTCTCCGTGTTGGATAAAGAAAAAAGCAATCGCTCGCCCAGTATCTTCCCATAATTTTTTTTTAAGAACTGTAGATGCACTCGCAGATTGCATATGCTGCTTGTCTTGTCTCCACATAAATTGATTACGAGCAACGCATGTAACAGCATACTGATGTGCATTCTCATACAACTTATTACCCGGTGGCTCACCTATTAACTCGATTTCCGAAAGATAGATACCGCTCTCAAATAAGCTCTTAATCTTTTTAGAGAATGAAGCATCCTCTTCATATAATGAAGCAGAAAGAGAATATTTCAAACGATATAGTTGCCCATGTCCGTGATCAATCACTATTAATAGATAGGGATAGATATTAATATACTCTTGCGAATTCCCAAAATTCAAACAAATTGTATGGCAATCATCTTCAATGACAAGTTTTCCTTCTTTGAACAATTGGATAATCCTTTCAGCTTCGCCGATAGGAGCTGATCTCCCGCCAGGTAAAAATATAGGATCATGCTTGTTCACAGAATAACGTTGAATTTGGTCGAATACAGACTGCAATAAAATAAAAAAAGGTATTTTCTCTAGATAAGGCTCTTTTTCTCTATGACTCTTTTCTTCTTTTTCATCTGAAATTTGGTTCTCTTTCTCGAATCTTCTCTGCACAGTGAAGGTAAAAGGTAATACCTTTAGTAATAAAACAATATGCCATATAGCGTAGTTATCTTGAGCTAAGCAGTTTTTTAATGTTGAGCAATCTATGCTTTGATAAGTGAGATCTAACTTTGCTTGTTGTAATTTTTCTTTTATTGCACTCTCTTCAAGAAAATGAGGATAATAAACAGTTCCGGATGTCTGATTCGTTTTTTCTATCAGTATCCATTCTGTTATTCCCAACTGAGACAAATCTCCTATATTAACAAATAAAAGAGCAACTTCTGTTTTTTGCTGATCAGTCAAATAGTGAAATCCATCCTGATTGATAACTGCTGTCTTAGAAAAAACTTGCTGGGATTTTTGATCTTTCACATAAACATTATATAAGAAATGCAGTATGTCCACATGGCTCAAACGATAATCCAGGGTAAGTTTGCCTACATTCGCAAGAGAAAAAATAGGAGAAGGACGGTGAATAAGTAATTTTGGGATAGGATCAAATGGCCCTATTTGTATTTCATCTTCAAGCCAGTTTGAGCCATTATCTATTAAATCAAGAGACTCTGTTTGTAATAATTGTCGATAATCTACATTCCAATAATCCTTTACTGCTTTACAAATAAGATTTTCGATAAAAATTTTTAAAAAAATATCTATTTCAAGAAAATAATTGTGGAAGTCCTTACTACTCAGAATTAACCATGGATGGCGCTCGGCTATCTTTAAAATAACGTTGCGTACTAACGCCAGAACAGCCGTTTTAAATACTCTTCCATGATAAAGAGTCCAATTATTTTCGAATTTTTCTTCATCTTCTTTAGAAAACTGATCTTTTAAAGAAAGTTTCAGCTTATTAAATATAAAGTCTGATC
>JAJONP010000215.1 GCA_021323555.1 Gammaproteobacteria bacterium | reverse complement strand
CGTATATTAAAAGCAAGCTAAAAGAAATAATTTGTTTTTTATCATTTTGCCCTTCGTGTATTTTTGAAAAGATAGGACGCAGAAATAAGTTAACAAGATGTTTCTATGTCTTTTCCAGCAAGGCAGGAAAAGAAATCGTAAAGGTTGTGTAGTCTCCTGGACGGGATGTACAGGTAATCTCTCCTCCAAAGCTTTGGATGACAGATTGGCAGAAGGCAAGCCCAATGCCGGTGCCGTGTTCTTTTTTGGTGTAAAATCGATCAAAAATGTGACGCAGGTTTTCAGGAGGGATACCCGGTCCTGTATCCTTGAAAATCAACTGATTTACTCTTTTGCCGCGCGTATTCCCTCTTGGCTCAATTATAATAAAAATTTCTCCTTTTCCAGTGGAAGCAATCGCATATAAGGCATTTTTGAAGAGATTGAACAAGACATGCTTCATCAGTTCTTTATGTCCCAAAAAAGAAAAATCTACCTGGGTATTGTTATGGGAGCTTTGGTTTCCTTGCCAGTGAACCAAACGCCGTTCATCGGAAGAAAAAGGATAAGCTGTTAAGGCTTCCTCTATACAAAGCGCCATGGAACAACGTTCCAGCTTCTGGCCAGCCGTTCCTTCATTCAAATTGGTGAGCAGCATTGTAATCATGGTATGGGCATTCTGGCTGACAGTTTGTATATTTTGAGGAAGGCTCGCAAGATATGTTTCTTGGTCAGATGAGACCGTCTGTTCAAGAAGATGGGCGGATTTTGCTTTCGTATATGCTTCTTGATAGGCGGGCAGGATTTTTCCCAAAGCACGCCCGCCCATCATCATCGCCGATAAAGGCGTGCGCAATTCATGGGCAATTGATCCTGCCAGCATTTTCATGGTGCGTAGTTTTTCTTGGTGAGAAAAATCTTTCTTGCGGATGAATAAAAGGGATGTGGTAATGACAAACGTTATATTACTTATCACCATCAAAACGTTAGTTTCAGAATCATAGAATATACCTCCTTGAAGCCTATAAATGATACAAGCCGCGGCTATTCCAAGGAAAGAAACGAAAGCAAAGCTTACCCAATCTAAAACTGTAATGAGCCAAAATAATCCAAGAATTAGGTTAAAAGACCAATCGCTAGAGCCGTTAGTCTGTAAAAAAACATAAATCCCGAAGAATGGTAAACAATATATGATAGTTAGATACCAATAGAAAGGTATAAACGGTTTGAAAGAATCAGGCCAAAAATTTTTTAATGTTAATGGCAAGCACAAGGCTGTCGCCCCTAGTCTCAGCCACAGATCGTCATACCCAATATCAGCGAAAATTTTCCAAAAAAAATAAAAAATTGGATAATTAATTAAACCAAAAATACCAAAAAGAACCATAATAGGATCTGAGTATGCCGCATGTTTATTTATTTGATTTTGAAATTTTTTAAATATCCTCATTATGTTGTGTCCTCTGATGGCTTTATTTATGCATTAGGTTGCTAGACAAAGGGAATTTAGTCACCTCCTTACTATAGCTTTATAGTCTTTTGTGAAAAATAATGCATCCCCCTCTATGGGGCGCAAAGTCGCTTATCTTGCTTTGTCTCTTGACTAATAGCCTTATTACTCTTATGAGAGTTAAGCCTGTATATATTTAGCTATGGGTTTGGACTTGGTTTAGTAGGAACTTTTAACCTTGCTTAGAAGGGCTCCCTTTCTGAGATTTAAGAAACCTTGGCGAGGTTTTGCGCACCTTTAGGTTTCCTGGGTTCTATAATATCTTACAATCCTTTAACTTTTATATGGTTAGAAAATTGTAAAAATACATGAAGCTAGGTTCTAAGATTTTGTAACGCCTCGTATTGCTTTAGCTAATAAGGTCTAAGCCCCAGAATGACAATTTTAGAAGCCCTCTATTACAGGAATTAGAATCAAACCCCTAACTATTGTAGGCCACACCTCTAATCTAAATATATGCTAATCCTCTTCTTTAATAAAGGAAGAAATATTGTTCTTATAGTAATAAAATTAATAAAAGATAAAAAATATGAATTATGACATTGCAATTATAGGAAATGGAATTATTTCTTACGTTACAGCTTATTCACTTTTGCAAGAAGATCCTGGTTTGAAAATCGCTATCATTGGCAAAAAAAACCGTTATGGCAGTGGGACTATAGCTGCAGGTGCTATGCTTAATGTGTTTGCAGAAGTGACCAATAGAACTTTATCTTCTGCAGCAGCAAAGACAAAGTTTGAAATGGCTATCCAAGCCTCCAAGTTATGGAAAAACTGGATTAATGAACTTAATGAGAATTTCCCACTTCACAAGAAACTAAAAATTGACCAGGGGACCTTTGTTATTTTAAATGCTCGCTCAGGCCGATTAGATTGTGAAAATTATCAAGCAATTATCGATACTCTTAAGTTTTATCAAGAACCTTACACAGAAATTAAGGCAAGTGATATCCCAGGACTCAATTCTCTGGAAGATGCTAGGCCTTTAAATTCTCTTTATATTCCAAATGAGGGGTGTATAAGTTCCCTTGAAATGCTTGAAGCTTTAGAAAATATTTTAAGTTCTTATCATAACGTAATGCTAGTAGATGATGTAGCAACTGAAATTCAGTATATTTCGGGAGCAACGAACGGCGTTAAAACACTCAATAAAGGAGTCTTCTCTACTCGACAAGTTATATTAGCGGCTGGCGTTTATTCTCAGCAGTTGATTGATCAAATTCCTGAAATTAAGGATAATATCCCTCGTATTTTATCTGGTGTTGGATATTCCCTATTAATAAAGGAGCATAGTACTCCTATTCAACACGCTATACGCACTCCTAATCGAGCCGGAGCTTGTGGCTTGCATGCGTTACCTAGAGGAGACTCAACCCTTTATATAGGTGCAACAAATAATATTCAAGTTGACCCTCAACTTGTTCCTACTGCTGGACTTATTAAATTTTTACTAATTTGTGCCATCGAACAGATTGATCAGGATATTTATAAATCTCAATTGTTTGGATGGCATGTTG